>JAFUCE010000134.1 GCA_017459805.1 Eggerthellaceae bacterium
GGTGCCACCGTGCAGAAAGTCACATATCGGTCCGTAAACTGGCAGTCTTCGATGGTCCGGGCAAAGGATATCATCCTCAAAGAAGATGCTTCTTTACATCAGTTTGTGCTGTTCGACGACGATTGGTATGAAGATTGGAACAATCCTTCGGGGATTGTACTCAAGGATAATCGAATCAATACCATGCAGACGGCTGACCACCGCCACTTATTGGTAGGTCCATGCGATCACAGAGACATTACGATCGTTGACAATGGAACTGACCACAGCAGCTCATGTAAATACTGCGCTTACGAAACTTCTCATGAGGCCCACAATTACGGTGATCCTGCATGGACATGGGGCGAAAATTACGCCTCTGCAGTAGCCAAGTTTACCTGCAGCGTTTGCAAGCATGTCGAAACTCTGAATGCAGCTGTGACGACAGAGGAGTTCGAGGCAACCGGCGACGCACCTGCGAAGACGGTTTACACCGCGAAGGTGACGCTGGCAGGGCAGGAGTACACGGACGTAGTTGAAATGCCGCATGGTTTGCCGAATGCGACGATCGCTACTGAACCGGAAGTTAAGACGTTAACGTATAACGGACGTGAGCAACAGCTCATTACTGCCGGCGCGGCAACCGGCGGCCAGATGCTCTATGCCTTGGGAGACGAAAGCGGCGCGACAGAGGAGTTCACCGAAACCATACCTGTTGGGACCGATGCAGGTGACTACAAAGTTTGGTACATGGTCAAAGGCGATAGCGAGCATAACGATATCCCAGCAAAGAGGGTGGATGCTGCCATTGGAAAGGCTGACTTCAATGCGTTGGAATTCACGGTGACTCCGGATGAGTTCGTCTATACCGGTAATGAAAACAAGCCGGTATTAAAGGCGACCTTCAATGCCGGTACCGCAGAAGATCCCGATTGGATAGCGGTTGATGCTTCAGAGTACAGCTTCTCTTACGACAATAACGTCAATGCCGGCACTGCTACTGTCAGCATAACAAGCAGCGAAAAGAACTTTACCGACGGTACAACAAACCTGGAATTTGAGATTAAGAAGGCGCCGAACAACGTTGCCGTATCGATGGTTGGTTGGGCAAAGGGTGAGGAAGCAAGCACTCCTGATGTAACCGCAGACTTCGGCGCAGATACCGCATCGCTCGAATACAAGAAGAAGGATGCAGATGACGGCACATATACGGGTACTGTTCCAAGCGAAATTGGCGAATATACCGTAAAGGCAACCATAGCAGGAAGCAGTAATTACGAAGGCGGAGAAGCTACTTGCGACTTCGAGATAATCCAAAAGAAATATACCGTGACCTTTAATCCCAATGGCGGAACAGGCACAAAGGAAGCCGAATCAATTGCTGAAAACGGTAGCTATATTCTTCCGAGCGCAGACACTTTTGGTGCGCCTGAAGGCAAGTGTCGTCTGAAGGCGTGGGAAGTCAAAATAGGATCGGTCGAGCCCGAGGAAAAGGTTCCGGGAACTTCCATTACGGTAACAGCGGACACCACCGTGAAAGCCTTGTGGGAGGAGCATGATTGGTCCTCGGTGGAATATACCTGGTCTGATGACAATAACACCGCCACAGCAACACGGACCTGCGGAAATGACAGCAGTCATATCGAGACCGAGACAGCTGAGACGACATCCGAGGTCACTAAGGAAGCCACGGAAGAAGAGGCCGGCACAAGGACTTTCACTGCCACCTTCAGGAACCCGGCCTTTGAATCGCAGACAAAGGAAGTTTCCATTCCCAAGCTGGAGTTCGTCAACGTCACCTTCATCGGGTCCTCCATAGATGGCGACGATGTGGCCGAACCATATACAGTGGCTGAGCCATATACTGTCCGCATTCAAAAGGGCACATCGATAGAAGACCTGGATGATTATGATCAAGATAAGTACAAGAGTATCATCGATCATTTCACCAACGGTAAGTATGCTCCATATGAAGAAGAGGTCTATGCGACAGTAGAGCCTTTGAACACATACACCAACTGGAACGACCTTGAAGATGCCGACCAATACTGGGAAGAGATAGATTCAGACACCACATTCTATCTTGCGCTTAGCAAGCTGGTAGACTCTATCGACCTTGCTGTCGAAAAGCCGCTCTGCGGTACAGATATGGCTGAAGGGCCGGCTGTCAGTGTCAAGGACGGCTCCCCGGTCCAATTGGAGACGGGCCGCAGCAAGTGGTGGGATAGGGAAGCCGACGAAACGATTCTATCCGGCACAATCGAGGGAGAGAAGACCTATGGTGCCCGGGTTTATCTAGATCCCGCATTTGGGTATTGCATATACGATGATAGTAGTGCGCCGGCAATCACTGTGGAAAACTCTGATTCGGATAGTGTGCAGATTGATGCGTATGGAAGCATGGCAAAGATAACCTTCGCCGTTACCGCCGATCACGACTGGGACGCGGCAACGTACACGTGGGCGGACGACAACAGCACGGTCACGGCCACAAGGGTGTGCGCAAACGATGCGGCGCACGTGGAGACCGAGACTGCGGAAGCCACCTCCGAGATCACCAAGCAGCCCACCTGCACCGAGAAGGGCGAGACCACCTACACTGCAACCTTCGCCAACGCGGCCTTCGCCAAGCAGGAGAAGACCGTCGCCGACATCGACACGCTCGAGCACGACTGGGGCGAGGCAACGTACGAATGGTCTAAGGACAACAAGACCGTCACGGCTACGCGTGTGTGCAAGGAAGGCTCTCACGAGGAGACCGAGACGGTGACCGCAAAGGCGACCGTGACCAAGGCCACGTTTGCCAAGGACGGCAAGACAACCTACACCGCCACCTTCGAGAACGATGCCTTCAAGGAGCAGACGAAGTCCGTCGCTATCCCGAAGCTGACGGTCAGCGGCGTGGCGAACAAGGCCTACACCGGCAAGGCGCTCACGCAGAGCCTGACCGTGAAGTCGGGCACGAAGACCCTCAAGGCTGGCACCGACTACACCCTGTCCTACAAGAACAACGTGAAGGTGGGCACCGCCACCGTCACCGTCGCGGGCAAGGGTGCCAACTACGGCGGCAGCAAGAGCCTCACCTTCTCCATCAAGGGCTGGGTGCGCCTGTGGGGCTCCGCCTCCCTCGACACCATGGAGCAGATAACCAAGGAGTTCGGCAAGGCGACCACTGCGGTCGTGGCCACCAGCGCAGACTTCAAGGACAGCCTCGCCGCGGCGGCGCTTGCAGGTAGCTACAATGCCCCCATGCTTACCACGGCCAAGGGCGCGCTCTCCGCGCAGACCAAGTCCGAATTGAAGCGTATGGGCGTGAAAACGGTCTACCTCATTGGCTCCACCGCAGAAGTTTCTGACAATACCGAAAAGCAGATAAAGGCATTAGGTATTACGGTCAAGCGCGTTAATGTCAGCGCGTCTAAGGCAAGCAGCAAGTCCGCAACTAGTGCGGCTCCAGCTCTTACGACTTCAGCGGCATCGAGCACACCTTCAGTGGTAAGCACGCAGGCAAGCACTCCTGCAGCCTCTGCTGCAACGCTTCGCGCTATTGAGTGTGCCAAGCTCGTGAAGGGTAGGTCAGACACGGTCGTCATTGCCACACAGAACAACTTCAAGGATGCGCTCGCCATTAGCTCGTATGCCTACGCCACCAAGAGCCCGATACTGTATGCCGAGACCAACAAGGCCCTTGCTAAGGAAACCATTGCCTACATTAAGAGCGCCAAGTTCACAAAAGCCATTATTGTCGGTGGCCCACTTGCTCTTCCTGCTGGCGTTGTAACTCAGCTTAAGAGTGCTGGTATCAACGCAAGTGCCGTTACCCGCCTTGCAGGAGCTGACGCCTACAAGACGGCACGCGTGATTGCTGAGTGGGCAACAGGTTCGCTTAAGAACGGCACGGGTGGCAGCGGCTTCTACCAGTACGCTTCCATTAAGTTCCAGCCTGCTGTCAAGATGAGCGCCAATAAGCTTGGCGTAGCACGAGCTGACAACAACAAGAGTGGCTGGAAAGATGCCTTGGCAGGAGCTGCCCTTTGTGGCATGAATAAATCCGTTCTACTCCTAGCTGACGCTAACAACTCTGCTCAAGCCGAAGCCTTCGTAAAAGCCAAGAAGAACACCATCATCTATGGCTACGTCTTCGGGGGTAAGCTAGCTGTACCAGCAAACGTTATGACCAAGCTCGAGAAAGCCAGTTTGTAGTTGAAGTTCCGCCGTTCTGACGAACGGCGGAATGACGAATAGGGACGGGTGCTTTTCGTCATTTTGGGTGACAGAGGGTCAGGTCTTGCGTCACCTTTTGCGTCACCTCCAGAAGGTCGGGTCTTGTGTTATTAAAAGGCCCGACTTTTTGTCATTTTGTCCAGTCTTACAAAAGAGTGACAATCAGGAGCTTTCCTTGTGCCGAACTGCATAAAGGAGTATAAATAAAGGTGGCGAATAGAATGTACGTTTACGCAGAAGGCTTACGTGCAACTTGAACACGCCTGCGCCGTTTGACCAGGAACGGGAACGGCAAAGATGGTAGTGTGAAGCATGTTTGACTGACGTATAGGTGTGAAAGGGGTTTGCTATGAATGCAAAATCTACCTCTGTCAAAGTTTCCTGGTTTATGGCAGTGCTTACTGCAGCACTTGCAGCATGCTTGCTGTGCGTGGCGCAGCCGGCGCACGCAGCAGAAGTACAAAGCGTCTGGTATATCAAGAAGGGCTGGGACGCCGACAGCAGGCAGGTTGTGTCGGAGACATCGTCCAGGGTGTGCACCCCTATTTCCAGCGACACGGTGAACCTGAACGGCTGGTACTACGTTACCAGCACCGTCGCAAACGACAACAGGATTGTCGTCGATCAAGGGGAAGAGGCCAACATCGTCCTCACCGATGGCTCCAAGCTTACGGTGAAAGGCGGCATCTACGTTCCTTGGAATTCGAGGCTCAACATCTACGGCCAGTCAGAAGGAGAAAACGCAGGCGAGCTGATCTGCTATTCCAAAACTGACGACGCGCGCTGGAACAACTGTGATGCCGCAATCGGCTCCAACGATAATACGGGTCCAAACGGCCCCATCACCATTCATGGTGGCAAAGTGACGGCTGACACCAGCAAGTATGGCACGGAAGCAGCGGGCATCGGCGCGGGCAACACGGGTGCCGGTGGAACCATCACCATCTACGATGGCACGATTGTGGCACGTGGCGGTTCCTGTGGCGCAGGCATCGGCGGCGGTGACGCCGACGGCGAGGGCCGGGACGGCGGCACCATCACTATTTATGGTGGTGATATAAAGGCGTACGGCGGTGTTAAGGGCGCGGGCATCGGTGGCGGCGAGGGCGGCAATGGCGGCACCGTTACTATCTGGGGTGGCAAGGTGTATGCAGAAGGTGGCGCTGACTCAAGTGTGGGCACTGGATATATGAACGGCGGCGCTGGCATCGGTTCGGGCGACAACGACGGTAGCAGAGCGACCACCGGCGGCACAATCGACATTCACGGCGGCGAGGTGGAAGCCGTCGGCGGTGAAGACGGCGCAGGCATCGGCGGCGGTGATGGCTGCATCGGGGGGCTCATCACCATTACCGGTGGCACGGTGAAAGCCTCGAGCAATGGCTACGGATCGGGTATCGGTGCAGGCGACGACACCGACGGCAAGGTCAATGCCAGCATAATCAACATCACCGGCGGTACCGTAGAAGCCACCGGCGGCGCTCATGGGGCCGGCATCGGCGGCGGCGAAGGCGGCGGTGGCGGCAACATCTTCATCTCCGGCGGCACCGTAACCGCAAACGCCGGATACAATGGGGCCGGCATCGGTGGCGGCGATGGCGGCAATGGTGACAACATCACGATCAGCGGCGGCACCGTTACAGCAAATGCATCGGCCAACACCGGCAACGCGAGCGGCGCCGGCATCGGCGGTGGCAAAGGCGGCGCCGGCACCACCATCGTCATCAGCGGCGGCCATGTGGACGCCACGGGTAGCGCCTACGGGGCCGGCATTGGCAACGGTCAAGATGGAACCGGCATGGCGACCACCATCACGCTGAAGTACGCGGACGCTTCCCGCGACATCAGTGTGAAGGCCAACTCCTACCGCTACAACGACGGAGATACTTCGGTCACCGTGAAGATGGAAAACCTCTTCATGGACAAAGACACAAAAGAGGGCTTCGCAGTTGCGAACTACACCGGCAACGACCTCAATCAATTTAAGAACAAGACCCTGGTTTGCGATAACACTCACACGATTACGGTGTCTGGGGTGCAGTTCGGCACCGTCGTCCCCGACATGCAACGCGCGGTGCCGCAGGAGACGGTAACTCTCACCGTGACACCCAATGCAGGCTGGAGACTGAAGAATAACTCGCTGAAAGTGACGGCGGGGGAGACCGAGATTGCCGTTACCCGAGATGCAAGCGACCGCTCCAAGTACACCTTCACCATGCCTGATGCGGATGTGACCGTGACGGCTGGATTCGAGTTGTCCTTTATCGCGGATACAATCTGGGCCAATCCGGGATCCGCTACCCTCGCCGTAGGCGAAACGAAGACGCTGACGGTCACAACCAACCCCGATTTCGTCGCCGAATACGATGAGTTCGCAGACACCCTCACCTGGACGAGCAGTGATGAGAGCATCGCCACAGTGGACAGCTCCGGCAAGGTGACGGCTGTAGCTCCGGGTACGGTTGCCATCGTCGTCGCCACGACCAACGGAACGGCAGACACAGCCGACGACAGGACCGCGACCTGTACGGTGACGGTGCCCAAGTTGGAGGTTGAGGCTCCTACGATTGCGAGCAAGGTATACAACGGCGAATCGCAGACCGCCGACATTGAGGCAAGCGAGCTCTACGACGTGACGTCCAACGAGGGTGGCACGAATGCCGGCGAATACGATGTGGTGCTCACGCTGAAAGACCCCGACACTTACAAGTGGTCCGACAGCGATGCGTCCAGCAAGATTCTGAAATTCGAGATTACCAAGGCCCAGAACAAGGTATCCGTGAGCCTGGAGGGTTGGGCATGCAACGAGCAGGCCAACGACCCGGTTGTCGAGGCGGACTACGGTGCCGACACCGCAACCTTCGAGTACAAGGCCAAGGACGCTGAGGACGAGGCTTATTCCGCCGATGCGCCCACCGAGCCCGGCGACTACACCGTGCGCGCCACCATCGCAGAGTCGACCAACTATCTGGCGGCCAGCGCCACCGCCAACTTCACAATCAGCGGCCCCGTCATGGTAACCCTCACGCTCGTCGGGTCTTCGATCGATGGCGAGGATGCTTTCGAGCCCTACGTGGTGTCCGTTCCCAAGGGCTCTTCTGTAGATGATCTTGATAATGATATATACGACGACATCGTCACCTATTTCACCAAGGGCGTTTATGTACCCTACTATGAAGATCTTTACGTCATCTCTCAGCCGCTGAGCAACTTCGACAATTGGCGCGACGTCGAGGACGAAGACGATGTTTATTACAGCAAGGCACTCAGCGAAAACACGACGCTCTACGTGCCACTCGGGAAGGCAATCGACAGCATCGAACTGAGCGTGGAGGTGCCGGTTTGCGGTACCGATATGGCCACAAGTAAGCCAGCGGTTGCTATGGCGGAAGGCTCTTTGGTCAAGGTGAGCCCCCGGGGTCCCATCTGGGTTGACACTGAAGCCATAGAGGAAATCGCAAGCGGAACGATTGCGGGCGGTACGACCTACGGTGTCGAGGTTGAATTTGTCACCGACGAGTTCGGCTACTTCCTCACGGACAGCACCGATTATGAGGTTACCGTAGTAGGAGCCGACGAGGGCAGCGTGGTGAAGGCCTCCTACGGAGTCTACTTCACCGTCACCGCTGAACACGACTGGGGCGCGGCGACGTACACGTGGTCGAATGACAACAAGAAGGTCACGGCAACGCGCACCTGCAAGGCCGATGCGTCCCACAAGGAGACCGAAACGGTGAACACGACAGCCGCGGTGACAAAGGCGACGTTTGCCGCCGCTGGCAAGATCGCGTACACCGCAACCTTCAAGAACACGGCGTTCAAGACCCAGACCAAGGACGTGGCCATCCCGAAGCTGACGGTCAGCGGCGTGGTGGGCAAGGCCTACACCGGTAAGGCCATCACGCAAAACTTAAGCGTGAAAAGCGGCAATACAACGCTTAAAGCAAATACCGACTACACGCTCTCTTACAAGAACAACGTAAACGTTGGTACCGCCACAGTCACCGTCACTGCTAAGGGCACCAACTACACTGGCTCCGTAAACAAAACCTTCAAGATTAAGTCCTGGAAGCGCCTCTACGGTAGCAATGCGATTAAGACCATGGAACAGATTACCAAGGAGTACGGCAAAGCCACCACGGCCGTCGTGGCTACCAACGCCGACTTCAAGGACTCACTGGCAGCTGCCGCACTGGCAGGTAGCTACAGTGCCCCCATGCTTACCACGGGCAAGGCTAGCCTGGCGGAGCAGACGAAGAGCGAACTCAAGCGTATGGGTGTCAAGACCGTCTACCTCATTGGCTCTACCACTGAAGTTTCTGCTAACACTGAAAAGCAGATAAAAGCCTTAGGCATCACCGTTAAACGCGTTCAGCCCACCGCTGCTAAAGCAAGCAGCAAATCGGCAACAAGTGCTGCTCCCGCTCTTACGACTTCGGCGGCCTCTAATGCGCCCGCTGTGGCAAGCACGCAGGCAAGCGCTCCTGCGGCATCGGCGGCAACGCTTCGCGCTATTGAGTGTGCCAAGCTCGTGAAGAACCGCTCTGACACGGTCATCATTGCCACACAGAATAACTTCAAGGATGCGCTCGCCATTAGCTCGTATGCCTACGCCACCAAGAGCCCGATTCTCTATGCCGAGACCAACAAGGCCCTTGCTAAGGAAACCATCGCCTACATCAAGAGCGCCAAGTTCAAGAAGGCCATCATCGTGGGCGGCCCAGTGGCACTGCCCAAAGACATTGAGACGCAGCTCAAGTCCGCTGGCATTACTGCGGGCAACATCTCTCGCCTGGCAGGTTCCAACCAGTACAAGACTGCCCAGGTCATTGCCGAGTGGGCGACAGGTAAATTGAAGAACGGCACGGGCGGAAGCGGCCTCTACCAGTATGCAAGCATCAAGTTCCAGCCAGCCGTGAAGATGAGTGCCAACAAGCTCGGTGTGGCGCGTGCCGAGGACAACAAGATCGGCTGGAAGGACGCACTGGCAGGCGCGGCCCTCTGTGGTAAGAACAAGAGCGTACTGATTCTGGCAGACGTCAAGAACAGCGCAGCAGCCGAAGCATTCGTAAAGGCCAACAAGGCGTCCATCCAATACGGTTACGTCTTTGGCGGCACATCCGCCGTTCCCAAGGCTGTCATGGACAAACTCGTGAACGCAAGCCTCTAGCATGAAGTTGCGCCGTCCTTCCGGACGGCGCAACTGCTCGACGCTGCGGGCGTGAACAGGGGACCTCAAGGGACCTTATGAGAGAAACCAAAATCTATATCGGCATGAACGACAAACATGCTATGGAGCAAACCCTAGAAGACGATAAATTAATATCGATTCTCAAAAGGGTCTGTCACTACTATCATGTCTCCTTCTCTTTCACGCTTTCCAACGGCGGGCACTTCATGGACAACGGGGAGTATGAAGAGGAACAGTCGTTGATTCTGTCTCTCATCGATGTGGATGAGCGCACTGTAAACGAGATAGCCAAAGACCTGTGCGTGTTCTTCAATCAGGAATCCGTTCTTATCACGGAAAACGCAATACATTCGTACTACGTTCGCGAGGAACTCCCCGAGGTATAGCCCGGCCAGTAGCATCTGGAAAAGCAGAGCCACATGAAGCATCTTTTAGGCCAGCTAACGGCTTACCTTTGCGAATAATAGTGTGTCGAATCACACGACCCCAACCAGATGGTGACATATGGTTGGCCTCTGACATATGGTGCGCTATCTTGCTTTGCCCTGGTTGGCAACCTGGTCGACCTTCTCCGCGATGACGTCGGGGTCACCAATATAGCGCTTCTCGAGCATATTCATATCTTGGTCGAACGTATAGACGAGCGGTATCCCTGTTGGAATATTGAGCTCCACGACCTCTTCTTCACTCAGCTTTTCGAATTGCATGACAAGCGAGCGCAACGAGTTGCCATGCGCCGCAATAAGCACCCGTTTGTCAGCCTTCATATTGGGCAGAATCTCGCTTTCTCCGTGCCGCAGGATAACGAGTGTCATGGGGCCGTCGGCAGCGCCGTTTGACGCCGCAGAAGTGGAGGATGCTGAAGCCGAAGCCGAAGCTGAAGCGGAAGTCGAACTCGACCCCAAGCTGCTCGAGACAGCCTGTGACGTGGAAGAGCAACCTGCAAGCGCCGTGGTCATGGCAGCTGCTGCTGCCGTACCGATAAACTTGCGTCTTGTAAGCTCGGACATGGTGCTTCTCCTCGCGTTTCAGTGCCCTCTCTGTGAGATAATATCACTATAAACCGAGCCTTTTGAGCCTCATATTCGACGCAGCGAATGGTAGATGCAGATAGATATGGAGAAAGTATCTGACAGCACAGGACAAAGACAGCAGAGGACAAATAATGAAAACGAAGACAAGAGCAATATTTGTGGCGCTGATAATCTTGACGTGCATCTTGCTAGCCGGATGCGGGCAGGGGCAGACCTCTGTGCAGGAAACGAAGATTGGCATCATCGGTGCGATGGATGAAGAAGTGGCAACACTGAAAGAAGCGGCGAAGATTACCAAGACGACGACGATTGCAGAGATGGAATTTTGCGACGGAAAGCTTGGGGATAACGAAGTTGTCATCGTCCAGTGCGGCATGGGAAAGGTCAACGCGGGGATCTGCGCGCATACCCTAATCAACGATTTCGGGTGCACGAAGATTGTCAACACAGGCGTTGCGGGATCTCTGGACAACCAGCTTGATATCGGGGATATCGTTGTATCGGTTGATGCCGTGCAGCACGATTTCGATGTGGAACCTATTGGTTTCCAAAAAGGGGAGATTCCCTACACGGGGCTTTACGCCTTTTCGGCAGATCAGGAAATGCGTGCTATGGCGATAGAGGCTGTGGGCAAAGTTGCCCCGGATATTCATGCGTACGAAGGTAGGGTGTGTTCAGGAGACCAGTTTATTTTCAGCGAAGAACAAAAGCAGGCAATAATATCGAACTTCGGCGGTATGTGCTGCGAGATGGAGGGTGCGGCGATTGCGCAGGCTTGCTATCTGAACAACACCCCTTTTGTGGTGATTCGTGCAATTTCGGATAAATCGGACGGATCGCACAGCATAGAGTATGAGACATTCAAGGCTACGGCTGCTGCGAACTGCGCAAAAATCGTAGAGTATATGGTGGGTAGGTTATAGGTTGCAAATCTTGGGTTAGGCGATCCGCTTCCGAATCGTCAGCTGGTTGCAGCCGTCGCGGTATTCGTATTCCACTTCGTCCATCGTGCTTTTGACCAAGTAGATGCCCAGGCCGCCAATCTCCCGTTCCTCTCCAGAAAGCGTAACGTCGGGGTCGGGCTTCGCCAAGGGGTCGAAGGGTATCCCGCCATCGATGAGGCGAAACGTTGCCACACCATCCTTGATGCTGCCTCGAATTTCTGCCCATCCACCACTTTCTGGATAGGCGTAATGGGCAATGTTTACATACAGTTCTTCCATGGCCATTCGAAGCTGAGTGCGCACCAGGGGTGTCGTGCCATGGGCGTCTATGAGCTTGCTGGTGAAGTCCAGGACTTCGTCCATACGTTCAAGTTCGGCGGGAATCCTCAGTACCTGCTCGTCATCCATAGAGCACTCACTCGCTTAAGTAATTGCTCTGTTTGGAACTAGAGCCCGAATACAGCGTCCAGGCCGGTATTTTGAAGCACGTCCATGATGCTTTCGTCGACGTTGACAAGTTGCATAGTTCCCCCTGCCGACCTCATCTGCTTGTAGGTGTTAAGAAGCACGCGCAGACCGGCGGATGACACGTAGTCGCATTTGGCGAAATCTAGCGTGAGCTCCTGCACGCCGGGCAGCTCTTTTTTGAGGAGCGCGGACAGTTCGGGGGCGGTCATCGTGTTGACTTCCCCGTTTACGCTAATCGTGAGTTTTGCTCCATCTTTGTTCGTGGTCAGTTCCATCGTTTCTCCTATTCCCTAACGCGCATCTATTGGCATCTATTGGCATCTATTATAAGGTAGGAGCGAGGCAGGGCATAGTGCCGCACCCTGCCAACTTTGCGCGGTAGTATGAACAGGGGACGGGTTTTTCGTTCATTTGTCCTTGGGTGAAGGGCAAATGAACGAAAAACCCGTCCCCTGTTCATCCTTCAGAATGCTCCATATGGCCACATCGGTCGTTCACGAAGCGGATTATTTGCCAAAAAGGGGCTCGGTTTTGACACAAGCTTTAAAAATGAGGGCAAAAGCCTGAGTCAATCGCAGGAGGGCGGTGCCGGGGGCCGGCGTCGGAGGGCGGCCGTCGAGCGCTGGCGCCAGAAGCGGCTGGCGGGGGCAGCGCGGGAGGGCGGCCGCCGAAGGGCGGCAGGCGGGGTGGCGCTAGAGGGCAATGGCGACCAGCAGCAGGGCGGCAACAAGGACGGTGGCGACAGCATCGCGAGCAGCGAAGGGGTATTCCTTGTAGCCGCTTGCCTGCGTGCGCAGGTTGAAGCCGCGCACCTCGGCGGCGATGGCGGCGCTGTTGGTCTTGCGCACGCTCTGCACCAGCAGCGGCACGCACAGCGGCACGATCAGGCGAATCTTGGCCAGCGGGCCCACGGTGTCGAAGGCCACACCACGCGCCGTTTGCGCCTCCATGATCCCCTGCATGTCGTTCAAAAACACCGGGATGAAGCGCACGGTGGAGGCAAAGGTGAAGGCGTACTTGTAGGGCACGCGCAGGTTCTTCACCGCCGCATTCGTGAGGTCGGAGATCTTAGTCACGTAGAACACCAAAAACAGCGGGATGGCGGCTGCCTCCAGGCGCAACACCGTCGTGGCCGCCGCCCGCAGGCTGTCGGTGCCGACATAGCCCCAGGGAAGCGGCAGGAGCTGCTGGCCGGAGGAAACCGTGAGCAGCTGGATGATCGCCAGGATGGCGGAGAACATCGCGACGGCCTTCATGATGCCGGCAGTCTGACGAAGCATCCCGCAACTTGCCGCCAGCGCCAGCCCGCAGGCGAGCATCAGCGCGAGCAGGATGGGGTTGGCCGTCGCGAAGCAGGCGATGGCGAACACGAGCGCGCCCATAAGCTTCACGGTGGGATTGAGGCGATGCAGAATCGAATCGCCGGGGACGTATTCGAGGAACTTAGCCATCTGCACCTCCTAACTGCGCCAGGCACGCATGCACCATCTGGTCGAGGTCGTTGGCCGCCGCCACAGGGCTGCCCGCCAATTCCGCATGACGCGCGGCCAGCTCGAGCGAAAGCTGCACGATCTGCGACGGCAGAAGAGAGGCCTGCGCGAGCGTCGCGGGGTTGCGCAGCACGTCGAAAGTGGGTCCGTCGTCTATCACGCGCCCCTCGTGCATGACCACGACCCGGTGGGCGTAGTCGGCCACGATCTCCATGTCGTGGCACACCATGACCACGGTCGTGCCATCCGCATGCAGCTGGGCGATCAGGTCCATGACCTGCGTGCATTCGCGGTAGTCGAGCCCGGTGGTCGGTTCGTCGAGCACGATTACCGGGACCCCGAGCACCACGATCGAGGCGAGGGCTAGAAGCTGGCGCGTGCCGCGGTTCAAAAGGAAGGGGTCGGCGTTTGCATCGAAGCCGAAGCGCGCGACGATGCGGGCCACGCGCTTGTGCGCCTCGGCCTCGTCCACGCCGAGCGCCCGCAGGCCGAAGAGCAGCTCCTCGCCCACCGTGCTGCAGCAAATCTGGTTGTCGGGGTTCTGGAACAGGAAGCCCACGCGCCGCGCCAGCTGCGAGGTGGCCAGCTCGCCCGTGGGCACGCCGTCGATGGTCACCTGGCCCGCGTCGGGCTTCAGCAGACCGTTGATCAGGCGCATGGTCGTGGACTTGCCTGCCCCGTTGGTGCCGACGAAGGCCACGAATTCGCCTTGCTCGATGCGCAGGTTCACGCCGCGAAGGACGGGCGTGGCGGCGTCGTAGGACACGTGCACGTCGCGAAACTCTATCATGCGACCACCCCCAGCAGGGCTTCGAGCACGCCGAGGGCTTCGTCGACCTTGCAGCAGGTGCCGCCCGCATAGACGCCGGCGCGCGCCAGGCTGTTCATGAGCGTGGTAGACCGCGGGCAGTTCACCCCGATGGCGAGCAGTTCGTCGGCGTGCTGGAGCACCTCGCGCGGCGGGCCCGCGAAACGGATGGCGCCCGCCTCGCAGACCACCAGCAGGTCGGAAAACTCCGACAGCAGCGCGATCTTCTGCTCGACCACCACCACCGTGGTGCCGTGTTCGCGCGCGTAGCGGGCCAGCAGCTCAAAGACCGTGCGCGAGCTGGCGGGGTCGAGCTCGGCAGTGGGTTCGTCGAGCACGAGCACCTGCGGCTCGAGCGCGAGCACCGACGCGATGGCAAGCTTTTGCAGCTGGCCGCCCGAAAGCGAGTCGACCGTGCGCTGGCGCAAATCGGCGATGCCCATGTCAGCCAGCGCCTGGTCGACGCGGCGCTCCATTTCGCTTTGCGGGAAGCCGAAATTCTCCAAGCCGTAGAGCATTTCGTCCTCCACGATGTTGTTGATGATCTGGCTTTCCACGTCCTGGCACACGCTGCCGACCACGCGCGAGATGTCGGTCAGGGCCACGTCGCAGGTGTCCATCCCACAGACCTTCACCTGGCCGTAGAAGTCGCCGGGGTACCAATGCGGCACGATGCCGTTCATGGCGTAGGTCAGCGTGGACTTGCCCGACCCGGCCGCCCCCGTGATCCCGCAGAAGCAGCCCTGCGGAATCTGGAGATTGATGTCGCGCACCGTCGGTTCGCTGCTTTCGCGGTAGCGGAAACTGAAATTGTTGATCTCTATCATGGCTCTTCCTTGTTGAAAAACTCGCGTCGGACTTTCCTGGGCTTTGGCGGTCCCGGGGTGTAGCCGGGTGCGCTCGGGTTGCAACCGGGGGCGCTGCGCGGGGCGCGCTCCGGGCCGCAAGCCAAGCCGCGCCCCGGACGCTACCGAACTAGCGCTTGAGCACCTTGCGCATCAAGGGGACCAGGACCTGGTTGAGGATGGCATTGAAGGTCGCCGTGCCAAGGACTATCAGCACGTAGGCAACGAGTGCCGCCGCCACCGTGGTTTCGCTGTTGGGGTTGCTGATGACGTTGATGTAGATGGCCATGAGCGCGAAGCTTGCGCCCGATACGAAGGTCGAGACGAAGGTGTTCACGAAGGGGTTGACGTCGGCCTTGCCACCGATGTTCATCGGGATGCGCACGAGCAGGCCGCAGACCACGGCGCCAAGCAGCTCGGAGACGATGTTGAGGCCCGGCGTGGCGTTGAGCATGGGCAGCTGGCAGACAAGGCCGGCGAGCAGGCCGATGACTGCCGACTGGCCGACGCTCGGGCGCGTCAGGATGATGGCAAGGCAGTACATGGCAATGATGAAGTTGGGCTTCATGCCGAAGGATGCGAAGAAGGACCCGACGGTCAGTTTGAGCACAGCGCCTGCCGCCAGAAGGACGGCTATCAGGATGAGGTCCTGGGTCTGCAGGCCCTGCGTGGTGCGCGCGGCGACGACTTCACGCTGTGCCTGGCCTGCGACGGCGCGGGGCGCCTGGCCCGCGACCGTGCGGGGCGCCTGCGGGGCGGTCGCGGATGCAGTGGCTGCGACGCCTGTTATGGCTGCGGATGCGGTGGCTGCTGCTGCGGCTCCTGTTGTGGCTGCGGCTGCGGTGCCTGCAGCGGACGCGGTGTTCATGGTGGCGTTCATGGTGGTGGCGGTGTTCTCGGTCATTCTCATCTTCCTCCTTTGGCGCTTGGCGCCGACGCGGCCCTGTGTGAGGACCTTGGTTTCCATGTCGGCCAAGTGCACGGAGGAGATCCTTTCGCCTTTGGAAGTTGTGCGTCTTACCGCGCCTTGCCGGCGACTTACGGCGCTGCCCCGCATGGAAAAAGCCTGCCCTTCGAAACTCCTATGGAGCTTGAAGGACAGGCTTGAAAGACCTGCGGTGCCACCTTCATTGGTTTAGGCAAACCCTCTCTGCGAACATGCCAACACATGCTCTGCCACTAACGCGGGCTCACGGTCCAGATACTCGGCCTTTGCGCTGCGCGGGCCTTTCCCCTTTCCCTCGGCGACCCATTTACTTGGCAGTGACTGCGGGATTTCCACCATCGCCCGCTCTCTGTGAGCTCTTATCCAAGCTTGACTTTCGCCTCAACGGTTTAGTGCTATTCAGTTGTCATACGCTTACTATACGCAAAGATTAGCGTACGCGTCAAGCATTAATTAACGAGCGGTGCCTTTGCCGGTGGGGTTGATTGAAATTCTTAACGCAACACTGGGGGTGCGGACGTTTTCCTGGACTTCCTAGGCGGCTAGGCCCAGGCTCCTTCTGTACTGCATCGGGCTCTTCCAGCCGAGCGACTGCTTGATTCGCCCTTCGTTATAGTACTCGATGTACGCTCCGAGCTCGGCGACGA
>JAFUCE010000135.1 GCA_017459805.1 Eggerthellaceae bacterium
AAAAATGACGGAATTGTACGAGTTTAGACGTAAAAATCCGTACAACTCCGTCATTCTTTGACACCAAGTCCTTGATTAGCATTCATAGCATAAACGCGATGAATAAAAGAGTGGTCGCTTCTGGTACAAGGGGTCGGGATACCCTCTTTGGTGAGTTTTCGGGAGAGGTCGGGATACCCTCTTAGGTGAGTTCTATATCGTAGGGGTCGGGATACCCTCTTTGGTGACCGCGACGCCAGGAACTACTTGCATAAAGAAGGTATCCCGACCCCTTTTATACCCTTGTTAAACCTCGAGCAGAGGTGCGGCAACCTGCTTTTTGCGCGAAAGCACGCCTGGCATCCACACAGCTTCAGAAGAGTCGACACCAAATACCTGGTCAACAACTTCATGGCTACCTTCAACCAGGAAGTTCGAACCTTCCTCAAGAATGTCGGTCACCATAAGCAGGACAAAGTCATATCCATGCTGGGCAATCAGGTGCTGCATGTGTTTGCGGGCTTCTTCTTCGCGCTCCATGGCAGCTTCAAAATCTACCGTTTCATGCTGGGCGATAAGCACGGTCTTGCCGGCAACGTTAAATTCCTTACTGTCTGCTTCTACGTAGGTCTTGATGTCGATTTCGTCTTCGCGACCACGGCAACGGAACAGCTCCTGACCAAAGCTGACGCGCTCCTTGCCAGTAATTTCTTCAAGGTAGGAAATTTGCATGGCATCATGCGGAGTAGCTGTTGGGGACTTCTGAATAACGGTATCGGTCAGGATGGCAGAAAGCAGCACATGCGCAATATCAACAGGGATTTCAATGCCGTGCTGACGGAAGATGCTCGTAACAACCGTTGCGGAAGAACCCCAAGGACGCATGGTCACATAGAGCGGCGCGGCAGTGGTCACGTCGCCCAAGCGATGATGGTCCACAATACCAACCAGTTCGGCATCTTTCAGTCCGTCAACCGCCTGGCCGTATTCACTGTGGTCGACCAAAATGACTTTGTCGCCTGCGCCAACGCTTTCAATAAGGCGCGGTTCAGTAATGCCATTGACTTCCAAGTTCCAGTCGGTTTCTGGCGGAAGCGGGCCCAAGCGAACCGCTTCGTATTCCACGTCGCGGCCTTCCTGACGAGCCAGTTCGTTTTCAAAATACGCCATTGCAATTGCGGCGCTAATCGCATCGTTGTCGGGGTTTTTATGTCCTACAATCAAAACTTTATCTGCCATTGTTCCTCCTGTAATTAAGTTTAGATACCCTTATTCTATGACGAAATCTTGACGATGGGTGCGTAGTCTTTGAGAAGTTTCTTTTCACTGCCCGTTTTCGCAAACTTAATGAGAAGCGTGTCACCATCGATGGATGTTACCGTGCCGCGCCCGAAAACCTTATGATCAACCGAGTCGCCAACTGCGAAAGTGACGCCTGCCGCAGCCTTTTTATGGTCTTCTGCAGTAAAGGTGCGGGTACGATTGCCAGAACCCGAAGCGCTGCTTGTACCAAAAACGCGCCCTTCGCCGGCCTCGGTCCCACTGCCAGATATTCCGCGGCGGCTCCCTCGCTTTTCCCAACCTGTTCCCGAAAAACCGCTGCTCCCCAAACCGGATGTCTTCCGTAAGTCTTGCGGGATTTCTTGTAAGAAACGACTTGTGGGATTCGCATTCGTTTGGCCAAAAAGCGAGCGGGCCGCAGCACAGGTTACGTAGAGCTTCTTGCGGGCGCGCGTTATAGCCACATAGGCAAGGCGGCGCTCTTCTTCAACGCCTTCGCCGTCGGTGATAGACATCATATGCGGGAAGATGCCTTCTTCCATACCAGCAACAAAGACCACGTCAAACTCGAGACCTTTTGCCGAATGGATGGTCATCAAGGTGACTGCCTGCCCGTCGTCGGTCATGGTGTCGAGGTCGGTACGGAGCGCCACCCACTCAATAAAGTCGGCCAGGGAATCACCACGCAGCACGCGCACGGGTTCGCCTTCTTCTTTAAATTCCGTGGGGCCGGCAAAGGCCACTTCGTCCTGGTTATGCGTTTCAGAAAACTCGTCCACGACGCCCAAGAACTCTTTGATGTTTTCAATACGCGAACGCGCTTCATCGGTCCCTTCGTCTTCCAATGCACGCACGAGGCCACTGCGCTCGATAAGCATTTCAACCACTTTACGCAAATCGCCTTCCCAGGTGGCTGCTTCAGCTATCAGGCTCGTGAACTCGCCCAAGGCTGTTCGTGTTTGCAAGCGAATGCTTTCGTCAACCACGGCAAGCTGAGCCGCATCCAAAAAGCTGCAGGCATTGTTTCGTGCCAGCTGGTCAATGTGTTCAATAGTGGTTTTACCAATGCCGCGCCGCGGGACATTGACCACGCGACGCGCTGCAATGTCGTCAGCGGGATTAACGACCAAATTCAAATAAGCCATGACATCGCGTATTTCCGCGCGGTCAAAAAAGCGCGTGCCGCCCACAATGCGGTACGGGACGCCCGCACGCAAAAGCATGTCTTCAAGCATACGGCTTTGCGCGTTCGTACGATAAAACACTGCTATCTGGTCGTAACCAAAGCCATTGCCTTTTTGATGTTCGATTTCCGCAGCAATCCAGCGCCCTTCATCACGTTCATCACTGGCCATATATACCTGGATTTTGCTTCCTTTATCCCCCGTAGCCACAAGGCGTTTGGGCTTGCGCTTGGCATTGTTGGCAATGACGGCATTGGCTGCGTCCAGAATAGTTGCCGTAGAACGATAATTCTTTTCCAGCTTCACCACGTGAGCGTCAGGGTAGTCGCCCTCGAATTCTAAAATATTGCGGATGTCGGCACCGCGCCAACTGTAGATGGATTGGTCGTCGTCGCCAACTACCATAATGTTTTTATGCTTCGCGGCAAGAAGCTGCGTTATAGCGTACTGGGCATGATTGGTGTCTTGGTATTCGTCCACCAAAATGTAGCGGAAGCGGTCTTGATAGGCCTCGAGCACGTCTTTATGATGCTTCAACAGCAACCAGGCGTAAACAAGCAAATCATCAAAGTCAAAGGCATTCGCCGCACGCAAACGTTCCTGATACTGAACGTATACCCGCGCTGCCGCTTTCGCAATGGGGTCGCGCGCCGTTTCGGCAAAGTCGCCAGGCATGATAAGTTCATTTTTAGCTGAAGATATTCTGCTTCGCACGGCATTTAAAGGAATGCGTTTAGGGTCGATGTCTAGGTCATACATAATGGCTTTGACGAGGCTTTTCGAGTCCGACTCATCATAAATAGTGAAGTTTTTCGTAAAGCCCACTCGTTCGGCGTCGGCACGCAGAATACGCACGCACATGCTGTGGAAGGTTGACACCCACATGCCACGCGCCGCAGGGCCAATAAGCTGACCCAAGCGTTCGCGCATTTCTGCAGCAGCTTTATTGGTAAAGGTAATTGCCAGCACTTCCCAGGGCGACACATTGCCCGATTCAATCATATGGGCGATGCGATAGGTCAGCACACGCGTCTTGCCACTGCCCGCACCAGCTAAAACGAGCAGGGGCCCATCTATGTATTCAACAGCTTCGCGTTGTTCAGTGTTTAAGGTATCTAAATCTAGCATGCCTCCACTTTAGCGAAACACTTGTTCGTATGACTGTGGAAAGAACGAACTGCACGATACTTACGCAATTCGACAGAGAATGGAGCGCTTGCCTTTGAAAAAACCTACACGAGCGTCTTGCCAAAGCTTGCCGCGAGCTCACGCAGGTTGGACAGCAGGCCCCTAAATTGTTCCAAGTTCAACTGTTGCGCTGCATCGGATTTTGCATGTGCAGGATTAGGATGGATTTCAATCATAAGAGCATCCGCGCCAGCAGCTATGGCCGCATAGGCAAGCGAAGGGACTATGTCGCGCACTCCAGCTGGATGGCTGACGTCAACACATATGGGAATAAAACTTTGTTTATGCACGACTGGCACGGCGGCAATATCAAGCGTATAACGAGTTGCATTTTCAAAAGTACGCATACCGCGCTCACACAGCATGACATTGTCATTACCAGCAGCTGTTATATAGTCAACAGCCGACAACCATTCTGAAATAGTCGTTGCCATGCCGCGCTTATAAAAAACGAGCTTTTTACTTTCGGCGCTCACTTCGCCTATCGTGCGCAAAAGGCTGTAGTTCTGGCAATTCCTGGCGCCAATTTGTAAGCCATCTGCATACTCATGAACAAGTTCACAATGGGCGCTATCCATAACTTCGGTTAATACTTTCAATCCATATCGAGCACCGGCATCAGCCATTATACGCAGGCCTTCTTCACCAAGACCTTCGAAGGAATGTGGGTTTGTGCGTGGTTTGAACGCGCCGCCGCGCACCCAGCTAAGACCTTCTTCAGCGATGCAAGCTGCAATCACATCAAACTGCTCTCGCGATTCAACGCTACATGGACCAGCAATAATGCTTATAGTTCCGCCGCGCTGAGTGTAGTCAGGCAGACCAGGTATTGCCCCTAACGGCGCTTCGGGTGCCACATCCTGCATTAATTCGTCCATTTTATGCTGGCACCTCCTTGCTTACTTTCAAAATAAGCTCAAAAATCTCGCGAAGGTTATCAGGATAGAGTGGGCCTTTGTTGCAGGCTTCAATCGCTTCAAGAATTTCTTCTTCACGCTTGGCGTCATAGAGTGGCATGCCAGCGGCAGGTTTAAGGGCGCGAATCTCGAGGGCATGTTCCGTGCGCTTATTGAGCAAATCGACAATTTGCGCATCTAAGGCATCAATTGCCTCGCGATGTTTAATAATGGCATCCATGCTTTCATCTTTGTTCATCTACATCACCTACACTTGCAAACCAGAGAACCAAAAAAGACGCTAAAACAGCTGACCTTTATAGGCAAAATAGCCAAGCACAATAATACCCACCAAAATGCGATACCAGCCAAACGCGGCAAAATCGTTACGCTTGATATAGGCCAGCAAAAACTTGATTGCTAGAACTGACGTCACAAAGGCTGTTGCCAAGCCAACGAGCAGCACGATTAACTCTGTTTGAGTAAGCACCAGGCCAGCGCTTACAAACTTCACAGCTTTCACGAGCCCCCATCCAAGCATGACAGGAATGGCCAAGAAAAAAGTAAACTCCGCTGCTGCCACGCGTGACGTGCCCGTCAACATGCCGCCAATAATCGTTGCACCGCTGCGGCTCGTGCCAGGCACAACAGCCAAACATTGAAACAGTCCGATTTTCAAAGCATCAACTGGGCCAATATCGTCCACGCTTGTAATACGGAAAATGTCGCCGTCTTCATAGCCGGTGCCTTCAAGCTTCGCATGCTTGCCGCCTACCGTAGCGTTGAAGTTTTCTTCCCGCTTGCGATTGCGCCGTTCGAGCACGATAAACACGATGCCGTACACAATGAGCATGGCAGCAACCACGGTGGCATTAAACAGATGTTCTTCAGCCCAGTCGTCCAGAAGAAGACCCACGATGGCAGCAGGAATGCATCCGATAAGAACCATTCCCCATAGGCGCCAAGTTTCACGCTTGCCTTCAGACGTTTTTGAAGAAGAAAAGGGATTCAGTTTGTTGAAATACAAAATGATGACCGCCAAAATGGCGCCAATCTGGATGACGACCAAAAACATGGCAAGAAAGGCATCGCTCACATCGAGCTTCAAAAACTCGTCAACCAAAATCATGTGACCCGTTGAAGAAATGGGCAACCATTCGGTTATGCCTTCCACAAGACCAATAATAAAAGCTTTTAAGACCTCATCTAGCACGGATTAACAAACCGTTTCTTTTTTTCTTGCCATAGGATTGTAGCGCAGAGCGCCGGCGAAATACATCGTGTGAACAGAATGTCACAGACCCTTAAAGACGATGTTTTTCCTGATAAATGGACTGCAAAATGGCCATCAGGATTGAATAATACTTGGTATCTTCTTCGTCGGAGCGGCTCGTCACAATGGCGGGAATGGCACCGCACACCGTTCCGGCTATGGGTAAATGCGCAAAGAAATGGATGCTCTTGTACAAGACATTACCTGTCAGGAAGTCGGGCAACAGCAAAAGGTCTGCATGACCTGCCATGGGTTTCGTGATGCCCTTATGTTCTGCCGAATGCGGATCGATGGCATTGTCAAGTGCAAAGGGCCCATCCACATGAATGCCGTCTGGCCAATCCATTTCAGAAAGCTTTTGCGCATCCACGGTAGATGGAATATTGTCCTTAACGTCTTCGATGGCCGAAAGAACGCCTACATTTATTTCTTCCATGCCAAAAGCACGTAGGAGCTCTATAGCGTTTTCGATTATCTGAACCTTATCTTCCAGCGTTGGCTCGCGAATAAAGGAGGTGTCAGATGCAAACATAAAGCCATTGCGTTCTGGATAATACCAAGCAGTCGTATGGGTCAGTTTGCGCCCTGGTTCGCAAAGCCCACGCTCTTTGTCTATAAGACCCCAAATAAATGAAGCCGTTTTCATGAGGCCCTTCATGGGAATGTCTGCCCACCCAGCCTTAACCATGTCAAGCGCAAGATTAATTGCATGTTCACCACGATGCATGCCTACGATTTCGTAGTTCGTTGCAGGCTCTTCAAGTTCGTCGAGTAGCTTTAAGATTTCTTCTTCTTGACCAAGCAAAATACCTTCGGCAACACCGCGCCGCCGCGCATCAACTAAAGCCGCGAGAGCAGCGTCATCGTGCGCACCACACAAAACGATGGTTTTCTTAATCTGGTTATCAAGCAGGTATTGGCTTATTTCGTCGAAATTCCGAAACACGTATTGCTCCTGCGCTAAAACTACGTAGTTATTATAGGCAAATCAATAATACCAAAGTGAAGGATTTCGGAGCTACTAATTTTGGTAGAATTGTGCGGTTGTGTCGGATAAGAGACGAAGGCGCATTTGAAACATGGTATTTTCCAGCCTGGTATTTCTATTTGTATTTTTATCAATTCATTTACTGGTGTACTACCTTATAAATCCTAAGTACCGCAATGCCGTGCTTTTGATTTCTTCGCTTATTTTTTATTCATGGGGCGGCCCGCGCTACCTCATACTCCTTATGGGTAACACCCTCGCAAGCTGGTTTTTTGCGCTCTGCATAGAAAAAGCCCAGACGCAAAATGCAAAAAGACTAGCCATAGTGGGCGAACTTGTTGTTCTTTTGGGCATCTTAGGCTACTTCAAATACATTGGCTTCTTCTTGGGAAACATCCAGGCTGTATTTGGCGTTCCAGAGCTTATTCCAAACGTTGTTCTTCCTATTGGTATTAGCTTTTATACTTTCCAGCTTATTAGCTATGTGGTCGATGTGTACCGCGGCAAAGTTCACGCGCAGCCAAGTTATTGGAAGCTGCTTTTGTATTCGTCCTTGTTTCACCAGTGCATTGCAGGCCCAATCGTTCGTTACGAAACCGTACAAAGCGAAATCGATGAGCGCCACCCCACCCGCACCGACATCTACTACGGTGTTCGTCGCTTTTCTATCGGTCTTGCCAAAAAGGCTATCTTGGCAAATTCATGCGCGCTTGTGGCCGACACGCTTCTTCCCACGGGAACAGGCGCTGTATTTACGCAAGTAACCACTGGGTATTGGCTCGGCATGCTGTTTTATATGCTCCAGATTTATTTGGACTTTAGTGCTTATTCAGACATGGCTATTGGCATGGGCCGCATGGTGGGCTTCCATTATCTTGAAAACTTCAACTACCCTTACATGGCTGATTCGATTAAAGAGTTCTGGCGCCGTTGGCATATGAGCTTATCGAGTTTCTTCCGCGACTATGTCTATATCCCCTTGGGCGGCAGCCGCGTTGAACCAATCCTTATTGTGCGCAATCTTGCTATTACCTGGTTCTTGACGGGCATGTGGCATGGTGCGAGCTGGAACTACATTCTGTGGGGTTTGTACTTCTTCGTTTTCCTCGTACTTGAACGTTTCGTTATTCAGGGTCGCATGCCAAAAATAGCTGGGCACATCTATGCTTTGATAGTTGTCTATCTTGGCTGGATTCTGTTCCGTTTCGAAGACTTTGCTGAAATGGGCTGCGTATTTCTGGGAGTGTTTGGTCTTGCCGGAAATGGCTTTACTGGTCTTGAAGTACAAACCATATTTATGCAAAACATTTTCCTGATGTTCTTCTGCTTTATTGCCTGCACGAATCTTGGAAAATACCTCCATCACAAGATGTTTGTTGCAGCTCAAAACAACTCCACCATGCTTATGATTTATAGCATTACCGAAGCAATTACCCCACCCATACTGCTTATTCTTGCTGTCATCGCTCTTGCGGGTGCCAGCTATAACCCCTTCATTTATTTCCAATTCTAGGCAGCGTACATGGCAGATCGTGAAACAGATACATACCTAAACGCTGCACGTCGAAATCGGCGCTACGGGCAGACCCGAGAAGGTTCGCAAAAACAACGTGTGGTCATGACGGACGAAACAGCACATCAGCAAGGACTGCCGCGCGTACGGGTATCCTCGCAAGGCCCACGCTCCGCGCTCGTGCGGGAATCCTCGCGTGAACAGGCACGTGTTAAACAAGGGTCGCCCAAAAGAACCATCACGCGCCAACGCATGCACGCTGTTGAAGTGTGTGCCGCAATCATGGTGCTTGGGCTTGTTATTGGCCTGCTCTTTTTTGCACGACCATCGGTTTCTAACCTGGAAAACCGTACCCTCACGCCCTTCCCTAGCTTTAGCCCTCAAGCTTTTATAACAGGCGAATTCTTTACCAATCTTTCGCTCTGGTATGCCGATACCTACCCCTTGCGTGAACCTATGGTTGGTGCTGCGCAGAGCTTCAAAAACCTCTATGGCATACAGCCCAAGGAAGCCTTCTATGGTGGCAACCGCCAAAGCGATGAGCTACCCATTGTTGGCGACGACTCAAGCGCCACTGACGACCAGGCAAGTTCTGACAAGCTTGCATTAGGCGGCGTAGCCCAGCGCAATAAAGACGCCGAACCGCCCGACATGAAGCAAGCTGAAGCCAACCTTGAAGCACAAATTACAAACGGAATCTATATGACCGATTCCGCCTGTTATACGCTGTATTACTTTAGCCAGGATGCGGCCGAAGAATATTGCGGGGTTGTTAATGAAGCAGCCGAAAGGCTTGACGGCATCGCTACGGTGTATTCGGTCATCTTGCCCACCAATGCAGGTGTAATGCTCGATGCTCAACTGCAGAAGGACTTGGGTGGTGCCAACCAGGAACAAGCCATCGACTATTTCTACAGCCGCTTAAGCGACAAGGTTATTCCCGTCGAAACCTTTGAACCGCTCTATGAACACAAGGATGAATATCTCTACTTCCGCACCGACCACCACTGGACACAACTGGGTGCCTACTACGTATATGAAAGCTTCTGCAAAGCGAAGGGAATTGAGCCGGCCGACTATGCCAACTGGGAGGAAATGACCTTCGAGCCCTTCCTCGGTGCCTATTACTCTGAAATTGGCGTGTCTGGTATGGCGGACTACGCCGACTCGGTTGTGGCGCGCATTCCGCAGGGAACAAACGACATGTATTATTGGCTTGACGACCTCGTGCCCGACAGTGAAATACCTGGTTATGTCATATCCGACCTCAGCGACGCCGACCCAACGGCACTGTACCAAGCTTTTGTCTGCGGAAACCAGCCGCTCAGTAAAATCGAAAACCCGAAGGTCACCGACGGTTCTTCTTGCTTGATAATCAAAGACTCGTTCGGAAACCCCTTCACAAGCGTTCTTGTAGACAGCTACCAGACTATCTATACCTTTGACTTCCGCTATACAAGCCAAGACCTTGTTTCCTTTGTCAAAGCGCACAACATTCAAGATGTCATTATCGAAAACTGCGTCATGTTCGCAGGCACCTATGATGCTGCGGGTATGATTGGAATGATTGTCGATGGCAGCAATGCAGAAGTTGCGGGCGGTGGCCCTGACGTTGCGGCGTCATCAACTGAGGCTACAAACGACTCAGATGCCAACACAGAATCAGACACGGATTCTGAAGCAAACCCAGACGAAGAATCTGAAAGCGAAAGCGAAGCCTAGTTACCCATGACCATGAGCCGCCAAAATAGACGCACTATTTCAAACTATCGACACATAGCGGTGCTTGCGTGCATGGCTATCATGGCGCTTGGTCTGCTTTTTGGCTTGCTTTTCTTCTTGCGCCCCACTACCTCGACTATTGAAAAACGTGAACTCACGGCCTTCCCTACACCAACGTTCAGCTCTTTTATTGACGGCAGTTTTTTTACTGACGTTTCACTTTGGTATGCCGACACCTACCCCTTGCGTGAACCCATGGTTGGCGCAGCTCAGAGCTTCAAAAACCTCTACGGCATCCAACCTGAGGTAAAACTGATAGGCGGAAATTTTGCGGCAGACGAAATTGGCGCCCACTCAGATTCTTCGAGTGACGCAAGTGGCGAAACAAGTGCCTCTCAAAAAGAGGCGACTACCTTTGATGAAGTTGATGCCCCTGAAGCAAAACC
>JAFUCE010000136.1 GCA_017459805.1 Eggerthellaceae bacterium
ATAGAAAGTAGGTAGCCACGCTCTTGGGTCTGTACCGCTTGAACCTGAGGTTTTGCCGCATGGCGCGCTCGTTGATTAATATCATCTGAGGTGTCCGAATTATCTGCATTGTCTGGGTTCTGCAGCTTATCTGGGTCATTCGGCGTAACACTGGTAGTCACGTCGTCAATCTTTATTACTTCGGGAACAAGGCCCTTGTTACGCTCTTCCTTAGCACTATGGTATTTGCTCAAAAAAAGCTGTCGGTTCCATACTTCATCAATCTGCGCTGCTTGGGCACGACTTAATAGCGAACCGTTCTCCTGAAAACTGATGAGGCAAATCTTCGAAGAGGCCCCGTCGTGTTTTAAAGCGGCGGCAAGATTAATGGCATCGACATCGTCGCTCCCAGCTACCCACACTTCATCGGGCGCCTCTGTTTGAACCTTTGTGCGTACAAGCTGCGCGGACGATTCAACATCGAGCCATTTTTGGGCGTAGAGAGGCTCTCCATCAAGCCCTATACATTCAGGATACTGAATGCTTGTTGTGTCGGCACAAAGCATTATTTGTCCCACCTTATTCACCTTCCCCTCGTGCGGGCAGCGTCAAATACAGCGTTGCTGTTTGAGTTGCTGCAATTACTTCTTCAACTTTTTCTGGGTCGATTGCCAGCGTTACCGAAAACCTTCCGCTCCCCTGTTCGGAAAGCGAGGCAACGAGCACATTTTGCGCAATGCGCGACGTTCCGCTTGAGCCCACGACGTACACATCCACGAGCGAGCCAGCATCAAGCGCCCCACCTACTGCTTGGGCACTTCCTAGTTCAACTCCAACAGCTTGAAGGCCTGACGGGACCACAACGCGGGCGCTTGTCCCTTCAAAGCGGGCATGACTAAGCACCTCTCCAGCTAAAATTAAAGATGTTGCCTGCATGCCCGCTACTTCAGACAAGCTGGTAAGTGGCTCGTCTGGCAGAAGATCAACGAGCCATAGGCGAGTCATGGTATTGCTTGTATCAGCTATTTCGCCTGGAGAAATATCGCGTGTCGCAACACAAACTTCCACCTGGTCGCCACCATAGCGAGCCAAAGCTTCACTGCGCTGCGCTTCTGCGCGAGCCTCAACGGTCTGTGTGTACATAAACACCGAAGCTGCGCAAATTGCCCCACACAACAATGCTATTACTGTTGTCGCTTTCTTTCTCATGTATCACCTGCCTGTCGGACAACCTATCTTGGCAATACGCTGTCCCCCGCAACACAGCAGATGTACCTCACAGAGCTTGCCTGCCCGCCCCAATTAACACATCCAACAATCATCAGAAGTGTCTCGCCTGTGTCGCGCTGCAGAACAGAGCGGCTTTATTTCATGCATGGAAGGTAGAACAGGCCTTTCATAAGTCCTGCGCAACTTTCGCGGTACAATGAAAGCCATTGAGAAAGGTTGGTAATGTCAAAAAGCGGCTGGGAAGAAAAACTGGAAGCGCTCAAACAGCACTTGGCTGACTATGGTCGCCTTGCGGTTGCTTTTTCTGGGGGCGTCGATTCCACCTTCTTGCTTGCCGTCACACATAAAGTCCTGGGGGACAATGCCTGCGCTTTGACTGCCCAAAGCCCCGCCTTTCCTGAACGCGAACATGCTGAAGCTCTTGACTTTTGCAAGCAGCGCGGCATTCGCCACCTTGTCTTCGATGCCAAACAACTCGATATAGAAGGCTTTGTCCAAAACTCACCTGAGCGCTGCTATTTCTGCAAGCGGGGCCTTTTTGAAAGCATGATGAATCTCGCTCAAGAACATGACTTAGGACCAGTTGCCGACGGATCGAACACTGACGACACGAGCGACTATCGTCCTGGTAGTCGGGCTCTTAGCGAACTTAATATAGTAAGCCCCCTTCTTGAATGCGGCTTTTCCAAAAACGATATTCGTGCTGCGTCTGCCGCGCTCGGTCTTGCCACCGCTGAAAAACCAAGTTTTGCATGCCTCGCCACTCGTATTCCTTATGGAACGCCCATCACGGCTGATGCGCTGGCGCAACTTGGCGCAGCTGAACAAGCACTGCTTGACCTGGGGCTCACTGCAGTACGCGTGCGCATCAATGGTGCTGAAGCACGCATTGAAGTGCCACCTAGCGAAATGGAAAAAGCCTTTAAGCTGCGCGATGACATAGTTCGTCACCTAAAGGAAGCGGGCTTTAACTATGTTGCCCTCGATTTAGAAGGCTACCGCACGGGCTCCATGAACGAAACGCTTTAAGCAAACGAGGCGAGCCGGCAGCCCTTGGAGGCATGCCCCGTTTATGAGGCGAAGGTCACCCGTGCACCCTGCGGCGTGTCTTCAATTACGAAACCCAAAGCAACCAAACCATCGCGCACAGCATCTGCCGTGGCAAAGTCCTTAGCGGCACGCGCCGCAGCACGCGCATCCAACAATGCCTGAACGGCTTCTTCGGCAGAATCCCCTGCATAGCTTGTAAGTTCACGCGCGAGGTCAAGCACTTCGGCTGGGTATGAGTTAGCGCCAGCAGCCTTTGCACCGAGTTCGACACCAAAGATATTCATCAGGTCAGCTAAGAAATGGCGAATCTCTTTGAAAACTGGTACGTCAGCAACAGAAATAGTCTTATCACCGAGTTCGGTATTTAAATCACTTACCAAACCAAAAATAACCCCGAGGCCACCAGCGGTATTAAAGTCATCATCCATGGCAACAATAAAGTCAACCCGTGCATCGCGCACGGTAGCCTCCAGGGCCTTCGTGTCGAATGGTGATGGAATATCTTGGGCGTTTTCACAGGCCCAGTCGATGCGATTAAGCAGGCTTTCTATACGCTCGAGTGCAGCCTTTGCTTCGTCCAAGCGCTCGGACGAAAACTCCATGGGACTGCGGTAATGAGTTTGTACGCACAGCATGCGAAGCACATTGGCCGGCACTTCCTGCAGCACGTCACGCAGCAACAAGAAGTTGCCGAGGCTCTTTGACATCTTTTCGGTTTCACCCGTGTCTTTGTTCTTGATCTGCAACATGCCCGAATGAATCCAGTAGTTTGCGAAGCCTTCACCGTAAGCCGCGCAGCTTTGTGCCATTTCATTTTCGTGATGCGGGAAGCATAGGTCGGCGCCGCCGCCGTGGATGTCGAACGGCAGGCCCAAATACTTTCGCGACATGGCCGAACACTCTATATGCCAGCCGGGACGCCCCTGCCCCCAGGGCGATTCCCAAGAAGGCTCGCCTGGCTTAGCCGCCTTCCAGAGGGCAAAGTCGAGGGCATCTTGCTTGCGGTCTTCCAAACCCTGGCCTTCCGCGCGCAGTTCGCGATGGCCCGTTTCCATCTCGTCCACATTACGGCCCGATAGCGCCCCGTATTCAGGGAAACTACGCACCGAAAAATACACGTCACCGTCTGCGACATATGCGTGGCCACCTTCGATAAGCTGCTCCACCAGTTCAATCATCTCGGGAATTTCTTCGGTTGCCTTAGGCCGCACATCTGGGTCAAGCACGCCCACCGCATGCATGTCATCAATAAAGGCCTGGGTGTATTCAGCCGCTACTTCAGCAGCGCTGCGCCCCTCTTCATTGGCCTTATTGATAATCTTGTCATCGACATCGGTAATGTTTTGGACAAACCTAACATCGAACCCATGCCACTTGAGATAGCGGCGTATCACGTCAAACACGATAAAGGTACGGGCGTTGCCAATGTGGATATAGTTGTATACGGTCGGACCGCACACGTACATGCCAATCTTGCCCAATTCCTTGGAAACAAAGTCTTCTTTTGTACGCGTTTTCGTGTTGTAGATGCGAATCATATTTCATCCTTTTTATGCAAAAGAGCAACGGCCTGAGCAGAAATGCCTTCTTTGCGCCCTTCGAAACCCAAGTGTTCTGTCGTCGTTGCTTTTAGCCCCACATTGGCAGCCGGAATACCGAGCGCCTGGGCTAGATTGGTGCGCATTTCTTCACGGAAGGGTGTCAACTTTGGTTCCTGTGCAATAATGACGCTATCGATATCAAGGATTTCAAAACCAAGCTCGCGCACATGGCTGGCAACTGCTGCCAGCAATTTAAGAGAATTGGCATCCTTGTAACTTAGATCCGTGTCGGGGAAAAGCTTTCCAATATCACCGGCACGTGCGGCACCTAAGACGGCATCAGCCACGGCATGGGCCAGGACGTCTGCGTCGGAATGTCCCAAGAGCCCCTTAGCATGCGGGATTTCTACGCCCCCAATAATCAAGGGCCGCCCTTCCACGAGAGCGTGCACGTCATATCCAAGGCCTATACGTATGTTAGCCACGTTTCCCTCGCTTACCCTTGCTCAGCTGGTTTTACCACCGCGGCAAGCATCAGATAGTCTTCAGGGACCGTCAGTTTAATATTGTCGCGCTTCCCTTCGACCACCAACACGCGGCCGCCCAAGCGTTCGATAAGGCTGCTATCGTCTGTCCCTACAAAGCCATCGGACAAGGCAGATGCATGAGCGCGCCGCAGCATGGATGCGCGGAAGACCTGGGGTGTTTGTGCATTCCAAAACACCGTGCGATCAGGCGTTCCTACGATGACACCGTCCTCAACCACCTTCAAGGTGTCGATGGAAGGATGTGCTACCACAGCACCGTCGGCATCAATATTGCCTTTGAGCATATTGATGGTGTGCTCGATGGTTTCTGGGCGCACCAAGGGGCGCGCACCATCGTGCACTACAACAAACTCATAGCTGTCGGGCACTTCTTCAAGTCCTGAAAAAGCACTTTCTTGGCGGATTGACCCAGCGTTAGCAAGTGCGATAGGCGTCACAAACGGGAAGGGATCTATAGCACAGGCAAGGTATTCTTCTTTTCGGTCTTCAGGGCATACGATAACGATTAAACCCACGTCCGCCACAGCATCAAAGGCTTCGGCCGCCCAGGTCAGCATGGGCCTGCCAGCAATTTCAACGAGCTGCTTGCCACCTTCGTGACCAAATCGTTCACCCGACCCGCCGGCAAGAATGACAGCGGCTGTTTTGGCATTGGGCGAAACCTTGCCTTCAAGCTGGGATAGTTCGTTGGGAATAAAGTCCATCTCGAGCTTATTAGCGCGTATTTCAGGGGCAAATGCAGCCACGGGTGCTTCGACCGTTGTTGCCGCAGTGTCCGTAGGTTTTTCACACTTCATGGTTTGAGCCCCCTTTACGCATCACGTACATAATAGCACCTTACCTGGGGATACGACAAAAACCTAACAACAAAAAAGAGCGACGGATATCCGCCGCTCTTGAAGCATGTGTTTTAACGGGCGTGTGACTTAGGCTTGTCCTTCAGCTTCGTCGGGTTTGCCGCCGCCGCGTCCAAGATGGGCGCCCGTGTTGTTGAAGTCATAACCCTTCAGCAAGAGTTCGGCTTCCTGGGCAATGGTGTCGCGCTTGCGCGGCTCGGGGATAGAACCCTTGCCCTTCTTAAACACAAGTTCGCCGTCCTTGAAGTCCACGTCAATAACGCTGCCGCTCGTCCACTTGCCTTCCAAAACCTGTTCGGAAATGGGGTCTTCCAGCAGGCGCTGAATAGCACGGCGTAAGGGGCGTGCGCCAAAGGTGGTGTCGGTTCCTTCTTCGGCAATATATTCGCTTGCCGCATCGCTTACGTTGATGGTCATGTTCATGGCTATCAAACGATCACGCAGGTCAGATACCATCAGCTGGACAATCTCGCCAATCTCTTCCTTGGTCAGGCTCTTAAATACGATGACCTCGTCCACGCGATTCAAGAATTCAGGGCGGAAGAGCTTCTTCAGCTCGCTCATAACGCGGCTCTTGATTTCCTTGTCGGACAAGCCGTTGTTGTCGGTACCAAAGCCAATTGGCGCGCTCTGGGCGATGTCGCGGGCACCCACGTTGCTGGTCATGATAATCACCGTGTTGCGGAAGTCCACGCTGCGGCCCTGGCCGTCGGTCAGGCGGCCTTCTTCCAAAATCTGCAGCAGAATGTTGAACACATCAGGGTGCGCCTTTTCGATTTCATCGAACAGCACGACCGAATAGGGACGCTGCCGCACGGCCTTCGTCAGCTGCCCACCTTCGTCATAGCCCACATAACCCGGAGGGCTACCGATGAGGCGCGAGACCGTGTGCTTTTCCATGTATTCGCTCATGTCGAAGGAAAGCAGGGCGTCTTCGCTGTTGAACAAGAACTCTGCCAGCGCTTTGGAAAGTTCGGTCTTGCCCACGCCCGAAGGCCCAAGGAAGATAAAGGACCCAGCGGGACGCTTGGGGTCTTTCAGGCCCGAACGCGAACGGCGAATGGCCTTAGACACCGCCGTTACTGCTTCGTCCTGGCCGATCACACGGTCATGCAAAACCTTTTCCATACGCAAAAGCTTTTCGGTTTCAGCTTCAGTGAGGTCAGACACTGGCACGCCTGTGGTCATGGAAATGACATCGGCAATGTCTTCGGCGCTTACCTTCTGCACATCCTTGGCAGTTTCTTCTTCCCACTTCTTTTCAGCTTCAGCGCGTTCTTCACGCAACTTGTTTTCTTCATCACGCAGACGAGCAGCTTCTTCGAAGTCCTGGGCAGCAATAGAAGCCTCTTTCTTCATGCGCACGTCACGCAGCTTTTCGTCAATGCCAGAAAGTTCGGGTGGCAAGGTCATGTTGCGAATACGCATGCGCGCACCTGCTTCGTCAAGGACGTCAATGGCCTTGTCGGGCAAGAAGCGGTCCTGAATGTAGCGGTCGGACAACTGCACGGCCGCACGAAGCGCGTCGTCGGTGAATTCCACGTGGTGATGCGTGGCGTAACGTTCCCGCAGGCCTTCCATAATACGAACGCTTTGTTCTTCGTTTGGTTCACCAATCGTAATAGGTTGGAAACGGCGTTCGAGGGCAGCATCTTTTTCAATGTGCTTGCGGTATTCATCAAGCGTAGTGGCGCCAATAATTTGGATTTCACCACGGCTCAGCGGTGGCTTCAAAATAGCGGCGGCATCAATGGAGCCTTCGGCAGAACCCGCACCAATGACGGTATGGAGTTCGTCAATGAACAGGATGATATCGCCCGCATCAATTACTTCCTTGATACATTTTTTCAGTCGCTCTTCAAACTCGCCACGGTATTTACTGCCTGCCACCAGGCCCGATACATCAAGGGTGAAAATGCGGCGGTTACGCAAAATATCAGGCACCTGGTTGGACGCAATAAGCTGCGCGAGACCTTCAACCACGGCCGTTTTGCCCACGCCAGGCTCACCAATGATAAGCGGATTATTCTTGCGGCGGCGGCAGAGCACCTGCATCATGCGCTCAATTTCGCCTGCGCGTCCAATAACTGGATCGAGCTTGCCATCGAGCGCCTTCTTGGTCAGTTCGGTGCCGTATTCTTCGAGCATGCTTGTGCCCGGAACAGCGGTATCGAAGCCACGCGCCCCTGCCATGACGGTCGACTGGCCCACGAGGTCGTTGAGGCCACTGCGAACCGCATCGCCCGAAGTTCCCAGTTTACCCAGCACTTCAATGGCCGTGCCTTCATTTTCGCGCACGATACCCAGCAGCAAATGCTCGGTTGAAATATAGCTCTGTCCCATCTGCATGGCTTCACGCAAGCTGTTTTCCAGCACGCGCTTTACCCGCGGGGTAAAACCAAGATGGCCCGAAACGTCGGCTTCGGGGTCAATTTGCACCGTTTCCTGGATGGTTTTAACCACGTCGTCATATTTGACATTGAGGCGCTCCAGGGCCTGTGCTGCTAGCCCGTCACCTTCTTTAATAAGCGCCAGCAAAATATGTTCGGTTCCCACATAAGGCTGGTGCAAGTTGCGCGCTTCATCCTGGGCAATTACCAGGACTTTTCGCGCTTTGTCAGTAAACTTATCGAATGACATGCCTATCCTTTTCTCTTGAGGGCAGTAGATGCAAAGATGCTCCATACCTAATGCTTTCATACAGAAAATCTGCTACTACCACGCTTAAATGTATTGCATGCCATATTAGCACTCTAAGCATGCGAGTGCTAATAATGCATATCTTCGTCACCTTTTCGTAATGTACATATACAATGGTAGTACCCACGCAAAGAAAAGGACAAAACTATGGCTGAACTGTTTGTTTCCGATATTCATGGCAATTACGAGACCTTTTCGCGTATCCTGCGCAATACCCCTGAAGGGACTTATTTGCATGTTGTGGGCGACATCTACGACCGCGGGCCCGAACCCGACAAGGTGATGGACGCGCTCGAAGCGTGGCCGGACCTGGACATTCAATGGGGCAACCACGATGTGCTCTGGATGGGTGCCTCACTCGGGCAGCCAGGGAGCGTAGCCAACGTCGTGCGTATCTGTGCACGCTACGGCAACCTGGATGTGCTCGAAAAAAACTACGGTATCGACCTGGGGCCCTTGCGCGAATTCGCACGCAAGGCCTATGCGAATGACCCCTGCGTTGCCTTCGGCTTGAAAGGCAAGCCCGACCTTTCGCCCGAAGATTTGGATGAAACCATCAAGGTCCAAAAGGCCATGGCCTATATCCAATTCAAGGCAGAGCATCAGCTCATCCAAGACAACCCCAACTTTGGTCTGGTAGCACGTGACATGCTGCACAAGATTAACTACGAAGACGGCACCATCCGCTTAAACGACATGGTCTTTGAACTGAAAGATAAGGTCTTCCCCACCATCAACCCTGCCGACCCTTTCGCCTTCACGGGCGAAGAGGCCATTGTGCTGGAATATCTGATTACCGCTTTCCAAGGTTGCGAGAAGTTACAGCGCCACATGCAGGTGCTGCTCGAGCGCGGCAGCCTCTACAAGCAAACAGGCGATATCCTGCTCTTCCATGCTTGCGTGCCGCTGGCAGCCGATGGGTCTATGTTGCAAACGGGCGTATTTGGACGTCCCTTAGGCGGGCGCGCGCTCTTCGATGCGGTGGAAGCAGCCGTGCGCGATGCCTTCACCGCAAGCGACCCCGAAGCGCAAAAGCAGGGTGCCGACATGCTGTGGTATTTGTGGCTCGGCGTGGCTTCTCCCCTCTTTGCAAAAAGCAAGATGGCAACTTTTGAACTCTACCAATTAGAAGACAAGAAACTCCGTACCGAAATCAAGAACAGCTTCTACAGCCTGCTTGGCGAGCCTGAAACAGCAGCTGCTATCTTCACCGAGTTCGGCATGAACCCAGATACTAGCCGCATTGTATGCGGGCATGTACCAGTAAAGGTAAAAGATGGCGAAGACCCCGTGAAGTGCAGCGGCAAGCTTATTTGTATCGACGGCGGCATGGCACGCGCCTACCAACCCACATCGGGCATCGGCGGCTTTATCCTGGTTAAGGACGAAGCGGGCTTGCGCCTGGGAACGCTGCCCCTTTCCGATACCCCCGAGTCTGAAGTGGAGGGCAGCCTCGACGCCCTTGCCATCTGGCGCGCCCTCTAGCAAAACTTTGCCAAAGGGCGCCAGATCGGTTTTATCAACTGCCCTCGGCAGTACTTAAACCTAGACCAAACCTTCACGATAAGGCTTGTCGCAGCGTAAGTTCGAGAAGGAACACCTCTTTCGGCAAAGTGTACATATGCCCGAACTATCAGATTCTTCCGTCCCACTCCAGGACTCTCCACTACCCGAGTCCCAGTTCGATTGTGGCGCTTCCCGCATACCTTCACCTTGGATTTCGTTATTAAAGGGAGCATTATTCATTGCTTGGCTTTTGTGCCACTTACCTTTTTTATACTGAGTCGTATCGTTTGTCTGTTCTTGAGTATTGGAATTGATGGTCTGTTCTTGACTATAAGACACATCCTCAAGCAGCAAAGCTCGACCTCCGCTCACGCCAAGGGCCAACATACCCAAGGCCGCTGCTGCCTGAACGCCAGAACCGATAGCTTGCCTCCGTGCAGGACTGTAAGGCACCTTGAAGTTTGAAGCGATGGACGCCCAATGAAGAGCAAGATGGCCTACCACCAACACGCACAGCATATAGGAAGACACCGTGTGAAGCACGTCCCATACCTCATACATGCCTGGCATAGCAAAGCCCACCTGATACAGAATATCGCTTATTGCAAGCGAACTGAGCACGAGCACCACCATGACTACTGCAAGAGCAATATCGAGTATGAGTTTCGTGCGGCGGCGCCCCGAAAGCCTTCCTGTACTTATGGCATTTGCCGTGCTTTTCATCCATGCGTTCGAAAGTGCCAAGTGCGCCACGATGGATCCAAAAAATACGAAGCCCACTACTTCATGTAGGAAATTGCCCGTATATTGGATGAACATTTCAAACACAATGAGCAGGCTTAACACTATGTCTAAAGCCATTCTTGTCTTTTGCCTCGTCTTTAACATGGTTCATACCTCCTGTTTTATTGGCATGAATCCATGGTAAAAAAGAGGGCTTAAAACGCCCTGAACCTAAGCTTAAACAAAACTGAAATGCTCGCGTGCTCAAAACATATCTCCCGCTAGGCGACAGTGCGAAACAAGTGGGTTATGCGCCGCGTGGGGTGCGTTATTCAGCCTCCGGTTCCGGAAGCCGAAGAGTGTGCTTGACATGGATGCAGAACGCACGCCTTTGCGCCGAGCGTACTTCGCTACGTGACAGCGCAAAACAAGTGCGTAATGCGCCATGGCAAGTGCGCTATTCGGTTTCCGGCTTCATGGCGGGGTATAGGAGTACGTCGCGGATGGACGCGCTGTCGGTAAGCAGCATGACCAAACGGTCTATACCTAAGCCCATACCACCGGCGGGTGGCATACCATATTCAAGCGCACGAATATAGTCGGCGTCATAGCCCATGGCTTCGTCGTCATAGTCCTTGGCAGCTACCTGCGCATGGAAGCGCTCGGCTTGGTCAACGGGGTCGTTCAGTTCGTTGAAGGCATTCGCATACTCATGCCCACAGATAAACAGTTCGAAGCGCTCCGTCAGCTGCGGGTTGCTAGGCAACTTCTTGGCCAGGGGGCTTACCTCAAGCGGATGCTCCGTCACAAAAATGGGCTGCACAAGCTTTTCTTCGCAGGCTTCCTCAAAAATTTCGGAGATAAGCTTGCCCGTGCCCCACTTTTCTTCCACCTTGATACCCAAGCGCTGTGCGATGGCGCGCAGGTCTTCCAGGCTGCGGTCCGTGTTGATGGGCTCGCCCACCGCTTCGGTAGCCAGGTCGCACATGGTGCGTACTTCCCAGTCACCCGAAAGGTCGATGGTCTGCCCCTGGTATTCCACCTGCAGCGTGCCACAAGCCGCCAGAGCAGCCGCCTGCACCATGCCGCGCGTCAGATCCATCATGGTATTCAGGTCACCAAAGGCCTGGTAGGCTTCGATGGTCGTAAATTCAGGGTTGTGCGTTTGGTCCATGCCTTCGTTGCGGAAGATGCGGCCCATTTCATACACTTTTTCGAAACCACCCACGAGCAAGCGCTTCAGGGGCAGTTCGGTGGCAATGCGCAGGTAAAAATCCTTGTCGAGGGCATTGAAATGCGTAATGAAGGGCTTAGCATTAGCGCCACCCATAATGTTATGCAGAAACGGCGTTTCAACTTCGTAATAGCCCTGTTCGTCTTCCATGTAGGAACGAATGGCACGCATAATCTTGAAGCGCTTTTCGAAGACGTCGCGCACTTCGGGGTTGGCAATCAAATCCACGTAACGCTGGCGATAGCGCGTTTCTTTGTCGGCCAAACCGTGGAACTTTTCAGGCAAGGGGCGAAGCGACTTCGAAAGCAGCTCGAAGCGCTTCACCATAACCGAAAGCTCGCCGCGCTTTGTGCGCATAATATTGCCCTCAGCAGAAATCCAGTCGCCCACATCAAGGTCCTTTAATGCAGCAAAAGCGTCGTCGCCCAAATTATTCACGCGACAAAAGAGCTGAATGTCGGCGCCAGATTCACGCAAGACCAAAAAGCAGATTTTGCCCTGGTCGCGTATAGCCATAATGCGGCCCGCAATCGCTACGGCTTCTTCGGTGATGGCGCCATCTTCCACGTCCTTATAGAGTTCTTGCAACTGTGCCACGTGGTGCGAATACTCAAAAGCATGCCCATAGGGATTTTGGCCTGCCTCAAGCAAGGCAGCACGCTTCGCCAGGCGCACTTCACGTGGATCATCTTCAATTTCTGCCGTGTCTTCTGCAGCAATTTCTGCGTTTTGAATCTGCTCTTCAGCCATAACTGTCTCTTTCAACAAAACTGAACTTACCTTATAGATAAAAAGAAGCCCGCATGTGCGGGCCGCCTTTATCGTGAAATATCAACGATGGTCATCTCGATTTCTTTGCCCGAAGGACCGAGTGCCGTAACCGTCTCGCCCTTCTTTTTGCCAAGCAGGGCCGCGCCAACAGGCGACTCGTTGGAAATCTTTCCTTCTCGAACGTCGGACTCTGCCGCGCCAACAATACTAAAAACGCGCTTTTGACCGCTCATCTTTACGGTAACCACCGAACCGATGCCAACCTTAGTGGAACGCTTGGGTGCAGCCACCACGGTCGCGTCGCCTAAGATGCGGGTAATTTCAGCAATGCGTGCTTCCATCTGCCCTTGTTCGTTTTTCGCGTCGTCATATTCAGAGTTTTCCGAAATGTCGCCAAATTCACGAGCGGTCTTGATGCGCTCGCCTACTTCAGCGCGCTTTTCATTTTCAAGATAGTAAAGCTCTTCTTCAAGCTTCTGCTTACCTTCTTCGGTCAAAATAAAATCGTTTTCTGCCATGTTTTGGAGTCCTTCTTTTACGTATCTAGCCAATAATTCTTGTCATTTGACAAAAGTAAACGCGATACACGTACTTTTGCGTATCGCGCTTATGAGTAATACCAATTATTCTGTCTTCTTGGTAGCCTTCTTGGCCGTCTTCTTGGGTGCAGCCTTCTTGGGAGCGGCCTTAGGTGCGGGCTTTTCAGGGTCGCTGAAAGGCGTAGTGGCTTCTTCGGCCTCGTCTTCGACAGTTTCATATTCTTCAACAGCTTCGTCGACCGCTTCTTCAGCTTCTACTTCGGCTTCCTGCTCGGCCGAACCCATGCCTTCGCGCAGATTCTTGACGGTTTTACCCAAAGCACTACCCAGCTTAGGAAGATTTTTCGGGCCAAAAATAAGCAGAGCCACAATCAGAATAATAACAAGCTCGGGTACACCCATACCTAAGATTTTCATGTTGCCTCCATCAGCTTCTTTTACAAGGGCTTGCGTGCAAACCTTTTTAACAAACTGGTCGGGATGACTGGATTTGAACCAGCGACCTCTGCGTCCCGAACGCAGCGCTCTACCAAACTGAGCCACATCCCGCTTTTTTCAGCGCAGGATATGTTAGCACAACCCTCTGAAAAGCGCTCAAATTGATTGAAAAGGCATAGCTTAATGCTGAAGATACTATGTACTGCCGTTCGTAAGATCGGCTCATGCGTATGTTCCGCCGTTTGCGGGGAGCCCTAGGTTGGCGTAGTAAGTCCGTCGAGAGTCCACAGGTCCACCAAAGTCAGTGTCCCAGGCCGCCCATGGGCTATGTTGCAGGTTAGCGTTAGTGAAACAGCGAGGATGCGGCCTGGCGAGTGCAATAAGCCCGCTCCAAGCGCAACGTGATGTTCATAGCGCTCCAGCAAGAATTAAGGCAGTTGGTGGCAAGAAATGACAGAGTTGTACGGGTTGGAGCTCAAAAGTGGCAAGAAATGACGGTATTGTACGAGTTGAACTAGAAAAATCCGTACAACTCCGTCATTTCTTGCCACTAAGTC
>JAFUCE010000137.1 GCA_017459805.1 Eggerthellaceae bacterium
AGTCTATACCGCATGTAGGCTTTTTATTTCCCCAGGTAGCTACAAATGGAAAGAAGTGGAAGACGGAGGGTAAAAAAATGACATAAAGTGTTGCGAAGTGGGATGAAATGTTCTAGAATGGAGCACAGCTGCAAAACCGAAGTAGGAAAGGTACATGGAACAGACGCGTAAAAGAGTCGATTTAAACGGCGACTTCCGCTTTAAAGTGGATGCCAAAGGGCGCGTGTCCTTACCTTCTAAATTCCGCAAAGTTTTGCAGGGGGATCTGGTAGTAACCCCGGACGTCGAAGGCAAGCATCTAATGGTGTTTCGCCAGGAGGACTTCAACGAATGGGTTGACGACTTGTTTGTTGACCGCTTCGGTGAATACAAGCCTTCCAGCAAGACGCACCAAGATCTTCGCCGCGCGCTGAAAGGTCGTTCTGACGATGTCGAAATTGACAAGGCTGGACGTATCTTGCTTCCCGCTGACCAGCGCGAACTGGTGAAGATTGACCGCAATGTGGCCATTATTGGCAACACGGGTTACATCGAGATCTGGGATGCAGAAAGCTACGACGCACGCAACGACAAGGTGGATATCACCGTGCTGTTGAGCAAGTAGCTTAAGCACATGGGAACCGTGACAAACGAATATCGGCATACTCCGGTTCTGCTCGCCGAGTGCCTCGAACAATTACAACTAGAAACGAAGCATACGTTCGTGGACGCAACACTCGGCGGGGCAGGACATTCACTTGAAGCAGCTAAGCTCCTTGGCGCAGACGGCATGCTTATCGGAATCGATCAGGACAGTACAGCTCTTGAAGCTGCCAAAACTCGGCTTCTTGGTATTCCTGAAAACAAGCGTCCCGCACTGCACCTACTCCATGGAAACTTTGGACAGCTTGACGAACTTCTTTTGGGCGTGAACATTCCGAGTGTCGATGCCTTTTTGTTCGACCTTGGAGTTTCGTCACACCAGATTGATACGCCAACTCGTGGCTTCTCCTTTAAGGAGGTGGCCCCCCTTGATATGCGGATGGATCCGGGCAAACACACTATAACCGCAGCAGAGATCTTGAACTCCTACAACGCAGCTGATCTCACCCGGATCATCCGTGATTATTCAGACGAAAAGTGGGCGAGTCGCATCGCAGACTTCATCGTGGACGCGCGCAAAGAACGTCCCTTCGAAACAAGCGACCAGCTCGTGGAAGTTATCAAAGCAGCCATTCCTGCCAGCGCCAGGCGCGAGGGCGGCCATCCCGCCAAGCGCACCTTCCAGGCCCTGCGTATTGAAGTTAACGCAGAACTCGATGTTTTGCGCGCGGGCCTTGAAGCGGCCATACGCTGGCTTTCCCCAGGTGGGCGCATAGCAGTCATTAGTTATCACTCGCTTGAAGACCGCATAGTCAAGAACTGTTTTGCTGAACACGCACAGGGCTGCATCTGCCCGCCAGACGTTCCCGTGTGCGTGTGTGGAAACGTGCCGATATTAGACCTAGTTGCTCGCAAGCCCATTCTTCCCAGCGAAGAAGAAATAAAGGCTAACCCGCGGGCGCGAAGTGCAAAGTTGCGCGTGGTAGAAAAGCGCGCTGAAACATAAAACAAATGCGCACAAACGAAGCTTAAACGAAGGAGGATGCGCATATATGGCAAATGCCGCACGAGCATATTCACGCAGTACAGCTCCAAAGCGTAGCTCTTCTATGCGCGTTGTGCCTGGTAAGCGTTCTGAAGGACTTCCTTCTAACCTTTTCTTTGGTGTGCGTGTCTTCATGGTCATTATTGCCGTGTTTGCCGTAGTTGCCTTCGTACGCATTGGTTTTGCGTCTGCGACGGTTACGACATCCATTGAAACCCAGGATTTAAACACCCAGGTTGAGGCTCTTCGTTCTGGTTCTGCTCATCTCGAGGTCACCGAAAGCTCACTTGCTAACCCCACAACGATAAAGTCGACTGCCGTGAAAAAGTACGGCATGTATGCACCTTACGAAGTGAACTCGATTCATTTGAGTGAAGACGTTGTCGCCTTTGATGAAGCAGGTAATCTATCTCTTGCTCGTAGCATGGCGCGGACGACTGCTTCATAGAGGTTTTGCCTATGGCTGCCCGGCAGA
>JAFUCE010000138.1 GCA_017459805.1 Eggerthellaceae bacterium
GTGCGTCAAGTGTTCAGGCAAAGCATGCCTTCACACTTGCCGGGGCGCTTGCGCGCCCAGCCTACTTGCAAACTTAACGCAACAGTTGCGCTTAGTTCGAAAGTTTGCAGTTGTTGTTGCGATAGAGATGGAAAGTTAGGTATGGCTGCTTTTTGCCTTCAATTTGTGTCTTATTTTGTTTTAGCAAAAATCATATTAATAAAGAGCCTATAATGAATTCAGGGTAAATGCAGACGCATGAGAAAGGAGCTTCCATGGAACTTGCAGGAAGCAAAACTGAGCAGAATTTACAAACTGCTTTTGCGGGTGAGTCACAGGCTCATACCAAGTATTTGTATTACGCGAGCCAAGCCAAAAAGGAAGGCTACGTACAAATCCAAACGATTTTTGAAGAAACCGCTAAGAACGAAAAAGAACATGCCAAACTCTGGTTTAAGCAACTTCATGGTGGCGCCGTGCCTGAAACGCTCGAAAACCTCGCCGATGCTGCTAGTGGCGAAAACTATGAGTGGACCGATATGTATGCTGAGTTTGCAGCAACCGCTCGCGAAGAAGGCTTTGACACCATCGCACAACTTTTTGATGGTGTAGCTGCCGTGGAAAAAGAACACGAAGAACGCTATCGCAAACTCATTGAACGTATTAACGCGGGCGAAGTCTTTAAGCGTGACGGCATCGTTGCCTGGAAGTGCAACAACTGTGGCCATATCCATATTGCCGCAGAAGCCCCCATTGTGTGCCCAGTGTGCGCACACCCGCAAGCCTACTTCGAAGTTCGCAGCGAAAACTATTAATTCGCTTCCAAGGTTTCAAAAGCCCCTTTTTCAGAAAAGGGGCTTTTTACCGTTTACGCCAAATACAAGGCGTTAATCATTTTTAAGCGTTTAAATATATCTAAATGTATGACAATACAAACAACAATCTTAGATATCTAAGCTATATAAGGAGGTGCATAGATGGACGAAAAAGTCCTCACGTCCCAGTTTGAAGACTTACTTGCATCGCGCGGGGTAACGCGCCGCGGTTTTCTTCAACTTTGTGGGACCATTGCGGCAGCTACGGGTTTGGCGCATGTCACCGTGCCCGATGTTGCGCACGCGCTCGAAGAGTCCGTCATCGGTGCAGCAGAAGGTAATTTGTTCCCTGTTATTTGGATAGAGGGCGCTTCCTGCACGGGTTGTACAGAGGCTTTTGCGCAGATTGACCAGCCCGATCCTGCAACCGTTGTTTTGGAAATGATTTCGTGCAACTACAACGAAACCCTTTCCTTTGCTGCGGGGCATTCGATGGAAGAAGCAAAGGCTCAAACCATTAAGCAATGTGCTGGCAAGTATGTATTGGTGTACGAAGGTGCCTTGCTTGAAGGTTGGGATGGCTGGGCCTTACGTGTTGCTGAAGAAACGGGCGTTAATGCCTTCCTTGAAGCAGCAGAAAGCGCCTTTGGCGTCGTTGCCTTGGGCAGTTGCGCTGTCAACGGTGGTTGGATGGGCTCGAAAAAGACACCCGCCGGCGCCATCGGCTGCCAGGCTCTTATGGCAAAACATGGTATAGAAACTCCTGTCACTAATATCCCTGGTTGCCCCGCCAACCCTGAATGGCTTGTTGCTGTTTTGGTTGACGTAGTTATGATGGGCATCCTCCCAGAACTTAATATCGACAATAAGCCTTCTCTCATTTTCGAACAGGCCGTGCATGAAAACTGCCAGCGCCGTGGTCACTTTGAAAACGGCGAGTTCGTTTATAAGTTCGGTTCAGAAGAAGAAAAGAAAGGCTTCTGCCTTTACGCGATGGGTTGTCGCGGTCCGCAGACCAAAGCAAACTGCGGTATCGTGCGTTATAACCACCGTCGTAGTTGGTGTATTGAGGCAGGTTCCCCTTGCATTGGCTGCTGTGAAGCTAACCCGCTCGATGCTTCCCACAACTGGGTTGACGTGAATGCGCCCTTCCACGAGCGTCATCGCGACCTACGAATCGGCAATTGGGTTGTTCAACCTCGCACCATCGGTTTGGCTGCGGTTGCCTTAACTGCCATTGGTGTTATTATTCATGGCTTTGGCATGAAAGCTTCTGGTCGTTTGGAAGACATTAGGTTTGAAAAGCAGCGTGAATGGGACGCCAAGCATCCCGATAGCGCCATTGGCGACTACACGGCAGATCGCATCATCATCCATGCGGATGGTACTGAAGAAGTAGTACCGGCTGATGTGTTTGAGAAGATGCAAGATGCTGAATACGAACAGTCTATGAAGAAGATTGGTGCGGCAGCTGCAAGTGCTGTTGCCACAGGTAGTGCCACCGCACAGGACGCTGTTGAAACAGCTGAAGAAACAGCTCGCACCTCTATTGATGATGCTGAAGCCAAAACGGCTGAAGATGTCGAAAACGCTATTGAAGAAGAAATCGACGAAACGAAGGGAGGCCAGGAATAATGACACGTTCAACGATTGACCCGGTAACTCGTATCGAAGGCCACCTTCGTATTGAAATGGAAGTTGAAAACGGCGTCGTTGCAGACGCTTGGGTTTCTGGCGGTTGTTTCCGCGGCATGGAACTTGTGCTTGAAGACCGCACCCCTGAAGATGCGGCCATGATTGCGCAGCGTATCTGCGGCGTTTGCCCCGTTTCTCATGCTCAATCTTCTTCTATTGCTGGTGAAAAGGCCTTAGGGATTACCATTTCGAACAATGCACGCATTATTCGAAACCTGCTTGAAGGCGCCCAGTTCTTACATAGCCATATTTTATGGTTCTACAATCTTGCCGCACCTGACTATGTCAATCCCATCAATGCGCTTAAGGCGAGTGCAGCTGATGCGCACGACCTCGCTGTTGCTGCTGGCACCTCTACCAATACTGACTTGAAGGCCCTGCAAGAGCGCCTTACGAAGTTTGCCAACAATGGCCAGCTCTCTATTTTTAGCGGCAACTGGTTTGATTCTGAAGGTGGTGAAGGTTATCAACTTCCACCCGAGCTTGACCTTGTCTGCACGGCTCATTACCTCGAAGCTCTGACCATGCAGGCTAAGGCGTCGGAGATTGCTGGTCTTCTTGGTGGCAAGATGCCCCATATTATGACGGTAGTTCCTGGCGGCACTATGTTTGTTCCCACAGAAGAAAAGCTTGATGATTTGTGGGCACTTGTCAACGAATTGTATGACTGGGTGGCTTCCACCATGGTCCAGGATACTGTTGCGTTGGTACCCTTCTACAAGGATGCTCTTGAATGGGGCGGTGGCTGCAAACGCTACGTCGCCTGGGGCGTATTCGAAGATGCAAGCTTCGAAATGAATAATCGCTACTTGCCTGCTGGCGTCTTGAAGGACGGCTTAGTACTTGAAGACGTTAACGAAGACCTCATCAAGGAATACACGGGCCATTCTTGGTACGAGCCAGATGACATGGAACTCCGTAATCCACGCGACGAAGGTATTACTAAACCGCTCTACACCGAATACGACGTTAATGATCGCTATAGCTGGTGCAAATCTCCTTCTTATGACGGTCAGTGTATGGAAGCTGGCGGTTTATCTCGCTTGCTCGTTGCCTACAAGCGCGGCGTTCCTTTTGTAGTCGAACAAATTGATGGCTTACTCGATACCCTGGGTGTTCCGGGTCGCATTGACGTGCTACAGTCGACGCTTGGTCGTACCGGTGCCCGCCAGATCGAGACCCTCTACGTTGCTAGCCTTATGAAAGAATGGGTGGCTGAGCTTATTGAAGCCCTTAAGGGTGGCGACACCGAATACTTCCGTGAGCCTGCTCGCGATTCTGGTGACGGCACGGGCTTCTGGGAGGCGCCGCGTGGCGCACTGTATCATACTGAACACGTAAGCGGTGGCCGTATCACGGGGTACCAGATTATTATTCCTACTACATGGAATATTGCACCGCGCGGTCACAATGGCGAACCTGGTCCAATGGAGCAGTCGCTTATTGGCGTTCCTGTGGGCGACGTTGAAAAGCCCATTAACGCCTTGCGTACCGTTCATAGTTTTGACCCCTGTACGGCGTGCGCAGTGCATATTAGCGAACCATCAACAGGCAAGCACTTTGAAACGGTCACTAACCCTTGGGGGGTGAAGTAAGATGGCTCATTTTGCACACTATCGTGAAGCGCATCCTCTGCCATTTATTATTTTCCACTACATTAATTTGGGGGCGTTTCTCACACTCGTTATTTCCGGTATTTTTATTCACTTCCCCTATTTGCCGAACGTGATGGGTATGGCTCGTGGCGCCCATATTACGGCAGGCATTGTGCTTATCATAAACTTAATCATACGTATTTTCCTTGCTCTCTTTGTTGACACTGCCACATCGCCCGGTACGCGTCAGAAAGAAAAGGAAATTAAAGCTTGGTTGCCTCAGTTAGAAAACAGGCACCAGTTTATTCCCTGGATTAAGTACTACCTGTTTATTAAGAAAGACCATCCTCTGACGGCAAAATTCAATCCGCTTCAAAAGTTTGCCTATATGTTCTTGCCCTTCTCTTTCATCTTTATGGCCATCACTGGTTTTGCCATGTGGGGGCCCACCATGAACTGGATTGTTTGCGAGACATTTACCAACTTGGTAGGCGGTTTGATGAATGTTCGCATCATTCATTACTTCATGATGTTTGTGAACGTTATTTTCCTCATCATTCATCTTTATATGGTTATCACTGAAGGTGGCATACCGCTTATTAAGCTTATGTTCCTCCAGCGTGAACATGGTGGTTACACCTACGACACGACGACACATTCGATTTCTGGTAAAGACGAAAAGGAATACCCCAAGTTATTGTCATAGGAGCTCTGAAAAGGCCTGCGAGAGCAGGCCTTTTCTCTTTTGGCACACTCGCATAATAATCTCGATTTCGACAAGTCTGCTACTATTAAGCTATGAAAAAACAAGAGCGCATAGCCATCTTTTGTGTGGGCAATAAGCTTATGTATGACGATGGCCTTGGTCCTGTAGTTTTCGAGCAGCTGCAATCATACGAATTTCCAAAGCACGTTGAGATATTTGACCTCGGCTGTCTTACCATGGACCGCATCAACGATGTGCGCGACTTCGACCTTATTGTGACCGTAGATGCCATCGATGGCACAGAAGAGCTGCCTGGGACCCTCTTCCGATTTTCACCTGAAGACATGGCCCTCCGAAGCTTTGGGACGCAGTCCTTGCACGACCTGAAATTATCCGACCTCTTTCATTCTGCCGCACTCCTTGGTTATGAGTGCGAAGGTGTGTGTCTCGGTATGCAAGTAGAAAATCCTTTTCCTGAAGAGGTACGTGTGGGATTGAGTAAAACTGTTGCCGCAGCTCTTCCAAACTTAGTTGACCTCGTATTAGCTGAATTAGTTAAGCGAGGCATAGATATTATTGAGCGAAGCTCAGGAAAGCCCGTTACGCCGGGGTTTCACCATCAAATGACGGACACAAGTCCCCTATAATGCAGTCTGCGCAACGTGGCCGTTGAGCGCGACAAAACTCTCGACCAAAATGAACCCACTGATGGTTGATAAATAACCAATCTTTTTGCGGGTATATGTTAAGCAGGGCTTTTTCAGTTTTATCGGGTGTATCTGCTGACGGCCCGGCAAATTTAAGCCGGTGGGCAATACGAAACACATGAGTATCAACAGCAATTCCTTGGGGGTTTCGGAAAGCCTCGCACATAACCACATTTGCTGTTTTTCGCCCCACACCAGGAAGCTTCTGGAGGAGATTGATGTCGTTTGGTACCTCGCCCGCAAAATCACTGACAAGCATCTGGGAAAGCTTTATTAAATTTGCTGCTTTAGCGCGAAAAAAGCCAAGCGAATGAATAATCTTTTCGACATCGGTAACTTTTGCCTGAGCCAATTGAGAGCAGGTGGGATATTTCTTGAAAAGCGAAGGTGTGACCTTGTTGACAGCTGCATCGGTGCACTGAGCAGAAAGTACGACAGCGCAAACGAGTCGGAAAGGATCGCTTTCGTAGTCAAGGGAGCATTCGCCCTCACCGTAATGAGCAAGCATGCGTTCTTCAACTTTCTGGGCACGTGCCTGCTTCGCAGCTTTTGATTCACGGGGCATAATGCTTCTCCTTAGCATACAGAATAGTTTTCTTCGCTAGTGCTAGTGTACTAAAATATGGCATAGATGAGGCGCACAAGAGCGCTTCTGGATGTCGTGTGCCGCATTTTGCGGCTCTTTGTGCTGTGTAGATTAGGATATGCCACACCATGCTTATAGAGGCGCTTACATATCCGCTTCAAGACTGTGAAGCTCTTCAGCCCTTTTGGGCACTGCTTGATGCTGGCGAAGATGCAAGCCTAGGCATTGCGCAGTCGGCGCGTCCTTTTATGGTGGCAGCGCGATTTGCGCGTACTCCGCAACCTACTCTCGTTGTTGTCCCGGCCGAACTCGGAGCCCAGGATTTCGTTAGGCAGCTTCGTTCCTATTTAGGCGAAGATAAGGTACTTCATTTTCCTGCTAAAGCGAAAACGCCTTGGGACGATGGCGCAGAAAAAGCGAACCTTGTAGCAGCACGTTTTGAAGCGCTGTATGCCTTGGCTCACTCTGAAGATAAAATCGTTGTGGCTTCGGCTCGGTCTCTCCTCCATAAGTTGCCTCCAAGGAGTGCAGACTCTTATATTCCTCTTACGCTTTATAGGGGAGAAGAGCTTGCTTCGGACTTAGAAGGTTATGAAGACCTCCGTTTCACACTTGAGGAAATGGGCTATGTTAATACTGGCGAACTTGAGGGTCCGGGCAGCTTTACATCACGGGCAGGTACTATTGACATATTCCCGGGTAACATGCCATACCCCATACGAATTGATTTTTTCGGTGATGAAATCGAGGACATACGCCGTTTGGTGCCAGTTACGGGCCAGACTATACAGCAGCTTGATACGGTTCGCGTTTTCCCTGTTCGCGAGCTTCGTCCTTCGAAACGCGCGCTTGCTCGTGCGAGGGATGCGCTCTACAACCCCGCCAAAACCAACCCCGTTTTGCGTGAGATGTTTGAAAAATTGGAACAGGGTAGCCCAGGCACAATCGACGACGCCCTTCTTCCATACCTTTATAAAAGCCTTGAAGGGGTGGGGGACTATCTGGGCGAAGATGCGCTCAGCGTTTTAATAGAGCCACGTTCGCTTATTGACGACGCCCTTCATGCTCGTGATGAATTGCAAGCTAAGGCAGAAGGATCGAGCATTCCTGCCGATGGTATGTATCATGAAGCTTCGAAGCTTGACTTTGGCAATAATCAGCGAGTTCTGTACCAATCAATAATGAGCATAGGCACAAAGCTTGACGCCGAAATGCCCGTAAAGCGCACTGATGTAGCAGGCGACCCTGAAAAAATATTTGGTAAGCTTCGCAATTTAGTCGATGCAGCCTACACCGTTATACTCTGTGCTCCTCATTTTCGGGCGCGTGAAGAAATGAAGCTCGAACTTGTTGACCGCGGTATTCCAATTGTTGAATACATCGAAAAACGCGAAAGCAATCCTGCGGTCCTCAAGCAGGGCGTCGTACATATAAGCGATGTCGATATTCCTCTTGGCTTTATTCTTCCTAAGGCAAAACTTGCCATAGTCAGCCTCTCTGACACACAAGCTACGGGTAAGCTTGGATTACATAAACAAGTAGATATAACAGAGATAACCTTTCCTTATTCACCGGGCGACTACGTGGTACATGCTTCCCATGGCATTGCCTTTTTCCGCGAACTGACAAGAAGAATGATTGACGGAGTCGAACGTGATTATTTACTGCTTGAATACGCCGAAGACGACAAACTCTATGTTCCCGTTGAACAATTTGACCGCGTGACACGCTATGTGGGCCCAGAAGGCGCCTCACCACGCTTGACACGTCTTAATACAAGCGACTGGTCACGAGCAATCAATAAGGCCCGCAAAGCAACACGCAAACTCGCCTTTGACCTTGTTGATGTATATGCGCGCCGTGCTGCAGCGCAAGGCTTTGCCTTTTCGCCCGATACCCCGTGGCAAAAAGAAATGGAAGAGGACTTCCCCTATAGTGAAACACCTGACCAGCTTGCCGCTATTGCCGATGTTAAGGCCGATATGCAAGCAGTGCGTCCTATGGATAGACTCATATGTGGCGATGTCGGTTTTGGCAAGACCGAGGTGGCGCTGAGGGCTGCGTTTAAGGCCACGCAGGACGCCAAGCAGGTCATGGTTTTGTGTCCAACCACTATTTTGGCGCAGCAACACTACACTACTTTTACCGAACGTTTTGAACCATACGGTATTGAGGTTGAAGTACTTTCGCGTTTTCGTACTCCAGCGCAACAGAGCGCGGCGCTTGATGGGTTTTCGCAAGGGAAGGTTGATGTGCTCATTGGGACCCATCGCTTGCTTTCCCGCGATGTAAACCCGCATGACCTCGGACTTGTTATTATCGATGAAGAACAGCGTTTTGGTGTTGGGCATAAGGAACAGCTCAAAAACCTTCGCGAGTATATTGATGTGCTTACGCTTTCGGCAACGCCCATTCCTCGTACTATGCAAATGGGTTTGTCGGGGGTGCGTGACATGAGCCTTATCCTTACCCCGCCCGATGATCGTTTACCAGTTGAAGTGCATGTCGGGGAATGGGACATCGACGTTATCAGCGGTGCTATCAATCGAGAACTACAACGTGGTGGGCAGGTCTACTACGTCAGCAATCGCGTTCGCAGCATGCAGGATGCGCAGAAACGAGTTCTTTCCGCGGCTCCTTCGGCGCGTGTTGCCGTGGCCCATGGCCAAATGAGCAAAGATGAACTCGAAAGTGTTATGGAAGAATTTGCAGCGGGCACCATTGACGTTTTGGTTGCTACAACCATTATTGAAAGCGGTATCGACAATCCCCATACCAATACCTTGATTATCGAAGATTCCCAGCGCCTTGGGCTTGCGCAAATGTATCAGCTCAAAGGGCGGGTTGGGCGAAGCAACCGGCAAGCCTATGCCTACTTTTTGTTCCCTGAGCAGGTAAATCTTACCGAAGAAGCCATGGCACGTCTTCTTGCCATAGACGAACATCAAGATCTGGGAAGCGGCATGCGTATATCTATGCGTGATTTAGAGATTCGTGGAGCAGGCTCTCTTTTGGGTGCCGAGCAAAGCGGCAATATGAGCGCGGTTGGTTTTGACTTGTTTGCAAGTATGCTTGCTGGGGCAGTGCAGGCAACACGCGAAGGAAGAAAAGATTCCGCAGAAGTATTGCCACCAGCACTTTCTGATATCACGGTAAATGTTAACGAGCATGCTTATATTCCAGAAGATTACATCCGCGATACGGACGAGCGCGTGCTCCTGTATCGCAGGATAGCGCATGCTTTATCTATTGCCGAAGTGAAGCGCGTTCAAAATGAGGCGCTTGCCCGCTACGGCGCTATGCCGCAGGCCTGCCTCAATTACTTTACGAAAGCCGAAACAAAGGCTTTAGCACATGAACTGGGCATTAAGGTCATAAGCACCGTCGCGGGAAAAGTAAATATTGAGCCCTGCGCTCAACCAAAGGGTGATTTGTGGTCTGGACTGCAAGGCATGAAAGCGCGTTATATTCCAAGTAAGAAAAAACTGCAAATACCCCTGAAGTATTTTGCCTTAGAGGAAGATGGCACTCTGCTCGAAGCTATTCGAGATTTTCTTCTTGCTCTGACCTAAGGTAAATTTCTGCGCTCGCTTCTTCAATACTGCAGGCACCTGTTTCACATACATCAACGCAGATACCGCAGCCCACGCAAAGGCGAGGGTCAATTTCAAGTTTGTTATCTTTGACATAACGTGCCCCGCTTGGGCATGAACGAGCACAGTCGTGCGCATTTACGCATAGTGCGGAATCAGTTTTTGAAACAGCAACTTCAATTACTGGAGCAAGATCGGGGCGTGCTTCTATGGTTTCAAGGACCAGCTGCTGTTTCGGGAACATAAGACGTTTGCCACTTTCAGGTGCAAAATCTTTGTAGGGGTTTTCACTTGCCAGATGAAGGCGCATGGCCGCACGCTGACGTTCCTTGCGTTCGTAGTAGTCTTTGAGGACGCTTGAATTACGCAGGCGGCGTTTACCTGAAGCGATGTTTGCAGCGTCAACGGCAAATCCTTCGAACATGGCGCGTCGTTCGCTTGTCTCGTTTTCAGCATATTTATCGAGAAGCTTTTGCTTGTCCGGTATTCTGAAAGTGAAGAGAACCTTTTCACCCGTGCGTTCCTCGGCTATTTCTATAGCTCGTCCGAAAAGCGTTCCCCCCAGTTCGCCGCCACGTTCACAGTCTTCGCAGTACTTGAGGTCGCAGGCTATAGTGACGCGAATTCCTTCTGCCAATATGAGCGTCCACATCTCTGGCGAAAGCATAGAAAGGCAGGGGAGTACGACGACGTTGTTGTCGACTTCAAAACTGGGAAAAACGTTTTCTTTGCAGGTAAGATAGGCTCGCTGGCCACCTTCGGCAATACGACGAATGCGCGCGTGCAGGTCAAACATGGTCATGCGTGTTGAAGCGAAGGCGTCGCATATGCCAAAGCAGATACCACATCCATTGCACAGGTCATGGTCTACGCTTGGTTCGCCTGCTTCTTCTGGCACAGAAATAGCGTCCTTGGGGCAGCAGTAGGCGCAGCGTCTGCAGTCAGAGCCAACTGCATGCGTACAAAACTCACGCGCCACTACCAGCTTTTGCTTGGGGCGTTCAGGGGCAGAAGTATGGGAAGCTACGCTAGACACCGAATACCTCGGATAGGGTGAAATCTATGCGCGCAAGTACATCTTCGCGCTTCATGAGTTCAATACTTTCAAATAATGGCGGCGAAACCATGTCCCCGCACACAGCGACACGCAAGGGTTGGAAAAGATTTTTAGGCTTAATATCGAGGGGTTCGCAGAGCGCCTTACACGCATCTTGCAAAGGATCGCAGAGCCAGGCAATGCTTTCATCTGCAAGAACACCACGGCACGCACGCAATGCCTCGTCAGCACGGGCTCCATCCTTGCGCAGGACTTTGTTTACACTTGTTTCATCGAGCACAACACTGGGCCCCCAAAACATATAGGCAAGCTTACTTTGAGCTTCGGAAAGAGTTGTTTCACGTTCAGAAACAAGAGGATAGAGGGCTTCGTAGAATGAAGGACGTGTATTCGAGTCTTCATTGAAAGCTGCCTGCTGTTCGTCGCTCATTGTGTAATTCTGCAAGCCGTCAGCATCTTGGTCGTTCGAAGTATTAACGACAACGCTTTCAACATGGGGGTAGCCCTGCGCATGCGCACGCGCAAGCCATGGTGTGGACAGGTCTACCCATGCTTTAGGACCTAAGGCTTGAATGTATTGACCGTTCATCCAATCGAGCTTTTGGTCATCGAAGACAGCATCTTTTTTGGTTACGCGCTCAAGACTAAATTCGCGGCACAGGGTTTCGCGGTCGATGATAGTGCTTTCGCCGTCAAGACTCCAACCCAGCAAAGCCAAGAAGTTCACCATGCAGTCACTTAAATAACCGGCTTCTTTATATTCCTCAACACTTGTTGCTCCATGGCGCTTGGAAAGCTTTTTACCATCTGAACCCAAAATCATAGAGAGGTGAGCAAAGCGTGGAATGGCTGCACCCAATGCCTCGTAAATGAGAATTTGTCGTGGCGTGTTAGAGAGGTGGTCATCACCGCGAATAACATGCGTTATAGCCATGTTAACGTCGTCGCAGACCACCGCAAAGTTATAAGTTGGGCTGCCGTCGCTGCGCACCAGAATCATGTCGTCCATTACTTCAATGGGGAAACTCATTGGACCATAGACTTCATCGTTAAATTCAACAGGACCATGGTCTTCAGGAACCTTCAAGCGCCAGACATGGGCTTCACCTGCATCTATACGTGCCTGGGCTTCTTCTTTGCTCAGATGTCGGCACGTGCGGTCATAACCTGAATAGGCTTCGCCCGCTGCTTCACGTTTGGTATCAAGTTCTTCCTTGCTGCAAAAACAGGGGTAGACCGCATCGCGTTCTTTCAGGGTTTCAAGGGCCAACATATAAGTATCCATGCGCTGCATTTGGAAGTAAGGGCCATATTCGCCGCCCACTTCAGGACCTTCGTCCCAATCAAGGCCCAGCCAACGCAGAGCACGCAAAATTATTTGAGTGTTTTCTTCCGTTGATCGCTCAGGGTCGGTATCTTCAATGCGTAAGACAAAGCTACCGCCCGTAGCGCGTGCATAAGCCCAGTTGTATATGGCGGTTCGAGCGCCACCCACATGCAGCATTCCTGTTGGGGAGGGCGCAAAACGCACCCGTACTTCTCCGTTTGGCATAGTGTTCTCCGTATCCGCGTTCTTATTCAAGAATTCTAGCATTACCGCCTGAGCAAATGCCGACCAAATAGGATACAAACAAGCGAGAGAGCAATAGTTACGATAATCCAGATGGCTGCCATGGCAATCCAAAATCCTGTAGGCAACATGCAAATGAGCAAACTATCAGCAGGGAAGGTCCAATTTCCCTGCGGGAAGAAAAGGCCATGGAAGGCGGAAAAGAAGGCATTAAAGTCTACGATTGCCCAAACACCTATAGAAATCATAGCCAGCAAAAGTAGTGCTGGGGCAGCAATAAGGGCCCGTCCAAGGGCACGTTTTTTGCTCGTGACTCCCAAGATTACGCCTGATATCAAGGTAATGACGGCAATAACGATTAAGACGGGAACAGCTACGCGTATGATTTTGTTGCAATCGATAAGATGCTTTATTTCGTTTTCGCCGAGCGAATATTGATTTCCTTGTGCTGCTAGCTCATACATTTGCACCGTCGCCGTGCCCGTTGTTGGGATGCTTACTTTCTTCCACTTTTCAGCTTTTATTGATTCTTTTGCAGAAGAATTCTTAGCCGCATCCATGATGCGCATCGCAAGGACATTAGTTGCCGAAGAATCACTGGTGCCATGAAAACCGACCGTAAAATCACGAGTTGCGCTTGCGAGTTCGATGGTGTCGTCGGGAAGATAAACGCTCGTTTCAAAATCGCTAAACAGGCGCGATAGGGCCGGTGTCGTTGTTGGTAGGGTACAAACGGCAAACCCAGCGGCAAATAGGCTGATGGCAAGCGTGATGGAAAACAGAATTCCTAAAAGAATGGAACGCAGTGTGGGATGCGATGTACTCTTTTCGTTATAGTCGGACAATATCCTTTTGTCTTTCATGTGTGAGTTTAGCAACTAGCAGGCTCAAAGGCCTAATTACAAAGCCCCTTTGCCTGCATTGAGTGTATCATGTTAGTCCGCTAAAAGTTGCTTACAGATTATTCTTACGGTTAAAAGGAGTATGTGATATGGGTGAACTAAGTGCAGACAAGCGTGTATATACCTTTACGAGCGAATCGGTTACCGAAGGGCACCCCGACAAAATGTGCGATCAGATTTCTGATGCCATTCTGGACGCCATTATTGTGCGTGAGGCTGAGCTTGAAAAAGAGGGTTACGTTTCTCCTAATAGTAAACGTGCAGCGAGCGTAGCTGATCTTCGTTGCGCTATCGAAACCTTTACTACAACAGGCATTATCACGGTTATGGGCGAAGTGCGCACTCAGGCTTATGTTGATGTTGACAAAATCGTACGTGAAGTGGTTGAAGACATCGGCTATACCGGATCTGACATGGGCTTTGATGCGGCAACTTGCGCGGTAGCTAATTACATACACCCACAATCGGCTGACATAGCTCTTGGCGTCGACGAAAGCTACGAAATGCAACATGGCACCGTTGATGGAAGCGACCCCTACGATACCATCGGCGCGGGTGACCAAGGCGTCATGTTTGGCTATGCTTGCAATGAAACCAGTGCTCTTATGCCTATGCCCATCTATTTAGCTCATCGCTTGTCAGAGCGTCTGACCGAAGTGCGTAAAAACAATACGCTGCCTTATTTGCGCCCTGACGGAAAGACTCAGGTGAGCGTGCGCTACGAAGACGACAAACCCGTCTCGGTTGAAACCATCCTTATTTCGACCCAGCATGCACCCGATGTTGAAACTGACCAAATACGTCAAGATATGATCGAGCACCTTATTAAGCCAGTGTTCGCCCTCGAAGGCGTTTCGGCAGATGATGCTGAAATATACGTTAATCCTACCGGACGTTTTGTCGTTGGCGGCCCTATGGGGGATACCGGCCTTACGGGGCGCAAGGTTATTGTTGACACCTATGGTGGCATGGGGCGCCATGGTGGTGGTGCCTTTAGTGGAAAGGACTGGACGAAAGTCGATCGCTCTGCTGCTTATGCTGCCCGCTGGGTTGCTAAAAACATTGTGGCGGCAGGCCTAGCGGACCGTTGCGAAGTTCAATTTGCCTACGCTATTGGTGTTGCACATCCACTTTCCTTGCTGGTGGAAACCTTCGGGACAAACACCGTTCCTGTTAATAGCATTGAAGCGGCGGTAAAAGAAGTTTTTGACCTGCGCCCAGCGGCTATTATCGATGCCCTTGACCTGCGCAGACCTATATATCGTCTTACTTCAGCCTACGGCCATTTTGGTCGTGAATTACCAGAGTTTACTTGGGAACAAACCAACCGCATCGACGCCCTGCGTGCTGCTGCAGGAATTGCATAGCCTATTTGTAGTATTGAACCACTAAACCCTCACGTGAGAGGCATGACGCATTTATAAAAGCGATGTCGGATCTATATCGACGGCGAAATTGACTGTTTTATGACTCTTTCGTCCCCTGAATAGCTCTTCGAGTTCAAGCCCCGGTTCGCTGTCCATGGGCGCCTTTATGACTATGTGGTAGTGGAAGGCGTTATTAAGTTTTGCAAGCACACAGGGGTTGGGTGGAAGCATAATCCATGAACTAATCTTCTTTTTATGCAGGTAGTCTTGCAAACTCGTATAGAGCGACTCGATTTCCTGTTTCACTTCACTTTCATTTTTGCCCCATGCGCGTACGTTGACTAAGCGAACATAGGGTGGGTACTTAAGCGCTTTTCGTTTTGGAATTTCATCGAGCAGGAATGCTTTTCTATCGTATCGGGATGCAGCCTGAATGGGGATGGACTGAGCCATGTAGCTTTGTACGATGACCTTTCCTTCAAGTTCGGCACGTCCTGCGCGTCCGGCCACCTGTTCGATAAGGTCAAAGGTGCGTTCTGCTGCGCGAAAATCTGGCAGACGCAATTGTGTATCTGCATCTATGACCCCCACGAGGGTCACGTCATTGAAATCAAGCCCTTTAGCAATCATCTGGGTGCCAAGCAGGACAGCAGCATCTTCGCGCCCAAATGATTCAAGCAGTTTTTGATGGGCACCTTTTGTTCTGGTGGTATCTGCATCCATGCGAATAATGGGTGCTTGTATCCCAGCTTGTTCCAGGAGGGCAAACAGCTCAGCTTCGACTCGTTGCGTTCCTGCGCCAAATTTTTTTAAGTAGGGGCTTGAACATGATGGACATTGCACGGGAGCAAACTCCATATGTCCGCAATGATGACAAATAAGTTTGTTGCCCTGTTCGTGGTAGGTTAGGGACGTAGAGCAGTTTGGGCATTCTGGTACGTAGCCGCATTCTCGGCACAGTAAAAACTTTGCAAAACCGCGCTGGTTTAACAACAGAACTACCTTATGCTTTGCCCGTAAGCTCGCTTCGATTTCACTCATAAGCTTTCGTGAAAACAGTCGCTCGCCACCCGCGAATTCAGCCGCCATGTCAACAACTTCAATCTGTGGCATGGCTTTACCATTAGCACGCTCAGGAAGGCTCACTTGGGTCCAGTATTCATTTTTAGCGGCTTGGTATAACGCTTCTATGGACGGCGTTGCAGAACCAAGAACGAGCGTTGCGCCGCTGTTGCGTACCATCCATGCAGCGACGTCACGAGACACATAGCGAGGTGCACTGTCCTGCTTATAAGATGTTTCATGTTCTTCATCGATTACGACAAGACCAAGATCTTTAACCGGCGAAAATAGGGCCGACCGAGCACCAATTACAACACGCGCTTGCCCGCTGCGTATATAGTCCCACTGATCGTATCGCTCACCAAGGCTCATAGCGGAATGTAGAACAGCAATCATATCGCCAAATCGTCCGCGGAAACGAGCAACGGTCTGTGGCGTAAGCGATATTTCAGGAACAAGAACGATAGCTGTTTTCCCTGCTTGCAGCACTTTTTCTATCGCGCGCAAATATACTTCGGTTTTTCCTGAGCCCGTTACGCCGTCAACAAGCACAACGCGTCCATCACCCTGTTCAAGAGCAGCATTAATAACGTCGAGTGCTTCCTGCTGCCCGTTCGTAAGCTTCGGTTTGGGGGGCGCCTGTACAGCAAAGCTTGCATAGTCAGCCTGTCCAGAGTTGTAGCCTTCTTGCATGCCACGCATGCGCCGCCTGCGTTCAATCCTGATAGCCCCCTGCGCCTCAAGACTTTTGAGCGCAGCAGAAACAGCGCCATATTCTGTCGATAGCTCAGCTACCCGTAAATCACCATTTTCAAGAGCCGACAAAATCGCTCTTTGCTTAAAAGCGTTCTGCTTCGGGCGAAAGTCTGATTCAGGCACGCGGATAACCCAACGATCATCAATTTCGCCAACGCTCGCTTCTTCAATATGGTAGGCATAGCCATTGCGCTTTATACGAGGGACGCCACCCGGGGGAACAAAGAGGCGTACACAACGCGAAAGGGGAGCAAGATAGCGTTTGCTCAAGAATTCAACGCATGCAGCGGCATCTTCGTTAAAGTAAGCTTTGCTTAAAACGTCTTTTATATCTTTAAGTTTGGATGCGTCAAAACCAGTGTTTCTTTTGAAGTCGGTCTTATCATCGTAATCTCTAATTTCGACAACAAATCCAATATCAACTTTTCGACCAAAAGGCACAAGCACCGCACAGCCTACGGCAAGTCCGTCAAGCGTTTCGGGAGCAGAATAGAAGTATGCACTATCAAGTGCGTTCGTATCTATATCTAAAATGACGCGAGCAATGCGCATGCTAGTCTTCAAAGGGGAAGTGGTAGTCGAGCCCAAGCGCATCGCGAACTTCTATGAGTTCTTTTTGTACCGCTTCGCCCACGGGAACACCCTTGTCTTTGCGGTCTTGCCAGGCAAGGTATTCCTTTTCGCCCGCAGTATAAATATGGTCGTAACCCGGCGCTTTTTCAGAAGCACGCAGGGCGCGGCAAATGTCGCCAGCAACTTTGCGGAACTCTTCCTGACCAATGAAAGCGTCCGGATCAACCACAAAGAAGAAATGGCCAAGATGATACATCTGTGGCGATCCATCTTCGGCTACACCAGTGAGCGCCTTCATAAATTCACCGCCGGCAAGTGCAGCAGAAAGTATTTCAACCACAGCAGCATAACCGTAGCCCTTGTATCCGCCCATTTCGTCGCCGGGACCGCCACCCAAGGGTGCAAGCGCTGCTTCCTTGTTGACCAGCATTTCAAGAATCTTAGGGCTGTCGGTTAAAACGGAGCCGTCGCGGGCTACCACCATGCCGGCTGGAGTGTCCTTGCCCTCGCGCGCATAGTATTCAATTTTGCCACGCTGAATCGTTGAGGTTGCACAGTCCAGACAGAAGGGGAATTCTTCATCAGTGGGAATCGAGAAGGTGAGGGGGTTGGTGCCCATCATGTTTTCAACGCCAAAGGTCGGTGCAATAGAGGGGCGCGCATTTGTGCCCGAAATACCAATCATTCCCTGGTCGGCGGCCATACCCGTCCAATAGCCTGCAATGCCGTAATGGGTTGAGTTTCGGATTGCCCCGCCAGCCATGCCGTAAGTTTTTGCCTTTTCGAGCAGCTTCTTCATCACATGATAGCTGGCAACCATCCCCATGCCGTCGTGTGCGTCGGCGACAACAGTGGTCGGGGTTTCTTTTATGATTTCCAGGTCGGTAACTGGAAGAAGCGTACCGCGTACGATGCGGTCAATATAAATGGGCTTGAAACGGTTGCAGCCATGGCTTTCAATGCCGCGACGGTCGGACTCCATAAGCACATCGGCGCATATTTCTGCATCCTCGCGGGGAACACCATAGCCTACAAAGGCATCAACCATAAAGTTTCCTATAAGGTCCCAGGGCACGTATGGCCTTGTTTCAATTTGCTGTTCCATGGATATCCCCTTTGCTCGCTTGCGACGCAGCGTCGCTTTTAGTAAAAAGGGCCGCTGCAAATGCAGCAGCCCGAATGTGTGGTGCCGCCAGCAGGACTTGAACCCGCAACCCACTGATTACAAATCAGTTGCGCTACCAATTGCGCCATGGCGGCATGAAAATCATTATAGAAGATGTGCGTAAAAATACAGGTGGAAACTTTATGGAGTGCAAGCAATACGTTAAAAGGAATACAGAGCCTTATCGAGCGTATCGCTGGTATGCCTCTATCACATCAAGTTCGTATTCTTTCCTATAGCCTTTGACCGTCGTGTCGAGTACCAGGCCGCTGGCAAAGCTCAGCACACCGCATCCTACGAGCGATACCGCCAAAATGGCGGTCGGAATACGGGGGACAAGCCCTGTTTGTCCATATTCAACAATAATGGGTATGCCCGCAATAAGGCCAAGCACAAAGAAAAGGAAGCCAATCCAAGTAAAAAGCGCCATAGGGCGATAGTCTTTAAAAAGACTTGCGATGCAAAGCAGCACTTTCCATCCATCCCTAAAAGTTGAAAGCTTGCTTTCAGAACCCTCTGGCCTGTCGCGGTATTCGATGGGTACTTCTTTGATACGCCAGCGCTTGTCAACAGCATGAATAGAAAGCTCCGTTTCAATTTCAAAACCGTCGGTAAGCACCGGGATAGTCTTAGCAAAGATTTTATTAAAAGCACGATAGCCGGTCATAACATCGTGGAATTCGAAACCATAAATCACTTTGATAAGCCATCGAACTAAGTTATTTCCAAAGCCGTGAAAAGCGCGATCGTTTTCGTCCTCGTAGCTGCCGTTTGAAAGGCGATCGCCAACAACCATGTCGGCTTCGTCGTTATAGAGGGGTTCGAGAAGCGCTTGCGCAGCTTCAGCGGGGTAGGTGTCATCGCCGTCAACAATAATGTAATAGTCGGCGTCAATGTCGCGTATCATTTGGCGAAAGACATTGCCTTTGCCCTGACGAGGCTCTTTGCGCACTATTGCTCCATGTTCCTGGGCTATTTGTGCGGTGTCGTCTGACGAATTGTTGTCATACACATAGATTTTCGCTTGAGGAAGTGAAGCAGCAAAGTCATCGATGACCTTAGCAATAGTAACTTCTTCGTTATAGCAGGGGATGAGCACCGCTATATCGTGTGAAGCATTATGTTCGTCGTAACCAGGCATAGTTTCCCTTCAAAGCTCTCTTCAACATTGTAACAAAGAAAATGTTATACCTGGTAAAATTGCATTTGTTCAAAGGAGGACTTATGTCTTTTGTTGAATTTAAAGACGTGAGAAAAGTGTATACGATGGGCGAAGTCGAGGTTGCCGCTGTTGATGGCATGAACTTTTCGCTTGAACAAGGTGAATTCGTCGTAGTTGTTGGTCCTTCTGGAGCAGGAAAAACAACGGTTCTTAATATCCTTGGTGGTATCGACACAGCTACTTCGGGCACTATCTTGCTCGATGGTAGTGAAATCAGTTCCTATTCAGAACAGGAGTTAACTCAGTACCGGCGCGCTGACATTGGTTTCGTCTTTCAGTTTTATAACCTTGTGCAAAACCTTACCGCCCTCGAAAATGTCGAACTTGCAAGCCAAATTTGCGAAAACCCCATGGATCCACTTGATGCATTAGAGGCTGTAGGGTTGGGTGAGCGTTCCAACAATTTCCCTGGTCAGCTTTCCGGTGGCGAACAACAGCGCGTGGCTATTGCGCGTGCGCTTGCCAAAAACCCTAAGCTTTTACTGTGCGACGAGCCCACGGGCGCTCTGGACTACCAAACAGGAAAGGCAATCTTGCGACTTTTGCAAAATAGCTGCAAGGAAACTGGACGCACCGTGGTACTGATTACCCATAATCAGGCTTTTACGTCAATCGCTGATCGTGTGATACACATTCGTGAAGGTCGGGCAAGCTCAGTCGAGACGAACGCCCATCCCGTGTCTGCCGAAACTATTGAATGGTAGGCGTGTATTTCCTTGGATGCTTTTCGCACATCGCTCGTTCGCTCTATACGTGAATCTCTCGGCCGCTTTATAGCCATTGCTGCCATTGTTGCCCTTGGTTGCGGTTTTTATGGTGGGCTGCGTATGACGGGACCCGATATGCGTATTGCGGCAGACCGTTTCTATGACGGGACTCATTTATACGATATACGCCTCCTTTCAACGATGGGCTATTCAGACTCGCAAATCCCTGAAGTAGCTGCTGTTGAGGGTGTCAAAGCAGTTATGCCAGCCAAATCAACGGATGTTATGGGGGACATCAATGGTGAACAATACGCTCTGCGCATAAGCTCTATTCCCATTGATGCCTTAGATAAAAGCAGCTGCGAAGATGGCTGCAATGTGTATTCAGATGACGACTCGTACTTAAATCGACTTATATTAGAAGAAGGGCGCTGGCCAAATGCAAAGGGCGAATGCGTCATTTCGGCCGACCGTGTTGCTGGAGTACCCTTCGAAATGGGCGACACCCTCGAAGTGCTCTATGGCTCCCAAGATTTAGACGGCGTTCTTGACGTTGAAGAATTCACCATCGTTGGCACAGCGCACTCTTCATCCTTTGTTTCGGCTGTTACGATGGGTGCTACTTCCTTAGGAAGCGGCTCCATACAACAATTCGCTTTTGTCTCCGAGAATAATTTTTCGAACGATTACCCCTACACTGAACTTTTTATTTCCGTAGAAGGAGCGGCGGACCTCTTTTCTGGAAGTGATGAATACAAAGAGCATGTGGGGCAGGTTCGAAACCGCTTCGAAAGCATGGCCGATAGTTTGGCTGAAAGCCGTCTTGCCAGCCTAAAGCAAGAAGCGCAGGATGAGCTTGATGATGCTAAGGAAGAATACGAGACCGAAAAGGCCGACGCGCTTCAAAAGCTTGATGATGCCAAAAAAGAACTTGATGATGCAGCAGCAGAAATTGATGATGGTGTTGCAAAAATTGAAGATGGCCAAGCGCAGATTAATTCAGGGTATAGTCAACTCTACGATGGACAAAGCGAGCTCAACACCCAAAAGGAGCGCGTCTATAATGAACTGTCTGCCGCGCGCGCTACCCTAGAAGAAAAGGAACGAGAGCTCAATGACGCTCAAGCGCAACTTGATGCAAACCGCTCTCAGGTTGATTCATGGCCTGATACCCGAGCAGGGCTCGTCGAACAGCTCAATCAAACACAGGCTGGCCTTGAAGAGGCACAGCAAGGCATGGCAGACATCGATGCTGGCATTGCACAAACCGAAGCCGCCCTTGCCCAAGTTCCTGAAGACGACCCTAAGCGCGCGCAATTAGAGGCAGAATTAGCGGGCTTACAACAACGAAAGATGGCTGTTCAAGCACAAATTGGTGACGCAACACAGGGGATTGCCCAGCTTGAAGCTGTAATTGCAACAGGGGATGAAAGCCTTGCTCAATTTCAGGCATCACAAGCACAAGTGGACGAAGGTCGTGCTCAACTCCAGGCTGGATGGGACGAATACAATAGGCAGGCGGCTGCTGCGTACACGCAGATTGCAAATGCAGAAAACGAGCTGTCGTCCAATCAGCAGAAACTGATAGATTCTCAAGCTGAAATTAATGAATCACAAGCTGACATTGATAAAGGGCGCGAAGAACTTGCCAGCGGCAGGGAAGAATACGATGAAGAATACGCCAAAGCAATGAAGGAGATTGACGATGCCGAGCAAGAGCTTGCTGATGCGCAACAAGAAATTGACGACATCGAACTTCCTGAAATATATGTGCTTGATCGTACTAAGAACTACGGCGTTGAAAGCCAGGTGGCAGATTCTGAGCGCATCGACAATATTGCCCGTGTTTTTCCCTTCATCTTTTTCCTCGTTGCTGCTTTAGTTGCTCTTACAACCATGACGCGCATGGTTGATGAGGAACGCAACGTGATTGGTACTTACAAGGCGCTCGGCTACAGTAAAGCACGTATTACTGGACGGTATTTGATTTATGCTGGCATTGCAAGTGTGGTGGGGGCAGTAATTGGGCTTGCCTTGCTGTCGCAAATTCTTCCATTCACTATTTCCAAGGCCTATGCCATTATCTACAACATTCCCGATTATCCACTCCCTATGCCTTTCGATTGGAAACTCGGGCTTCTTTCGGGCGGTCTTGGTGTTGGCATTACCTTGCTTGCAACCCTCGCAGCGGCAATGGCAACCCTGCGCGAAACACCGGCTGCACTCATGCTGCCACGTGCTCCAAAAGCTGGGAAGCGCATTTTGCTTGAACGAATTGGGCCACTTTGGAAACATGTCAGCTTTTCTTGGAAGGTCACGTTCCGTAATTTATTCCGGTATAAAAAGCGTTTGCTTATGACAGTCATCGGTATCGCAGGATGCACCGCTTTACTACTTACTGGCTGGGGTCTGCATGATTCCATCTGGGATATTATCGACAAGCAATACGGACCCGTAGTGAACTACAACGTCATTACTAAACTTGATGATGAAGCAAGCGAAGAAGAGATTACAGCGGCTGAGGCTTATATGGCATCGCACGCAGACACGGAAGATTTGACGCGCGTGCATAGTGCTAACATGCAAGTTTCAAGCGTGGGACACAATGAACTTGGCGTTGAACTGGTTGTTCCCAGTAACACGGACGAATTCGCAAAACTTCTTACGATAAAGAATCGCCTGACTCAGAAACTTCTTGATTTTGACGATTCGTCGGTAGTCCTTACTGAAAAACTTGCTACCACGCTCGACCTAAAAGTTGGTGATAGCTTTACCTTATATGAGCAAGATGAAATTGGTAACGCCCTCGGGAAGGGCTATGAATTAACGCTGACGGGCATCATGGAAAACTACATAGGGAACTGGGCCTATATTGGCAAAGATGCCTTTACATCTTCGACCAATCTTCCGCTCAATTTTGCGACCCTCTATGGCCGCTGCACGGAAGACTTGGATGAACGGGCGGTGCTCACCGACACCCTCCACGACATGGAAGGCGTGCGCACGGTTACCTATAACGATGAAACAATCGACAGCTACCGCAAGATGCTTTCGAGTGTCGACATGATTGTCGTGGTTCTTGTTGTTTCTGCGGCAGCACTTGCTTTCATTGTTTTGTACAACCTTACCAATATCAATATTACGGAGCGGCGCCGCGAGATTGCAAGCCTTAAGGTTTTAGGCTTTACCAAGCGCGAAGTATATGCCTATATCTTCCGCGAAATCACGCTTTTGACTTTAATAGGCGCTGCATTCGGTCTGGTGCTGGGTGTTTTTCTTGAATCGTTTGTCTGCGTCACGGCTGAGGTTGACTACGTCATGTTTGGGCGCGATATTCATACGACAAGCTTTGTGATTTCGTTTGTCATGACACTTTTGTTCACGGCATTTGTTATGTTGTTTATGCGCCACAAGCTTAATTCGATTGATATGGTAGAAAGTCTGAAGAGCGTTGAATAGATTAGAAATATATTGCGATGGTGGATGCCGCGGTAACCAGAATGATGAAAACCTTGGTGGCTGGGGCGCCTATCTTGTTTGGGGCGAACACACAAAACGTATCTATGGTGGGGAAGTAAACACCACCAACAACAAGATGGAGCTTACCGCCGCCATCGAAGGGCTTCGCGCCGTAACGGACAAAACGGTTCCCTGCGATGTATATGTCGATTCTGCCTATGTGTTAAATGGTATTACCGAATGGATTCAATCCTGGATTGCTAAAGGCTGGAAAAATGCGAAAAAAGAGCCCGTAGCTAACAAGGATCTGTGGCTTGAACTATTAGCTGAAAAGGAGCAATTCGCAGACATTAGTTTTCACAAGGTAAAGGGTCATGCCGACAATGAGGGCAATAATATAGCTGACGAACTCGCAAACCTAGGCATGGATGAAGCTGAACGACGAATCTCATCGTCGTGGTTTGTATTCCCGTGCACTCAATCTGTCTTTTAGTTACTCCGTGCGCACGCGAGACAAAAAAAGCTTTGATATGCGATAATGCATAGCTGTGCGCCCGTGGCTCAACGGATAGAGCATCGGACTTCTAATCCGACGGTTGCAGGTTCGATTCCTGCCGGGCGCGCCAGTTTGCTTTTACGGGATTTGCATCAGGTTTCACAATGTCCCTATGCAGGATTCTACCGAGCATACTTATATGCTTTAAAGCTTGACTTTCGTGTAAGTCTTAAAGAAAGGACTACCATGAATGCACCGCTGTCAGGACGCGATTTTTTGAAACTTCTGGATTTCACGCCAGAAGAAATTACCTATCTCATTGACCTTTCAGCTGAATTGAAGGCCAAGAAAAAGGCAGGGGAGCCCCATCGTTATCACGAAGGGAAGAACATTGTCTTACTGTTCGAAAAAACGTCGACGCGCACCCGTTGCTCCTTTGAAGTTGGAGGAATGGATCTGGGCATGGGAGTAACTTATCTTGAACCTTCAAGTTCGCAGATGGGTAAAAAGGAGTCTATCGAAGACACCGCGCGCGTTCTTTCGCGCATGTATGACGGAATTGAATATCGCGGTTTTGAGCAAGAAAAGGTTGAGATTCTCGCTCGGTATTCAAGCGTGCCGGTATGGAACGGGCTTACAACCGAAGCTCATCCAACTCAGATGATTGCTGACATGCTTACCATCCGCGAACACCTAGGCAGACTAAGTGGGCTGAATGTTACCTTTTTTGGCGACGCTCAAAACAATGTTGCCAATTCATTGATGGTTGCCTGTGCAAAACTGGGGATTAACTTCAACGCATGCGGCCCGGAAGAGCAAATGCCGTCGCCGGAACTGGTAAGCACTTGCCAAAGCATTGCTGCAGAAAATGGTGCAAGCATCCGTCTATGTAGCAACGCAGAGGAAGGTGCGCGTGGAGCAAACGTGCTCTATACCGACATCTGGGTTTCAATGGGTGAACCTGACGACATCTGGGCAGAACGGATTCGCTTACTTGAGCCCTACCGGATAACCGATGAACTTATGGCACTGGCCGACCCCGATGCCATCTTTATGCATTGCTTACCCAGCTTTCATGACACAAAAACGACGGTTGGTGCCGAAATTGCTGATAAGTTCGGTATTACAGAAATGGAAGTTTCGGACAGCGTCTTTGAAGGGCCACAGTCAGTGGTCTTTGATGAAGCAGAAAACCGCATGCATACTATCAAAGCTGTTATGCATGCAACTCTTATGGATAAGGAATAAACGGTGCTTATACGTGAAGAACTAGAACGGATTGTTGGAAAAGCTCTACAGAGCGCTTTAGATGATAGCAGTCTCGCACTTGACGAAGTGCCCGATTGTGGGCTTGAACGCCCGCGCGACGAAGGTCATGGAGACTGGGCTTCGACGCTTGCTATGCGTGCGGCAAAATCTGCTGGTATGAACCCGCGCGAAATAGCGCAAATTATCATTGACCACCTACCCAAAGACAGCATTATTGCTTCCTGCGAGATTGCAGGCCCTGGTTTTATTAACTTTAGCCTCACTAATGAAGCTTTGCAGGGGGTTATTAGCGAGATTCGCAGGTCTGGAGGCGACTTTGGCAAAGGTACTATTCCTGAAGGAATGCGTAAGGTAAATATCGAATACATCAGCGCTAACCCAACGGGTCCTTTTCATGTGGGGCATGGTCGTTGGGCCGCATTGGGCGATGCCACTGCGCGCGTTATGCGCCACGCAGGCTACGATGTCTTCGAAGAGTTCTATATTAACGACAACGGCAACCAGATGGATGTATTTGCAGAATCGGTTGTGGTTCGCTATCTTCAGCTTCTTGGACAAGACATTGAACTGCCTGAACAATGCTATGCTGGCGCCTACGTGATAGATATTGCCCAAACCATTATTGATGAAGACGGCGACAAATGGCTTCATGCCGATGAGCAAGAACGCCTTATGAACTTCCGTGAACGGGCCTATTCGTTTGAGCTCGCTGAGCAACACCGTATATGTGACGAATTTGGCACGACCTTCGATGAATGGTTTTCAGAAAGAACGCTCTACGAGGTTGATTACACCGGTAAAAGTGCCATTGATAAAGCACTCGATGCCATGGATGCGTCGGGTTATCTGTACGAAAAGGACGGTGCACTTTGGTTTAGAAGCACTGACTTTAAGGATGACAAAGACCGTGTTCTGCGCAAGTCGGATGGTAGCTATACGTATTTTATGTCGGATGTGGCCTATCACTATAACAAGATGCAGCGCGGTTTCGACCATTTAATTGACATTTGGGGTGCCGACCACCATGGCTATATTGCCCGCTGCCAGGCCATGCTTTCTGCCTGGGGTTATGATGGAGCCCTTGAAATCATGCTTGGCCAGCTTGTCAATTTGTTCCGCGATGGCAAACCGGTTCGTATGAGCAAGCGAACGGGGGAGATGGTTACCTTCGAAGAGCTTATGGATGAAGTTGGCGTTGATGCTACGCGCTGGATCATGCTTTCACGTAGCGCCGACCAAATGGTTGACTTTGATATTGAACTGGCTAAAAAACAGGACGCGACCAACCCGGTCTATTACGTGCAGTATGCACACGCTCGAATTTGTTCCATTTTGCGCAAAGCGGCGGAAGAACAGGGCTTGGGAAGTTTAGAATCCGGCGACTTTAATGACTTGGTCGATAAGATTATTGGCGAAGACCCTGATTTAAGTCTCTTGACGCATGAAAGCGAGTTTGCTCTTATGCGTAAGATGGACGTGTTCCCTGAACTTGTCGAACAAGCTGCTCGCGACCGTGTCGCCTATCGCTTTACTCACTACACTCAAGAGCTCGCTAGCCTCTTCCACGGCTTTTATACGAACTGCCATGTTATTACCGACGATTCCGCACTTACCCAGGCGCGCCTTGCCCTTTGCGATGCCACACGTCGTGTACTTGCATTATCATTATCTTTGTTAGGTATATCTGCTCCCGAACGGATGTAAGAGAAAGGACTGTTCATGGCCGACTATACAGAAAACGATGTAAAAACCATTCTGAGCGAATCTGCCCGCAAGGCCGAAAATCTCTTGGGCGATACGGCGAAAGTTGATGCCATACTTGACCAGGTGAAAGCCCAGGTTGTCGACCTTCCTGCGACGGCTGCTGGCGCCTTGCAAAATATTCCACTTATGGCATCTATGATTAAGGGCTATATTACTCAGGAATACACCAATGTTTCCCCCAAGGTTGTAGCGAGTGTCCTCGGTGCGCTTTTGTATGTAGTAAAGGGCAAGGACCTTATCCCCGACAGCATTCCTTTGCTTGGCTTGGTTGACGATGTGGCTGTCGTTGCTCTTGCTATGAAACTTAATGAAAAGGAAATCGACGACTTCAAGGATTGGCAAAAGGACCAACCCCAAGTTATTTCCGAAACTGGTTCTGCTCAAGCTTAGTTCTTGGAGCTTAAAGCATTAAACATGCTAATGTTTTGGGTTAGAGTCGATACCTTATTATTCAAATTATTTTGAGGAGTTCTTGCGCACTGTAGGGATAGCACCTATACTTACTCCTTGCGCTTAACGGTGGATGTGGCCTAGTTGGCTAAGGCGCCAGATTGTGGCTCTGGAGATCGAGGGTTCAAGTCCCTTCATCCACCCCAGTGCGCATTTTGAAAATGTATCTTGCGATGAATGCAGCGCTCGGATAGAATAACCGAACGCAGTTTTTGCGAGATGATTACCATGGACCGGTAGCTTAGTTGGTAGAGCAGGGGACTCTTAATCCCAAGGTCCGGGGTTCGAGTCCCCGCCGGTCCACCAGGTTGATTTAAAGCTCCAGCAATGGATTTTTTTCTATTTTGTGAACCGTGCAATAACAAAGAGGCGGGGACTCGAACCCGAGAGGGCCAAACGTGCCAGTGGCACGATTACCTACCTGACAAGGCCATCCTTATCCACAACGAACTCAAAGACCTTTTCTCCGTCGTATACGAAGTTATATACAATCTGGATACCTGTCAGACCCGTTTCACTTTCAAGCTGCTGAAGAGCCGCCTGGAGTTCACCCACTTGCCCTTCAACAGCTTCGGTGCCAGCTGATTCAAAGGTCATCTTTGCTAATTCCGAATTAGTTATACCAACAGATTTATATATATCGCTTATATCGAGAGCAATGTTTATATCGTTACCAGTGACAGTGACATCTGTTTGGATACCTTCATAGGAAGCAGCACTTTCATCGACTCCTTTCATAAAGTCATTGTAGGCATCTTGATGAGATGTAAAGTACTCTTCGATATTGGAAGCGGTATTCCCGCCACATGAAGCCAGCGCGAAAGCGAGAAGCAGCATCGAACAAATCGTGATTACATTTTTCATGACTTTTCCTCCTGAATACGTAAATCAAAACGTGTGGGAACATTTTACTAAAGCTTTGTATCCCACGCTCCATTCAATTCAAATAAGCTGATTGGTACTGGTATTATTGATGAGGTTTGTTTACTGATTAGAAGGGAAATGCACGATGGCAACAATGCTGTATCAAGGTCATGGCTCGTATCGTTTTGTACTTGATGATGCTACGGTAATATACGTTGACCCATTCGCAGGAGAGGGCTACAACCTTCCCGCAGACCTTATCTTGTCAACCCACGAACATTTCGACCATACGGCATTCGATAAAATGCCCCATGCGCCAAACTGCAGTATTATTCGCGCCGCCGATTTACACCCTAGTCCAAGCGTTTATGACACGCGTGAAGACCATGGAGTGGTCATAACTGCAGTTCAGGCCTATAACGATAACCATTCCGTCGATGAGTGCGTCGGATATCTTCTCTACTTTGACGGCATTACCTTTTATGCCTCGGGCGACACCAGTTGCACTGACGATATGGAAAGCGGTCGCCTAAAAATGCTTGACATAGACTACGCTGTGTTTCCTTGCGACGGCTTTTACAACATGGACCGCGTCGAAGCAAGCCGCTGCGCAGAACTAGTAGGGGCCAAGCATAGCATCCCCATACATATGGTTCCCATGGACAATCCGTCAAACCCATCGCAATTATTCGACGCCCGTCGGGCTGAAGAATTCCATGCTGAGGGGCGTATTATTCTTGCAGCAGGGGAGAGCATAGTTCTTGTGAAGTAATCAAACTTCCACATCAACACTATTATTACCTGTTAATTTAAATGTATGGCCACATTCGAGCTCATATTACTACTGTTTGCTGCCGTACTTCTTTCAGCGGTACTTGAACAGCTTATTCCGCGCGTGTCGCTGCCGCTTATTCAGGCGGGCTTAGGCATTGTTCTTGCGTTTTTCTCAACGCAAGCTATTCATGTTTCATTTAACCCAGAATTCTTTCTCCTGGTGTTTATCGCACCCATTCTTTTCCACGATGCTAAAAATGCCGACAAGTTGGGCCTATGGAATAATCGCAGCTATATTCTATGGCTCGCAATTGGCCTCGTGGTAGCCATCATGCTCATTGTTGGTTTTTCCCTTCATTTGATCGTTCCCTCAATTCCCCTTGCAGCCGCATTCGCTCTCGGCGCTGCACTCGGGCCTACCGATGCCGTAGCCGTACTTTCGCTCAAAAAAACTGCCGTCATACGCAGACGTGAAAGCGCCCTCTTGGCAGGTGAGTGCCTCATCAACGATGCTTCAGGTGTTGTATCGTTTCAGTTTGCAATTGCATCTGTGGTAACGGGCTCGTTCGCTGTGCTTAGTTCGACCACCTATTTCCTTATTGCGTTCTTCGGTGGCATTATCTTGGGACTCGCGCTTGCATGGCTTGCTCACTTTATCCAGGACCGCGTGGATGCGCTTGGTCTTGATACGAACACCTTTCATGTCTTATTTGACCTAACGTTGCCCTTTATTATCTATCTGGTAGCTGAGCTCGTTCACGTAAGTGGCATTTTGGCTGTTGTTGCTGCAGGGCTCTTGCTCAGCACATGGGAAGAACGTGCCCTGGGTCCTTCGAAGGCGCGCCTTAGCATTGTGTTATCAAACGTGTGGGGTGTTGTTGAGTTTGCGCTCAACGGTATCGTGTTTGTACTTTTGGGTCTTATGTTGCCAAGGGGCATGCAGTCTATTATCGAATCTGAAGCAATCAGCAACTGGATCTTGCTTGCCCTCGTATTGGGCATAACGGCCGTTATTGTGCTCGTACGTTTTATATGGGTACTTGTTTCAGACCGACTATCACGTGACCCTGAAACAGGGCAGCATGACACACCTTCGGACCGTATACGTTCGGCGCTCATTACAACCATTGGCGGCCCTAAAGGCGCCGTAACCTTATCAATTATTATGTCTACGCCCTTTCTTACCAATGCGGGCGACCCATTTCCGCAGCGTTCCCTTCTTATTTTCCTTGCGTCAGGCGTTATTATCTGTACCCTTTTGCTGGCAAATTTCCTTCTTCCAATTCTTGCTCCTTCTAACCAAAACGATGCAGAAGATCCCGAAAAAGATGCTCTTGCGCGCCGGGAAATACTCCGACGTGTTATTGAGCGACTTGCAGAATCACATAACAAAGAACAAAGGCGTGCTATTCGTACGGTTATTACTTCTTACAATGAACGCATCGAACGCCTTGAAGATGAAGCGAATATCGACACTTCAAACGATGAATTGCGTCTTAGCGTTATTGCGGCGCAGGAAAATAAGCTTTTTAAACTGCTTGAAGCAGGAGAGATTGACGACATTGAAGGCTATAACTATCTTCGCCGCCTCGCAAAAACAGCAAGCTATTTAAAGCACCGAAGCAATAAGGGCGGGTTTGGCATTTCAGCACTTCATTATTCTTCGACAGCTTGGCGCGCACTCCGTCGCATGGTCCGAAAACTAATGGGGAAGATTCCGCTTTACGACGACGCCTTAGAACGTATTAAAGTGCAAGAAGCAGCAGACTTAGCCGCCATCGAGTATCTTGAAAGCCTTATGCAAGACCCAGACTCGCCATTCCCGTCCGATAAGGTAACCAAGCTTCTCTTTTCTTTCCAGCGTGCCTATCGGCGTTCACAAGGCAGACGGCCTTCAATTACCAGCTACACCCGTACTGTTGACGAACTTGAAGACATAAGACGCATGGCTTATAACTTCGAATTGGACGAAATACGCGAAGCTTACAGTGCAGGCGAAATAAGTCGTCAAATGGCAAATCGTATGCGCGATAACGTCTATCTTATGCTGGTTGACCTTGATGCGGATCTTGAACTGGCCTAAGCATCCTTGAGCAAATCAAGTGCTCTAGGCCTTACTTCAAAGAAATAAGGAATGCTATTAGGAGCAGGACGAGCCCTATGGCGTCAAAGATGATGAAGCGCGTAATTGATGCGGCAAGAATAGCTTGCGAAGCGCCAAGGGTGGAAAGAATCCAGCTTTCACCTGCAAGCCCGATTACTTGTTGAGCTAAAACAACAGCAAATACTGCTCTAAAACGGTGGGGTAGTACCAAAATGGGGATATAGGTTGCATTCCACATGGCAAAGGTGACGCCCAATCCTGAAAGAGCTGCTTGCGCACCTTCACCATCCAACTGATACGCCCCTACATACGCAGCAGGGTTGAAAAAGAAGGAAACAGCGCAATACATATTAATAGCAAACACAATCGCAATAAGAACGCGCGCAATCCAGTGTTTTGTTGTAGTTGAAGTTGCCATATGCTGCGTTTTAACTTTCTTCAAAGTGCACATGCAAATAAAAAGGAGGTGGTGGGCCCTGCAGGATTCGAACCTGCAACCAAAGGATTATGAGTCCTCTGCTCCACCATTGAGCTAAGGGCCCATAGGTGCACATGCTTTAGTATAACGCAACTATTTTACTTCGTATGCACCTTCAAGTCTGGTTTCGCGATAGTTTTCCATGTCCGCATTATTGACTTGAACATGCGTATGATTGCCATGACCAGCATGAGAATAGAAAGCGAGTTGAATATCGGTTATGTCTTCAGCCGCTAAATCGCGCACGAGGGCAATAGGCGTTACACCGCCTTCCACCTTATCGCCAGCCTTAACCATAACATCAGTAACGTGTATTTCAACCACATCAAGGTCAGGGCGTCCATGGGGCTGAATGTGAACTTCGTAGTCATCAACAACATCGTAGAGTCGGTATGTTTTAACCAGCACGACAGTGCCAGAAACGGGTGCATACACGGTCGTGCCAGCTTCGGCGCCAACATCAATAGAGGTGTCCATGTTGGTGTCGGTGTCTTCTCGCCACAGATGGAGGGCAAGAGCATCAAGCCATTCATCACCCGTGGGTTGTTCATCTGCAATTTGGTAGTCCGGGTTTTCTAGCATGGTATCTGGATCAGCTTCGGGCAACTGTGTATTGAGCACGAGCCCAAATTCAGTAGCTGCCTGATGGAATAAGATGCCTTCCAGTTCTTTTGGATGTATAGGACTATGTATGAGCACGCCGTCATATTCGGCTAGAAGGGGTGTTGGTAAGCCGTCTTGGACTGCAGCGTCTGCCGCAGCGGCAGCTTCGGCGGCGGCTTGGGCATCTTTGTCTATGTTTGACTGCTCGGGCGTGATATTCCGATTGCTTAATTGGTCTCCAACTGCTTCGCTAGACGCAGCACTATTATCATCGTCTGGTGCAGCTTCGCTGGTGTTAATAGAGCTTGGTTGATCTGAAGCACTCTGGGTGTTTTCATTTGAACTACCTAAAAGACCCTGGTTTACTACAAGGTACGCAGCGTATGCGAGAGCGGCTAAGATTAAGATAAGTCCAGCAATCGTCAGGAACGTAGCCAGCCCACTTTTGCTCTTTTTCGCATGTTTTGCATGCTTTGGTGCTGAATTATGTTGAAAATCATTTGTCATTTAGTATGTATCCTATACTAAAACCTTGCCAAGGTGTTGTGATTCAGATACTATTCTTTTTCGCTGCATTTTGTGCGCACTATTCCTCGGTAGCTCAACGGCAGAGCATCCGGCTGTTAACCGGAGGGTTGTAGGTTCGAATCCTACCCGGGGAGCCATAAATATTTCGAGCCAGGTAAACTTACTTGGCTCGTTTTGTTTAAGCAAAGGGGATTCGAACCAACAACCATTTAAAAGCAGGTTCGACCCCCGCGATACGCTTTAGCGTATTGCGGGTGCCCCGAGTGTCAAGGCTCGCGCAGCGACCGCTGAAAGCGGCCTGGCCTTGACACGAGTGAATCCTACCCGGGGAGCCAAACTTTTTAGCCTGTTCTAACGAACAGGCTTTTTTCGTATGAGACGTCCTGACACTGCGCGCACACGACATACCTCATCTTTACCCTTATGCGCTTACCTTCACGTACGAAGTACGCTCAGCCGCGCAGCGGGCAAATCTAAGGCATGTCGAGCGCGCTCGTTGTTCTTTTTGGTCTGCCCTGATTTGAAAAAATAAAAAAAACCGGCACGGAGGTGCCGGTTGTGTTTTGTGGTGGGCGTTACTGGGATTGAACCAGTGACCTCTTCCGTGTGAAGGAAGCGCGCTCCCCCTGCGCCAAACGCCCAAATTAAGCAGTGCCCAGTATAGCAGATATAAAAGCTTACAAGCGCTCCTTAATAATTGAACCAGCTTCAGCATCTACGATAACTGTCACGCGTGGGTGCAGTTGCAAAACGCTCGCAGGTACTTGCGGCACCACCGGACCCGTGAAAGCGTCGGCCACAATCTGGGCTTTGTCGGTGCCGTTGGCAACAACAAGAATCTGGTTGGCCTTCATAATAGTACCTATACCCATGGTGTAAGCCTGGCGTGGCACTTCATCAATGGAATTAAAGAGGCGACTATTTGCTTGGATGGTGCTTTCAGTAAGGTCGACGATGTGTGTATCGACGGGGAAGTAGTCGGCTGGTTCATTAAAACCAACATGACCATTATGCCCAAGCCCCAGCAGTTGCAAATCAATGCCGCCAGCGTGGGCAATGCCAATTTCGTACGCCTTACAAGCGGCATCGGCATCTGGGTTAGCTCCGTCAGGCACATGCGTCTGTTCTTTATCGATGTCGACATGATTGAACAGGTTTTCGTTCATGAAATAGCGGTAGCTCTGTTCATGGCTCGCTTCAAGCCCGCGATATTCGTCAAGGTTATAGCTTTGAATCTGGCTAAACGAAATTAAACCAGCTTCATAGTCCTTAACCAGTTCAGCATAAAGACCGATCGGAGTTGAACCCGTGGCAAGGCCTAAAATAGAACTTGGCTTATTCTTAATCTGTGCAGCTATAACATCTGCTGCTTTTCGACTCATGTCCGCATAATCTGAAGCAATAATAATCTGCATAGTTCGCTCCTTAGTCTTTGCTTACTTATGTGATACTCTAGCACTCGCGCGTACATGGCACAAATGAATGATGCTCGCGAAACATGGATGTAACGTGATAGTACAGCTTGAACATATATCAAAATCCTTTTCTTCAAGAACGCTTTTTTCTGATGTCAATTTCAAATTAGAAGCGGGGCAGCGCCTTGCCCTCGTTGGCCCCAATGGTGCCGGTAAAACCACCTTGCTTAATATCATCGCTGGCCGCGAAGACGCTGACGAAGGGCGAGTGGTTTTTGCAAAAGGAGTTAGCATTGGCTACCTTGAACAGGAAGCCATAGAAATGGCCGAACGCTCTATTTTTGACGAAGTGCTTTCAGCGCAGAGAAATGTACTTGACGCCGAACAGCGGCTTCGTTCTATTGAAGCTTCGCTTGGCACTCATCCTACTCAAGCCCAGCTGACGGCAGCGGGGCGTGCGCGCGATGCATACGAAGCTATGGGTGGCTATACGCTCGAATCGCGCGTTCGCAGCGTTCTTTTTGGCCTCGGTTTTGGCGAAAAGGACATGACAGCACTCACCAGTTCGTATTCTGGTGGCTGGCAGATGCGAATTGCTCTTGCGAAACTCCTCGTAAGAGAACCTGACCTTTTGATGCTTGACGAACCAACTAATCACCTCGACCTTGAAAGTGTTAAATGGCTCGAAAGCTTCTTGCAATCCTATGCGGGAACCGTTGTTGTTGTAAGCCACGATCGTACCTTTATGGACAATATGGTAGACACGGTCGCTGAAATCGACCTTGAACGAGTCACGCTTTATAAAGGTAACTATTCGGCCTATTTAAAACAACGCGAAGAACGCCTTGCCCTTTTGCGCGAACAAGCTGCGAAACAGCAGGATGAAATTGAGCATATGGAAGCTTTTATTGAACGTTTTCGCTATAAAGCAACTAAGGCTAAGCAGGTTCAAGACCGAGTGCGCAAACTCGAAAAAATGGAGCGTATTGTTGTTCCTGAAGAAAAGAAAACCGTGCATTTTAACTTTAAGCAACCTCCCAGAACGGGGGAGATGGTTGTTCGAGTCGAAGGGGTTAAGAAGGCATTTGACGAAAATATCGTCTATGAAGACCTGAATGTGACCCTGTACCGTGGTGACAAGGTGGCTTTGGTTGGCCCTAACGGATCGGGAAAGTCAACTTTGTTAAAAATGATTGCTGGTGTGTTAAGTCCAGACGCAGGAAGTATTGAATATGGTGTGCATGTAGAAAAGAGCTACTTTGCGCAACATCAGCTTGATGAGCTTCATCCCGGTAATACCGTTTTCGAAGAGCTTGATCGCGTTGCGCCTGGCTGGACTATTTCGCAGGTTCGCAGTCTTCTCGGCGCGTTTCTTTTTACGGGCGACGATGTTGAAAAGCGTGTGTCTGTTCTGTCGGGTGGAGAAAAATGTCGCTTAGCCCTTGCGAAAATGCTTGTTGCTCCAACACCTTTGCTTTGTCTTGACGAACCTACCAACCACCTCGATATTGCGAGTGCCGACATACTTGAACAAGCGCTTAAGGTGTTCGAAGGCACCATCCTTCTCATTACCCATGACCGGCATCTCATTTCTGCGGTTGCAAACCGCATTATCGAAGTAAAGGATGGACAGGCGAAGTCCTATGACGGCGACTATGACTATTACCTTTTTAAAAGTGGGCAAATTGCTGAAGCGGATGCAGACCAATTAACACAAGATAAGCCCACCTCACCAGCACCTGCGCCAGGACCTGAAAGTGCTTTAAAACTCACTACACCCCGTGGGTCTGCCCCGAAAACAAAAGAGCAAAAACGAGCCGAAGCCCAAGCACGCAATCGTGCCTACACCGCTTTGAAAGTTCACCGAAAACGTATTGCCCAGCTCGACGAACAAATGCAGCGCGACAACACTCGCATGGCAGCGATACTTGAATTGCTTGCCGACCCTGATTTCTATACCCAGGAAGATTCCAATAGCGACATTATTTCTGAATATGCCACTCTTAAAGCCCGTCTCGATAAGGCCGAAGAAGAGTGGTTGCGATTAAACGAAGAAGTTGAAGCCGAGCTTGCCCGTCAGCAGGAGCAAAGTTAGTTATACTTACTGATTATGGATTTAAGTGAACTCGCATATTATGCCTGCATTATTCTTGCCTTTGTGCCCGCCATAGTCCTGCACGAAGTTTCGCATGGATATGCTGCTTACAAACTGGGTGACCCGACGGCCAAGAGGGCGGGGCGCCTGACGCTTAATCCTGCTGCTCATGTTGATATGTTTGGCACTATTATTTTGCCTATTATGCTCATGCTTGCGCACGCACCAGTTTTCGGCTATGCAAAACCAGTGCCATACAACCCAAGCTATTTTGAAGACAGACGCAAGGGCGACGTAATAGTTGGGCTTGCTGGACCTGCGGCGAATTTTGTTATGGCGCTCATCGGCTCTGCTGTAGCTTGGCTTCTCGTAGGCGCGGCACCAGAACTTATGCAAACAAGTGAGGTCTTTTCGTATTTCTATGGTTTGTTTTTACCTTACTTTGTATTAATTAATTTGTTCTTGATGTTCTTTAATCTTCTGCCCATTCCACCACTCGACGGTTCTTGCATTTATGTGTATCTCGTTCCAAAAAACCGCATGGACATCTATTACAACATCGAACGTTACGGTATGCCGGTTCTGCTTATACTTCTTTTTGCGCTTCCCTACATTTTCCCGGTAAGCCCCATTTCAATGTATATGGGTGCTACGGCAGGTAATTTAGCGAACTTTTTGTACCCCTTCAAAATCTACTAAAAGGTGAGTTGTATGACTGAAGAAATGAAACATGATGTATCAAATGAAGATGCCTCCCAAGTCCCCAAAGTTGAGGCTCCGCCCACCATCCTGACAGGCGACAGGCCAACGGGCAAGCTCCATCTTGGGCACTATGTTGGTAGTTTGCGCGAGAGGGTCCGTCTACAAAACTCGGGTGAATACGAAAAAATTTTTATCATGATTGCTGACGCGCAGGCACTTACCGACAATGCTGACAACCCTGAAAAAGTTCGCCAAAACATTATTGAAGTCGCACTCGACTATTTTTCCTGCGGCATCGATCCAGAAAAGACAACGGTGCTCATCCAGTCGCAAGTTCCGCAGCTTTATGAATTGACTGCCTACTACATGAACCTCGTTACCGTAGCTCGCGTTCAGCGTAATCCAACGGTAAAGTCCGAAATACAGATGCGCGGTTTTAATGCCGATGTTCCGGTGGGATTTTTTACCTATCCCATAAGTCAGGCATCGGATATTACCGCCTTTAAAGCAACTACGGTTCCGGTTGGCGAAGATCAACTGCCCATGCTCGAACAAACGCGAGAAATCGTACGCAGTTTTAATCGTACTTATGGCCCCGTACTTGTAGAACCCGAAGCCCTTATTCCGTCAGGGGAAGCTGCCAAGCGTCTGCCGGGTTTGGACGGCAAATCGAAGATGAGTAAAAGCCTCAACAATGGCATCTATCTTTCCGATAGCCCTGACACCATAGCTGACAAAATAAAGCAAATGTATACTGACGAAGGCCACTTGCGCATTGACGACCCAGGCAAAGTCGAGGGAAATGCCGTGTTCACCTACCTTGACGCCTTCTGTGAAGACCGTCATTTTGAAGCTTATCTCCCTGAATATGCGAATCTTTCCGAAATGAAGGAGCACTATCGTCGCGGCGGCCTTGGTGATGTGAAATGCAAGAAACTTTTGCAGGCGGTACTCGAAGAAACACTCGAACCCATTCGCGCCCGCAGACATGAATTTGAGGCCGACATTCCTGGTGTCTATCAGCTTCTTGAGCAAGGTTGCGAAACGGCTCGAGCTGTAGCCGCTGAAACCCTTGATCAGGTCAAAGATGCTATGAAGATAAACTATTTTAGCGACGCATCTTTGATTGAAGAACAGGTAGCTGCCTATGCGAAGGGCGGGGAACGCTAAGCTATGTCTTATAAGGTGCGCATAGATTCCTTTGAAGGCCCATTTGATTTGCTTCTTTATTTAGTAAGCCGCCAAAAGGTTGACATCGGTGTTGTTTCCATTGCTGAAATTACCGACCAATATTTGGAAGAAATATCCAAAATGGAGATTCTTGATCTTGATGTGGCAAGCGATTTTTTGCTGGTGGCTTCAACGCTGCTTGAGATTAAGGCTGCAAGCCTCATTCCTTCGCCTAAGGAAGAACTCGATGTTGAATTCGAAGACATATCGCCAAGCCAGGCTCGCGATATCCTCGTTGATCGGCTGATTGTATACAAGCAATTCAAAAATGCTGCTGCTGCCCTCAGCGCGCGATATATTTCCGAGGGTCGCAAACACAACCGCCACTTTGGTCCAGACCCAAGTTTGCTCACCCTCGTTCCTGACTATCTGGAGGGCATTAGCCTTGATGCCTTGGCATATCTGTGTGCGCAGGCGGCCGGGCATAAGGACCCATTCCTTTTGGATAGCGACCACATTGCCAGCAAGCCAATACCCGTTGAAATGCACGTACGCTCCATCCATTCGCGTATCAAGAACTCAAAGAAACTTACA
>JAFUCE010000139.1 GCA_017459805.1 Eggerthellaceae bacterium
ACCAAAGAGGGTATCCCGTCCCTCCTAACCAAAGGCTACTTCCACTGCTTACTTGGATGGGAAATTGGTACTTGCTGGCACAAAATGACGGAGTTGTACGTGTTAGAGTCCAAAAATGGCAAGAAATGACGAAGTTGTACGGCTCGGGCAGAAATAATCCGTACAACTCCGTCATTTTATGCCACCAAGTCCTTAGTGGGCATTCAAAGCGTACGAATCTTGGGAAGGCAGATCATCGGCGCCGTGCGGAAGCGGTCGCGAGTTAAGCCTAGCTGTCGCCCTAGAACCTGCTGCCCTTATCCTAGCTGCTCGCCCTTACTAACACTGGTTTATTACAAGGATTCAAATTCTGTATAAATTGTGTAGAAATGGATAATATATTAGCTAGAACTATTGAAAAGAGCGCAAATATGGGTACTATATTCCCCATGAATGCGCCTCTCTTATCGCAAGAAACGCCGCATAAACACACTCACGCGATAGCTCAGAGGATGCGCGCTCGGAGAAAAGAGGCGCATTTATCACAAGCGCAGTTGAGCCAGTTATCCGGCGTTAGTTTGGGGTCTCTGAAGAGATTCGAACAAACGGGGGAGATTTCCCTCTCTTCTCTTGTTGCGCTTTCTTCCGCTCTTGAATGTGAAGGTGAATTCCAATCTCTCTTTGCGCCTGAAGGCTTGGGCGACGTGCGCGCCGCGTTAAAGGTCATTGAAGACTACGTCGAATCCCGCGCCGTTTAAATACAACTTCCCTTAAACAAAAGCCGTTTCTTCGCTACGAAAAAGAGTAGTAGGTCGCGCGCCATAAAGCCCGTTACAATACAAGAGTAAATAAAAGCAGGAGGACGCCATGGATAAAGCACGTACAAAAGAAATCCTAGATGCGGTGGCAGCAGGAACCCTTGCCGCCGACGAAGCACTCCTTCAATTTCAAACTGCAGACCTCACTGATATTGGCTATGCCCAGGTTGACCATGCGCGCGAAATGCGCCAAGGCGTTGGCGAAGTCATTTATGGTGAAGGAAAAACCGCCGACCAAATTTGGGGCATCTGCAAGACCATGCTTGAAGCAGGACAAAAGTGCATTCTTATTACGCGCCTCGATGCCGCTAAAGCGCAAGAGCTGGCGGGGGTCTTTGACTTGGACTACCACGAGCAAGCACGCATTGGCATTATCGGCGAACGCCCCAAGCCCGACGGCAATGGTGTCGTTGTCGTTGCCTGTGCAGGGACGAGCGATTTGCCCGTTGCCGAAGAAGCGGCCCTTACGGCCGAAGTGCTCGGTAACGAAGTAGTCCGCATGTTCGATGTGGGCGTGGCGGGGATTCATCGCTTGCTTAACCATGCTGAAGACATCGCGCGGGCTAATGTCATTGTGGCAGTGGCGGGAATGGAAGGAGCCCTGCCTTCGGTGGTGGGCGGTATGGCATCCTGTCCTGTTATCGCGGTGCCAACGAGCGTTGGTTATGGCGCATCATTTGATGGGCTCGCCGCTTTGCTTGCCATGCTCAATAGTTGTGCGAGTGGTATTTCGGTTGTCAATATAGACAATGGTTTTGGCGCTGGATACCAGGCAAGCATGATTAATCACGTTAAAACATCCTAGGAGGTTAAGATGGCAAGCATGCATTGGGATTTAACACAATGGGCAACGCGCCCTTTTATATTTGATGAAGTTTGCGCAGGCGAAGATGGTCTTGCCCAAGGAATTCGTGAACAGGCAGCTGCAGCTGGTGTGCCTGACGAACACCATCATCACCTCTCTGATATTTTAAGCACCATTGACAATCTGGCAGGCGTTCCAGATACCGTGCGCAATGACATGCGCGCCATTTATACGGTGCTTGCCGAAGCGGAGGCGCACGTGCACGGTAGCGAAGTTGACCATACCCATTTCCACGAAGTGGGCGAGGGCAGCCACATCCAAAGCGTGCTCGAAATCTGTCTCGCTATTCGCAGTATTGGTCCAGACCGCATTACTTCAACCGCCGTGCAAGTTGGCAGCGGGCAGATCCAATGTGCCCATGGACTTACGGATGTTCCGGCGCCAGCCACAGCGGCTATTCTTGCGCGGGGTATTCCCATCTTTGAGCCGCGCCTTGACGGGGAGCGTTGCACGCCCACCAGTGCGGCACTTATTTTTCATTTTGTTGACGAGTTTGTTAACTAATGTGACAAAGTTGCGTTTGCAAAGTGTGCGTCATGGCATAATTGCCCTGACAGAACAAAGAAAGGACGCCTTATGACATTTGACAATATGTATCTCTACGTTTTACCCGGCTGCCCCTTCTGCGCCAAGGTCGACCGTTTTCTTGATGCCCATGACATCGTGATGGAACACCGCAGCGTTGTGGAAGGCAATAATGCAGACGAGCTGGCCGCATTGGGCGGTAAGGTTCAGTCGCCTTGCTTGGTGGTTGACGGCGAACCCATGTATGAATCGGAAGATATCATTGAATTCTTGAGCGGCAAGATTGGGGTACCTTACGGTGGCCCTACTCTTACCGAAGGCGCTGCCTGTCCTATTGGCAAACACTAAAAAGCGTCTTCGGTCGAAAGTGAACTCATTCAAACAGGGCGCAGGTGTGCCCTGTTTCATTTTTGGAACGCAGCTAATATGCGCGCAGTGCATACGGTTTTATATTATTATGAGCAGGTACTTTAATGGCCGCATGAGCGCAGTGGAGCGCATACGTTTTCAAAGAAGGATGCCCTATGACCGAGCATGTTACTAAAGCCGACGTGCGGCGTATTGCTGAATACGCGCGAATTGGTTTGACCGATGATGAGCTGCCGCAGATGACGGAGGACTTGAACTCTATCATTGACAGCCTCAAGCCCATTACTGAATACGACCTGGAAGGCGTGGAGCCAACTTTCCACCCCATTGGTGACTTATCCAATGTGATGCGTGAAGATGTGGAAGGGCTCAGTTTTACTCAGGAAGAGGCCTTGAGCAATGCTCCTGCCAAGCAGGACGGCAGCTTTTTGATTCCTTCAATTTTGGGCGGGGGTGATGCCTCGTGAGCTCTTTTGATTATTCGGCTCTTAGCGTTGACGACATTCGCTCGGGGCTTGCCGCGGGTGACTTTAAAGCGCGCGACATCGCCGAAGCTGCCCTTACCTGTATTGAAGCGGCGGATGCGAGCATTAACGCCTTTTTGCAAGTAACGCCCGATGCGGCTTTTGCGGCGGCTGAAGCGGTGGACGCGGCGGTGGCGGCAGGCAAACTGGATACGCTGGGCCCTCTGGCGGGCGTGCCCGTTGGCTTTAAGGACAACATGAATCTCTTGGGCACGCGCACAACCTGCGGTAGCCGCATGCTGGAAAACTACGAAAGCATGTACACGGCCACCTGCGTGCAGCGCGTGCTGGATGCTGGCGGCTTGCCCATGGGAAAGCTGAACATGGACGAGTTTGCCTTCGGCTCTTCTACGGAAACAAGTGCTTTCGGCACAACGAAAAACCCCTGGGACCTAGAACGCGTACCTGGTGGTTCAAGTGGTGGTAGTGCTGCTGCAGTGGCGGCAGGTATGACGCCTGTTACCCTTGGTTCTGACACAGGCGGCTCAATCCGTCAGCCCGCAAGTTTCTGCGGCGTGGTCGGCGTGAAGCCAACTTACGGTCTGGTTAGCCGCTATGGTGTCGTGGCATTTGGGTCCTCACTTGACCAGGTGGGGCCCTTTGCACGCAATGTCCGCGATGCCGCTTTGGCCCTGAACGCACTCGTGGGCCACGACGACAAGGATTGTACAAGCCAGCCTTGCTCAACTGACTTTACCGCCAACCTGAACGAAGGCGTGGAAGGCATGCGCATAGGTATCGTGCCAGTATTCATGACCGCTGAAGGTCTTGAACCCGAAGTGGGCGAAGCGGTGCTTGGTGCTATCCAGAAGCTGGCGGCGGCAGGTGCTGAAATCGTAGAAGTGGATTTGCCTAACGCGGCTGCTGCCATGAGCGCCTACTATGTGATTGGCCCCTGCGAAGCCTTTAGCAATCTTTCGCGCTTTGATTCGGTGCGCTATGGTTTCCGCGACCCTGGGCATGCCGACTTGGGCAGCCAGTATGAAGCGAGCCGCAGTGGTGGTTTTGGGGCGGAAGCACGCCGTCGCATTATGCTGGGCAGCTACCTGCTTTCGGCGGGCGTATACAACACCTATTACTATCCTGCGCAGCAGGTGCGTACCCTCATTACTGACGACTACCGCATGGCTTTCGGTGAATGCGATTGCATTTTGGCTCCGGCGAGCCCGCGTACGGCCTTTAAGTTTGGTGAAATATCAGACCCTGCGACCATGTATTTGTCTGACATTTTTACTATCAGCATTAACATTGCGGGCAACGGTGGTATGAGCGTGCCCCTGGGTTTGGGTTCAGATTCTGGCCTGCCTGTGAGCGCTCAACTCATCTGCCCCTGGTTTGAAGACGAAAAGATGCTCCGCGTGGCTGCTGCTCTTGAACGCGAATATGGGGCGGCACCCATTGCTCCAAGCTATGCTGACCTTACGGCTTCAAGTGGCGAGCCCGCGCCCTCTTCTGACTTGGGAGGTGAGTAGCATGAAAACTATGGATCAAGTTTTACAGGACTGGGAAGCGGTCATCGGCCTGGAAATTCATTGCGAATTGACCGAACTTGAAACCAAGATGTTCTGCGGCTGCAAGCTTGAATTTGGGGCAGAGCCCAATACTCACACCTGTCCCGTTTGCCTGGGTTTGCCGGGTGCTTTGCCCGTGCCGAATAAGGCGGCCATTGAAAGCATTGTACTGGCTGGTCTTGCTACTAATTGCGACATTGAAAAGCATACGATGTTTTATCGCAAGGGCTATATGTACCCCGACATGGCGAAGAACTTCCAGACTACACAGGGTCCCAAAGCTTTTGCCATGCGCGGCTGGCTCGACCTTGATGTAGACGGCAAGGGCGCCGAAGAACGCGTTGAAGTGCGCGACCTTGCTGCGGGCGATGAAGCTAATGGCGCCACGCGTACCGAAACGGGTTATACCACCCATATCGGCATTACGCGTATTCACATGGAAGAAGACGCTGGCAAGATGGTGCATTTGGGCGGCGGCGAGGGCCGTATCGATGGCGCCACCCATTCGCTGGTTGATTATAATCGCGCGGGCACGCCGCTCATGGAACTGGTGACCGAGCCCGACCTCCGTACTCCCGAAGAGGCGCGTTTGTTTATGCAGAAGTTGCGTCAGGTGTATCTGTGCTTGGGCATTTCGGATTGCAGCCTTGAAGAAGGTTCCATGCGTGCAGATGGCAATATCAGCCTGCGACGCCGTGGGGAAACCGAGTTCGGCACCCGCACGGAAATGAAAAACATCAACAGCTTCAAGGCGCTCCACGACGCCCTCGCCTACGAAATATGTCGACAGGCCGAAGTGCTTGAAGAAGGCGGCACGGTGGTTCAGGAGACCCGTCACTGGGATCCTGCCACCAAGCGCACCATTTCAATGCGCGTGAAGGAAACGGCGGACGACTACCGTATGTTCCCGGATCCCGACTTGGCGCCGTATGACTTAAGCGACGAATTCATCGAAGGCGTGCGCGCGAAGTTGCCCGAACTGCCCGACCAGAAGGTAGCGCGCTTCCAGCGTTCCTGGGGGCTTTCGGCTTATGATGCTCGTCATGTTATTGAGCATCGCGAAACGACGCAGTTCTTTGAAACGGCTATGGCCCAGGCTGGCCCAGACGCTGAAAAGTTCGCAAAGCCGCTCGCAAACCTGATTATTAACGACCTTGCAGCTCGCATGAATGCCGACGAAGGTTTCGACCTCGCAACGAGTGCGCTGACGCCGGCGCGTGCGCTTGAGCTGTTGGGTTTGCAGATTGCCGACACCATTTCATCTAAGCAGGCTAAGGAAGTGCTTGAAGTGGTGCTTGCAGAAGATAAGGACCCTGCCGCCATTGTGGAAGAACGTGGCATGAAGCAGGTGTCCGACACGGGCGCTATCGAAGCAGTGGTCGATGCGGTTTTGGCGGCAAACCCCGACAAGGTGGACGAATATAAAGGCGGAAAAACGGGCTTGCTCGGTTTCTTTGTGGGCCAATGCATGAAAGAAATGAAGGGCCAGGGAAATCCGAAACTCATCAACCAACTTCTTGAACAGAAGCTACAATAAGATACATTATGAGAATGGGCTACAAAGAACATAGGTTGAATGATTTAGGTGCGCACGTGCAGCCGATGCGAGCGGGAAGGCGCACGGTGGCGCTTACTTGTCTTGCTATGTTGCTTGCTATGGCGTGTGCTGTGTTTCTGGCCGCTTGTTCTGCTGGCGGTGCTGCTTCAGGAAGTGAGCGCGGTATTAGTTACGACGGCGAACTGAAGGTCGAACTGGTTGAAAACGAACTTGATGGTGTAACCGTGCGCTTCACCAACACAGATGACAAGATGAGCAATATCTTTATTGTGCGGCGCGTGGAGTTTGATGGCTATGCGGCGCTTGTGGAAGACGAGCGAGTTACATCGTCGGTGAACAGCAACAAGGAAGGCGAGGACGGTTTCTTCTTCGACCTAGAGCCTGGTGCAAGCGTTGATGCTACCTACTACCTCGACAAGCAAACCTGCATATCCCTTGTTTTGCTTTGCAGCGAAACGCTCTACGTTGAAGGCGGCACGCCCTATCAATATGACGACCTGCGTTTGGAAGCCCACGCGTAAACGTCTAGCAATCAAAACCAATTTGAAACGACCCAGTATCCTTGGTGCTTGAGCCGTTTGGATTGTGAGCCACTTAGCTCAAGGCCTGTGCTAGGAGTTCAAAGGAATGGATTTGGGCATCCTGGTCATAGATAAAACTGTTAACAGCTTGTGCGAGCCGTACTTGGTCATCATAGGCTTCCTTGTAGCTTTGTCCGTTGCGCAAGCAGGCCAGGTCCAAAACCGAATACTTCATAGCGCGCACTCCTTATGTTTAAAAGCTCTGCGTAAAACCGTCTTTATTGTAGCGAAGAGAGCATGAAGACTTCGTGAATGATATACTTTAGCACTCTACTGTGCTAAAGTATTACGCACTACACATTGCTACAATATGCAGGTTATAAAAAAGGAACGACAGAAGATGACTATGGACTTTGTAACACCAGTGGGCTTTCGTGATATTTTGCCCGACGAAGCTTTGCAGCGCGAACAGATTTCGCAGCGCGTGATGGCGTGTTTTACCAATGCTGGCTATATGCCCATCGAAACACCAACGCTTGAACGCATGGATGCGATGGACGCGGCAGGACGTATTCCTGGTAAAACTTTCAAGCTCTTTGATGCCACCGGCGAACTGTTAGCCCTGCGCCCCGACGTCACTATGCAGGTGGCGCGCATTGCTGCAACGCGCATGCGTGAGCAGGGCGGTGTGGCTCGCTACCGCTATATGCAGCGCGTGTTCCGCGACGTTGATCTGCAGTTTGAAGCGCGCGAAATGACGCAGATGGGTATCGAATATATTGGCGAAGGCGGGGCTGAAGCCGACGCTGAAGTCGTTGGTCTTTTTGCCCAGGCTCTGCAATTGGCGGGCTTGGAGCGTTTTACCATTGCGCTTGGCACCGTGGGTGTGCTGCGCGCTTTGCTTGAAGCCTGCAAAGTGGATGGCGCATGGAAGAATGCGGTACTTGCAGCTTATCACGCTTCCAACTTCGTTGACCTCGATGAACTCTGTTCTCAAGATGGTGTGCCAGCAAAATATGCGCAGGCCATTGCCACACTGCCGCGTATCCGCGGTGGACGCGAAGCAATTGACGCCGCACGTGACTTGGTTGCACCCCTTGACTGCGTGGATGGGCTTGACGCCTTTGCGCAAACCTATGACGCACTTGCGCAAGCCGGTTTGGCCGACGCCTTGCTTGTCGATTTCAGTATTATGAGCAGTTTCGATTACTACACAGGCATCGTGTTTGAAGCCTACGCACCAGGTATGGGCGAATTGCTTGGCTCGGGCGGACGCTACGATACCATGCTCGAAAGCCTTGGTGCCGAAGCGCGTCCTGCTGCTGGTTTTTCCTTCTATCTTGAACAGGTTATGGAAGGTGCTGCGAACAATCTCAGGAATGAACAGGGGACTGATTCCACTTTGTCTGCCCGCTTAGCTCATCAAGCGAGCGAAAACGAGCAAAACCTTGCCCCCTCTTCACCTTTGCGTATTGCGGTACCGAAGGGTTCGCTGAACGAAGGCACCATTGCAGCGCTTAGCGCAGCTGGCTTGGACACAACGGGCTTGGATAATCCGGGCCGCCAGTTGATTATTTCCAATCCAGGTGTTGACTACATCATCGTGCGCCCCACCGATGCGCCAGCGTTTGTGGCGCTTGGTGCAGCCGACTGCGGTATTTGTGGTGAAGACAGCTTGCTCGAAACGGGTGCCAACGTGGTGGAATTGGTCGACTTGCGTTTTGGTGCTTGCCGCTTTATTGTGGCGCAGCCCGCGGGTACTACCGAGGCTGTGGAAGAACGCTATCGCAAGCTTGGGTCCATGCGTATTGCCACGAAATACCCCAATATCACGCGTCGTTTCTTTGAGCGACAGGGAACGCAGGTAGAAATCGTCGAGCTACGCGGCAATATCGAGTTGGCACCCATGGTGGGTATGGCTGAGCGCATCGTAGATATTACGGCTACGGGTACGACCCTGCGCGAGAACGATCTTGAAATAGTTGATGAAGTACTTGAATGTACGGCGCGCTTCTTTGCAAACACGGCGGCCTTCCGTATGGATGGGCGTGTGGTTGAACTGGCGCGTGCCCTGAAGGAGTCGGTATGCGAAGAATAGTGTTGGCACCAGGGGAGCGCTTTGATGAAGCAGCGCTTAACCGCACGGGGGCGTTTAACGCAGAAGCCCTGCTAGCGGCTACTACCATAGTTGAGGATGTGCGCACCCGTGGCGACGAAGCCCTCCGTGAATTGACTGCCAAGTTTGATGGCGTTGAACTTGATGACTTCCGCGTAAGCCAGCAGGCCATTGATGAAGCGCTTGCCGCTATTGATCCTCGCCTGGCTGAAGCGCTCGAACACGCAGCGGCGCAGATTCGTGAATACCACGAATGCCAGCGGGAAAAGGGCTGGACCTATACGCGAGAAAACGGCGCGCTTGTCGGTTGTAAGGTAGAGCCCATTGAGGCGGTTGGCATCTATGTGCCAGGAGGTCGCGCCCTTTATCCGTCCAGCGTATTGATGAACGCTATTCCTGCTTCAGTGGCGGGGGTGGAGCGCATCGTGTGCACTACGCCACCCACCAAGGACGGCACGCTCGACCCTTCGCTCGTAAAGGCTTGCCAGATTGCAGGCGTGACTGAAATCTATGCGGTGGGTGGAGCGCAGGCTATAGCCGCATTGGCTTACGGGACAGAATCCATTGCGCCCGTTTCTAAGATTACAGGCCCTGGTAATGCCTTTGTTGCTGCTGCCAAAAAGATCGTTTCAGGTGATGTGGGTATAGACATGATTGCGGGTCCGTCCGAGGTGTGCGTAGTGGCTGACGCTGCCGCCGACCCAGCGCTTGTGGCCATAGACCTTATGGCTCAGGCTGAACACGATCCTCTTGCAAGCAGTTATTTAGTCTGTTTCGACGAGTCTTATGCGGACGAAGTGGAGGCCGCTATTGCGCAGCATCTGCAACAGTCAAAGCGGGCTGAAATAACCACGGCATCCCTCGACAATCAGGGGCTTGTAGTGGTCGTGCCAAACCGCGACGCCGCTCTTGACGTAGTAAACACCATCGCACCCGAACACTTGGAATTGCATGTAGGTTTTGCGGAAAGCCTGCTTGATGGTGTGCGCAATGCAGGGGCCATCTTTATGGGTGAATGGACGCCTGAAGCGGTAGGGGACTACGTGGCAGGGCCCAATCACACGCTTCCCACGGGCGGCACAGCGCGTTTTTCAAGCCCCCTTTCGGTTGATCAGTTCACCAAGAAGAGCAGCATTATTCGCTATACCGAAGAAGCCCTACGTGATGACGCCGAAGCAATTATGACCATTGCCAAGCGCGAAGGCCTCTGGGCTCATGCCCAGTCCGTCAAGCTGCGCTTGTCGCAAGAAAATGAAACAGGAACGAACGAAACGGGGACGGAGTAAACATGGGACAGAACCTGCGTCCAAGCAATAAAAACCTTGAAGGTGTGGTGCCTTACGACCCGAAGTATTTGCCTGCGCGGCTCATGCTTTCAGCTAACGAAAACCCTGGAAGCTTGCCGCCCGCTGTGGCGGGCTCAGCCATCGTGGCTTTATCGAAGGTACCCATGAACCGCTACCCCGACCCGCTCGCCAATGATGTACGCGACCTTATTGCCCAGCAGTATGGTCTTGCGCGCGAAAATGTGATGGTGGGCAATGGCGGCGACGAATTGCTGTTCAACATTGCCTTTGCCTGGGGTGGTCCTGGCCGCATTATGCTCGATTGCCCGCCGACCTTTTCCGTGTATGCATCCAATGCGCGATTGTGCGGTACTACAGTACTTAACATTAATCGCGAACTAAAATCACTTGAGCAAGGGACGGCTTTACCTTCGTCTTCGGCACAGCAGGCTGCAGAATCATCGTCGGGCTATGGCGCCTTTCCCCTTAATGAAGAAGCGGTGCTGGAACGCGTGGCTCAGGGCGACATCGACTATTTGACAATTTGCAGTCCGAACAACCCCACGGGCGACCTTGCAAGCGTGGGCTTTATCGAGCGTTTGCTTGACGCGTCGGACACCCTCGTTGTGGTGGATGAGGCTTACGAAGAGTTTGCTCCTGCCGCATCAAGCGTGGTTCCGCTTATTGAAAAACACAAGAATCTGGCCGTGCTTCGTACGCTTTCGAAGGCCTACAGCATGGCAGGCGTGCGCTTGGGCTACCTGCTGGCAAACCCCGAAGTTATTATCGAACTTCAAAAGGTGCGCCAACCTTATTCGGTTGATTCCCTTTCGCAAACGGTGGCAAAAGAGGTTTTCAAGTTTCAGGAATTGTTCGAGGCGCGTACGACCATGCTCATTTCAGAGCGCGACCGTGTATACGAAGCGCTGAGCGCGCTGGACGGCGTGCAGGCTTATCCGAGTGCTGCAAACTTTATATTGTTTAAGCCCGAAGGCGCCGATGCGGCTGAAGTGTGGCAGAAGCTCTACGATGCCGGTGTGCTCGTACGCGACTTTTCGGCAAGCATATATACGCCAAACTGTCTGCGCGTTAGTATTGGTATACCAGAACAAAATGACAGCTTCCTGGCAACGCTTGCATCAATTTTGGAGGAAGATTAAACAATCAAAACGACCATTAGCTTTAGGTGCTTAAGTCGTTATAAACGAGAGCAGTGATTTACAAGCGAAAGGCTAGCCATGAAAGGCTCAACACAACAAGATTTTGAACAGCTTCCAGATCAGGTGAAAGATATGGTCTGCGATGCTCAAGTAAGCCCTGCGGCATGCGAGCCCGCGACTGAGCCACGCATAGCTGAAGTGGTGCGGAAGACCAAAGAAACCGATATTAAGCTTACCCTCAACCTTGACGGCACGGGTCAGGCAAATGTAGCAACAGGCGTGCCCTTTTTCGATCATATGTTGGAAGCGTTTACGCGGCATGGCTTGTTCGATTTGGATGCTCAAGCTGAAGGTGACTTAGAAGTTGACGCGCACCACACGGTTGAAGATGTGGGCATCGTGCTTGGGCAGGCATTCGCTCAGGCACTTGTCGACAAGCGCGGTATCGTGCGTTTCGGAAATAGTTTCTTAGCCATGGATGAAGCGCTCGTGCTGGCTGCGGTGGACATTTCGGGTCGCGGCCAGCTGTATTACGCCGTCGACCTGCCCATCGAGATAGTCGGAACATTCGATACCACGCTCGCAAAAGAATTCTTCATCGCGCTGGCGTCGAACGCGGGCATTACTTTGCACATTCGCAGCTTCAGCGGCGAAAACAGCCACCATATCTTAGAGGCTGCTTTCAAGGCGGTAGGCCGTGCACTCTGCGACGCGACACGCATCAACCCGCGTATAGCCGGTGAGCTGCCAACCACCAAAGGAGCACTGTAGCGTGGGAATTATAGGTAGTCGAAGAGTCAGTGAAAACGCATATCCTGAGTGCGTTAGCCCCGACTGGCGAAATGAGCGTACTATGTACGCGCAGTGGAGCACGGAGGGGCTAACGTGCCAGGATATGCGTTTGCAACGGCGGCTGGTCCACCGTTCGATAGAACGGTGGAACAAACAATGATAGCTATCGTTGATTATGCGAAGGGGAATTTGCAGTCGGTTCAGAAGGGCCTGGAGGCTGCGGGCGCCCGTGATGCGCGTATTGTTACTGCGCCCGATGATATTGCCGCAGCAGATGCGGTGGTGCTTCCGGGTGTGGGCGCCTTTGCGGACGCATCCCGCTCCATGATTGAATCAGGTCAGATGGACGCAGTGCGCAATGCCATCCAGGAGGGCAAGCCCTTTTTGGGAATATGTTTGGGCTTGCATCTTTTGTTTGAAGCTGGCACTGAACATGCCGTTGAAGGCGAAGCGCTGCCCGAGGGCTTGGGCATTATTCCTGGTGTATGTGAACGTATACCAAAGACCAATGCGGCAGGCGATGCCTTTAAGGTTCCCCAAATGGGATGGAATTCTATCGAGTTCGTTGTTCTGCCGAACAACGAAATGGGCACTGAATCCTCGACTACTTGTGAGTCTTCGCCAGCTCGGCCATCGTCGCCTTTGCTCGATGGTATTCGTGAAGGGGAGTTCTTCTATTTCACCCACAGCTATATTGCGCCGGATAATCCCTATACGCAGGCAACGACCACGCACAGTAGCACCTTCCCTTGTTTTGTTGATGTGGGCGGTACCTGTTTCGGTATTCAGTTTCACCCCGAAAAGTCCAGCGACGCTGGCATTCATGTTCTGCGTAATTTCGTTAAGGTAGTTGAAGGTTAATCGAAAGGCAATTCCATGTATCTACTTCCTGCAATCGATTTATTAGACGGCATGGTGGTGCGCCTGAAAAAGGGCGATTACGACCTTATGACCGTTTATAGCTACGATCCAACTGAACAGGCGAAGCAGTTTGAAGCGGCTGGAGCCGAATGGGTTCATGTGGTGGACCTGAACGGAGCGCGTGACGGCGAGCAGGGCAACTTAGACCTCATTGAAGACATTGCCACCTATACCAAACTAAAGATTGAAACCGGTGGTGGGGTGCGCGATTTCGAAGCCATCGACCGTTTGCGCAATGCTGGTGTTTCGCGCGTGATCTTGGGTACTTCGCTTGTTACCCAAGTTAATTTTGCAGCCGAAGCACTTCAAATGTATGGCGATCTTCTCTGCGCGGGCGTGGACGCGCGTGCAGGAAAGGCGGCCATTGAAGGCTGGCATAAGGAAGGCATGGACGCCGACGAACTCGTGGGCGAAATGGGCACCATGGGCTTTAAGCATTTGGTCTACACCGACATTGCGCGCGACGGTATGCAGACTGGTATCGATGCAGCAGCTTACACGCATGTAGCCAAACTCTTCGGAGGCCCCGTCATCGCCAGCGGTGGGGTGACAAACATGGATGACCTGCGCAACTTGGCTCAGGTCGCGGACTCAATTGAGGGTGTTATCACCGGCCGCGCTATCTATGAAGGTACCTTGCCGCTCGAAGAAGCTTTAGCGTTCTGCGCAGGGGTAGAGATTTAAAACTAAAGGGAGTATCTTTATAGCGTAAACTCTCAAGGAAACATAATACCGTGGTGTAAGTAATGGTCGAGCAAGACAAGCAAGAGCAACAGCAGCAGGGCACAATGGCGAAGCTCGCGCCGCTGCTCATTGTCATTACGGGTATATGCTGGGGCTGCATCGGTCTGTTCGTGCGTCCGCTTTCAGAGGCTGGTCTTTCAAGCTTTCAGATGAGCTGGCTGCGCAGCATTTGTACCGTCGCTATGATGCTCGTGCTGGTGCTCGTGAAAGACCCGAGTCTTTTGCGTTCTAAGTTGCGTGACATCTGGTGCTTTTTAGGTACGGGCTTGGTGAGCGTGGTTTTCTTCACCATTTGCTATTACACGACCATTTCGCTTACGTCGCTTTCGGTGGCGGCAACGCTTATGTATACGGCGCCCGCCTTTGTGCTGTTTATGTCGTACCTGTTTTTCAAGGAATCTATTACGCCGGTGAAGATCTTCGCCGTGGTGCTCATTGTCGTGGGCTGTGCTTTTGTCGGCGGCTTGCTTGCTGGAGCACCCCAGTTAAACCTCTTCGGCTTTCTGGTGGGTCTGGGGTCTGGGTTTGGCTATGCCATGTATTCCATCTTTTCGCGTTTTGCCCTCGAGCGTGATTATCATCCGCTCACCATTGCGATATGGACGTTTGTTTTTGCCACGATAGGTTCAACGTTTTTGGTTAATCCCATTGAAACCACGCAGCTTGCCTGCAGTAGTCTCACGACGGCTGCCTACGTGCTCGGCTTTGCGCTTGTGAACTCCGTGACCCCTTATGTGCTCTACACCACCGCATTGCAGTATGTTGAAAATAGCCGCGCAGCCGTTATTGTCTCCATTGAACCAGTGGTGGCTTCATTGGTGGGGGTGTTCGCATTCGGTGAGGCACTTACCTGGTTTAACGTGGTAGGTATCGTGTTGGTATTGGTAGCCGTGGCTCTGTTGAGTCGCAAAGAATAATTCTTATAAGATTTAAAGAGCAGAAAGGATGCTCATGTTTCGTGAAATGCGCAGGATTAAGCAGCAACTGAGTGAAGAAGAAGCGCGTCAGGTGCTGGAGCGGGGTCGTTGGGGAACGCTTGCGGTTTTAGGTGATGATGCGTATCCCTATACGGTGCCGCTAAACTATGCTTTCTTTAACGATGCAATCTATTTCCATTGCGCCAAGGAGGGTCATAAACTTGATGCTCTTGCAAACTCTAACAAGATAAGCTTTTGCGTAGTTGAGCGCGACACGGTCGTGCCGCAAGAATTCACGAGCTACTACAAAAGCGTTGTCGTGTTTGGGCGCGCCCATATTGTGGAAGATGAAGCTGAAAAGCAAGAGTCGCTTTATGTGCTTGGTATGCGCTACAATCCCAACCGCGATGCGACCCATGCAGAAATGTCAAAGGCAGGTGGGCACTTGCATATGGTGCGCATCGACATCGAGCACCTCAGCGGCAAGCAAGCCAAAGAATTGGTCGGGAAGGAATAGCCTTGCGGCAAAGACCACATTCATGCGCCGTGGGGTTTTAGGATAGAAAAGGATGCGAATATGCTAACCAAACGAGTAATTCCGTGCATGGATGTTAAAGATGGCAGGGTAGTCAAGGGTGTGAACTTCGTGAACCTGCGCGACGCGGGTGACCCCATCGAACTCGCTCAGCGCTACGATGAACAGAAGGCCGACGAAGTCATCTTTTTGGACATCACCGCCACGCATGAAGGCCGCGACACAACGGTGGCACTCGCCAGTCGCGCCGCCGAAGAGCTCCACTTGCCCTATTGTGTGGGCGGCGGCTTTCGCAGTGTAGCCGACATCCGCACCATGATTGCGGCGGGTGCTGACAAGGTTTCGGTGAACAGCGCGGCGGTCAAGGACCCGAGCATTCTTACACAAGCAGCAGAAGCCTTTGGAAGCCAAGCCATTGTGTGCGCCATTGACGCCAAGCAGGTTCAGCCTGGCTTGGACAAGTGGGAAGTATATGTGCGCGGTGGACGTGAAGCCACAGGTATCGATGCCGTAGAGTGGGCCCGTGAAGTGGTTAAGCGTGGTGCGGGCGAAATATTGCTCACCAGCATGGACCGCGATGGCAGCCAAGACGGCTTCGACTGTGCGCTTACGCGCGCGGTGGCTCGTGCGGTGGATGTGCCTGTTATCGCAAGTGGCGGCGTAGGCAAGCTGGAACATTTCGCAGAAGGCATTTTGGAAGGCGAGGCCGATGCCGTACTTGCTGCAAGCGTGTTCCATTTTGGCACCTTCACTATTCGCGAAGTGAAAGAATATATGGCTGCGCAAGGCATCCCTGTGCGCCTGTAGCCAACCGGTTTCTGTGAAACTATGTCGGAAACCTTGAACTTATACTTCTGTCGTGTGCTTTTCGGGTAAAGTTGTACTCATGAAACATGCTCGATCTGAAGTAGTTATTGAAAAGCCTAAGCGCGGCGGCTTGAGAATCGTCGTCGTGCTTTTGATTCTTGCCTTAATAGGGGCTGGCGCTGCAGCAGCCTTTTGGTTTGCCGACCAGCGGGCACAGCGAATAGCCGCGGCCGATGCCGCTGTCCAAAACGCGAACGGGATTCTTATACAGACGTTCTGTTCACATGCTCAGGGTAAAGCAGAAGAACTAAGCAAAGAGCTCGCTGCCCAGGCGGCCGAAGAAGAAAAGCAGTGGCTTGCGAGCCTCGATGAGCATAAGCGCGCAAAAATCGAAGAAGCGCGCAAGGCTGCTGAAGAAGCTGCCTATCAAAAGCAAATCGAAGATGCACGAGCTGCCTATGAAGCGGAAGTGGAAGCCGAACGGGCACGGCGCGGCGCCGACCTAAGCGATGTCATCTTGATAGGCGACTCGGTCATGGAATATGCCACAGGGCTTATTTATCAGCAGCTCCCTGGCGCTTCATTGAATGCCCTGGGTGGCCGCATGCTTGAAGTGGGGCCTCCGGGCAATGGCTTTGACGAAAATGACGGTGTGCTCGACATTGTGCGTGCCGAAGCTGGTGCTTATACGCGCTACGTTATTGGAACGGGTAACAATGATGGCTTGGGTTTCACCCCTGAAGTTGCCGAAGATATTATTGCCACGCTTGGGGATGGTGCTGAAATCTATTTCGTTACCCAGGCTTCCATGCGCAATGTTGCAAGCATGGATAATACTAACGCAACTATCGAGCTTATGTGCGAAGAGCACGACAATGTGCATAAGATTGATTGGCGCGGGCTTACCTCTGGCCGCGAAAGTGAACTGCTGATGGCTGACGGCATTCACCCAACACAGGCTGGTACAGCAGAATATGTTAGCCTTGTTTACGACGCCATTACCTCCTTTGATGCGCCACCCTTTGATCCTGGAAGCGTTGTCTTCGATCCCTCACTCGTTCAATTTGATCCTAAGACGGTTGACCTTGGGCCTGAGCAAACCGACAACATTATGGGCAAAAGTGACATCTCGGCTGAATCTATGGCTCAACTCTATAAAGAGCATGGCGTTGAATATCCCACCCAGGTATATGCGGATGCTGGTGCGCCGACCATTGAAGAGTGGTGCAAGCTTTGCGTGGAAGAGGCTGCCGAAGAAGGTGTACGCGCTGAAGTGTTGTTTGCGCAAGCCATGCATGAAACCGCGTGGCTGCAGTTCGGCAATCAGGTTTCGGTTGAACAATGCAATTTTGGTGGGCTTGGGGCTGTAAATTCGGGTGGCGCTGGTGAAGTCTTCCCTGACGTGCGCACGGGTTTGCGGGCACAAGTACAGCACCTTAAAGCCTATGCGAGCAAAGACTCACTTAAACATGAGGTGGTAGACACACGCTTTGATTTGGTGGAACGTGGATGTGCACCCACCGTGTTTGATTTGGGTGGTCGTTGGGCCTGGCCAGGCGATGGCTACGGCGATGCTATTATGGCCATAGTTGCTGATTTATACGATATTGAATATGGTATACAGGATAAGACAGTAAACGAGGAGCAGAAAAGTGAAGAGTGACGAAGGCATTGAAAACCTGAAGCCAGAAGATTTGAAATTCAGCAACGAAGGTCTTATCCCTTGCATTGTTCAGGATGCCAGCACGCATGAGGTGCTTATGATGGCATGGATGAACGAAGCAGCTTTGCGCCTGACGCTTGAACAAAAAAGCATGTGGTTTTGGTCGCGGAGTCGCAAGGAACTGTGGCACAAGGGCGAAACAAGCGGCAATACGCAGGAGCTCGTGGAACTTCGCTATGACTGCGATGCTGACTGCCTGCTTGCGCTTGTGAACCCAGCGGGGCCTGCCTGCCATACGGGAAACACGTCTTGCTTCTACCGCAGCTTTTCGTAATCAAGCTTGAGTTGCAAACTCAGCCGAATGCTTAAGAAATAATAGTTGTTTGCACAGTTAGCAAAACACCTGCTGAGTTAAGAGAGGCTCAGCAGGTGTTTGTACAACAGACAAAAGTGAGTGTTGCGCTAAGTTTTCAAGCAT
>JAFUCE010000140.1 GCA_017459805.1 Eggerthellaceae bacterium
AATTGTTCAACAAAGTGGCGCTTTCATTAGGCATAAACCCATCTACACAGTAGAGGGAATCGAACCGATGAGGTGGAATTCCGTTAAGCAAACGTGCCATACGGCACGTTTGTAGGAATTCGCACGCAGGCGCTTGCGCCACGTGGTCGAGCACGAGCGACGCGAGTGCGGGAATCCCTCAGGGCGCTCCAACTCTTTTGCGGCGTTCTTTCGAACGCCGCTTTTTCATGCCATACGTCCTGACGCTTGCGTTGCCCCTGGCGGTACACTAAGCCCTACCTGCGCTTGCGTGTATAACATGCAGACAGTTCAAGACTTCGTGGCAAGAAATGACGGAGTTGTACGGATTTTTCTAGTTCAACTCGTACAACTCCGTCATTTCTTGTCATTTTCGCGCTTCAGCTCGTACAACTCCGTCATTTCTTGCCAACAAGTACCTCTCTTTCGTTTATGCCTACCAGTAAGCGTTTTCGAGTGCCGCAAGAAAGCGAACGGCGTTTTTCGTGTCGTACACCTAGTGCCTGTGTAGCGTTGCGCATTCTGCCTGTATAATGGACGTGGCTCAAGGAGGCATACTTGAACGAAGATCGCAAAATAGCTTTATACGACACCATACAGCAGGTAAATGCCATTGACCCGGTATATTACGAACGCCATAACGTCAAGCGTGGCTTGCGTAATGCCAACGGCTCAGGCGTTATAGCTGGGGTTACCAACATTTCAAATGTCCATGGTTATGTCATGAGCGATGAAGTGAAGGTTCCCGATGAAGGGCATCTGACCATTCGTGGCTATGACATCTATGACCTCATTGGTGACGAAGGGTCGGAACGCCGTTTCAACTTTGAGGAAGTTGCCTACTTGCTATTGATGGGCGACCTGCCCACGCAAAGCCAGTTGGATGACTTTATCGCGGCCATCGATGAACAGCGTGAATTGCCCGATGGCTTTACGGCAACTTATATTCTTAACGACACGCCGCGTGACATTATGAATTTGTTGCAGCGCTGCATCCTGTTCCTGTATTCGCAAGACCCCGATGCCGAAGCCCGCAGTCTCGACCACGAGGTCAGTACTGCCATCAGTTTGATTTCACGCCTGCTGCGCATTTCGGTCTTTTCCTACTATGCCGTTCAGTGCCGCCACGAAGGCGCATCCATGATTATGCATCGTTTCGTGCCTGGGCAATCGAGTGCCGAAACCTTCCTTTCCATGCTGCGCCCAGACCGTGCATTCACACCAGAGGAAGCGCGCATGCTTGATATCATGCTGTGTCTGCATGCCGAACATGGCGGCGGTAATAATTCGACTTTTACCTGTCGGTCGCTTTCATCGTCTGACACCGACCCGTATTCTGCCTATGCAGGTGCCATTGGTTCGCTGAAGGGCTACAAGCACGGCGGTGCTAACCATAAAGTGCGCGCCATGCAGGCTGAGCTTAAGAATCAGGTGGCGAACTGGGAAAACGAAGACGAAGTTGCCGCCTATCTTACGAAGATTGTCAAAAAGCAGGCCTACGACAAAACGGGGCTTATCTATGGCATGGGTCATGCGGTCTACACGAAAAGTGATCCGCGTGCAGTGGTGCTTAAGAAGTTTGCAAGAGACTTGGCACAGGGTAGCGACTTCGAAGCAGAGTTTAAGCTGCTTGAAACGGTCGAGCGTCTCAGCCCTGAAATATTACGTGATGTCCGTGGCATTAGTAAGGATGTTTGTGCTAATGTGGACATGTATTCAGGCTTCGTGTATTCCATGCTCGGTATTCCTGAAGAGCTGTATACGCCCCTGTTTGCTTGCTCGCGTATTGCGGGCTGGAGTGCTCACAGGTTTGAAGAAATAATTAGTGGCAAGCGTATTGTGCGCCCCGCCTATATAAGTACTATTAAGGAGGCACGGACCTATGTTCCTATTGACCAGCGTTAGTACGATTGCTGCACCGCTTGCGGCTACGGCAGACGAAATTCAACCATGGATGATTGCGGCTATTGCAGCTGGTGCCTTATTGGCGCTTCTCCTTATTATTGTGGCGGCGCGCAAATCGCGTAAGAGCAACAAGGGCGACGACTTGCGTGCGGCCATGTCGGCGGGCAGGGAAGACATTCAGAATACGGGCGAAATCTGGAAGGATTTCGAACCCATCAACCCAGAAAATGCCGATGAGGCCACACCGCCCGTTGTGCCAGCAACACCTGCATCAACTCAGGCCAAGGCAACGGGTAGCAAGGGCAAGTCTAAAGGGAAACACGCTAAATAATCTAGTTCCGCCGACCTGACGGTCGGCGGAACATACGTTTGAGACGACAGTCACGCTTGCGCTGCCCCTGGCGGCACACTAAGCCCTACCTGCGCTTGCGTGTATAACATGCAGACAGTTCAAGACTTAGTGGCAAGAAATGACGGAGTTGTACGGATTTTTCTAGTTCAACTCGTACAAT
>JAFUCE010000141.1 GCA_017459805.1 Eggerthellaceae bacterium
ATACCAGCAACCCCCATGATGCCGAAATATGAAATCAGGTAAATGACAATAACGATTTGCGGCTGATCGGCGAGCGTAAGGAAGAAGGCTCCCGCATCGATGGTGATAATGCCAACGAACAGAAGCGAATAGCCGCCCACCATGTGACGTGCCATGGTGAAGTAGTAAATAATCTTTTGCAAGCCGTAGACAACAAGCATCAAACCCAATATGGAGGCAACGAGTATTTCGCCACTTCTAGAAGATGTGAACAAGATCAGGGCGCAGAGCAGCATAAGCACGCCCAGTATGGCATGTCCGACGCGCTGAACCCTACCCATCCCTGTCACCTTCTTGCTGACCTTTGGTGCTTTCGAATGCGTCCTGTTCTTTCCCAAGCGCCGCGTCATCAAAACCGGAAGAGCGCCCTGCCAGTGGATTACCCGATGCATGCACTCTGTCCACCACCATAGCCTTTTGGGCCATTGCCGCCTGGAAGAAAAAGTCCAAGTACGTACCGCTTTTTTCACCTTTAGGTGCCTGTTCGTATTCATCGCGGTAGGCAGCTAAATCGAAGTCGGGTATGCTGTGCCCCGAAAGCCGCTGGCCCAGGGCGCACCAGTCTGCGCATGCGCCATCTTCGTGCTGACGCGCCTCAAGTATGCGCATGATGTCTTCCTTTAAGCTACGTACCGCTTCGGTGTCATAGGTGTCTGTGCTAAAGCTGTCATGTTCGCCGTGGAGGAACTTGAGCGCATAAACCATTTGCGTAAAAGCGCTGAAGAAGTCCGACGGATTATCTTTCAGGATTTCTTCGTAGTTGCCCCAGGCGGGTACATAGCGGTAGCGGGCAAAGCTTAAGTCGGGCAGATGCCCCGCGCGCCCGTGGCCCAGGTTCATGACGGCATCTTCGTCAACCTGGAAGACCGAATTGGTGTACAAGCCTTTTTCGTAGTCGTCGTCGGCTGTTGGGTTGTGTCTGAACTTCACTGGTCGTTCTACAAGAGCACCCGTTTCGTCGGGCACCAGTTCCACGAAAAAGCGGTTCGTGTTGTTTATAACCAGCGAAGGGGTTCCCGCAAAATAGCGATGTGCCCAAGTGTCGGCAAGGACATGCATGGCAATGCCGGCGGCTTGTACGCTTTTACCCTTTGCTAGCCTTACCGTGTCTGCAAGAAGACTTCCATTGGGCCCGCAAATCATGCGGAACTTATTGCGGTAGCGCTTGCCACCCTTGCCTGGGTCGGCATAGAGGTCGTGAGGCAGAAAGTGGAACGATGCCCAGATACGCGTAACATCGCGAATGCCAAAGGGGTCGTTTTTAGCCTTCGCCATTTCAGAGGTGAGCTGTGTGGTAGCTGCCGTTTGCGGGCCGCCTACATCTTTTAGGAAGGTGCGAGAGCAACGGTCGACCAATTGGGCGCTATAGCCAATGGCCAGGCATTCTTCGTGCGAATATCCTGCCAGGTAGGCGGCGCAATAGGTGCCAAAGTAGTGGAAACTTTTCTGCATACCGGCCGCCTATTCCGTCCCTATTGTTTCTGCGGTTGCCGTCGCGGTTGCGGCTGCTTCGCGTCCGGTTGCCCGCGTAAGGCGCTTGAGGCGCACCGAATTAACGATGAGCATAACCAATATAACGGCCGACGTGCCTTCAATAGTAAGCGTGACCAGGCTTTCAAAAAAGCCGGCGTCTATGGCAACCAAGGCCTGTGCAGCCGTTATGACGGATAGAGTGCTTAAAATCGCCATGATGCCCGCAATAAGCAAGTAAGCGTAGCCCTTGCGCCGCCCGAAGCCTTCCGCGCGCGCGGAAAGATAAACGAAAAGACGCGAGCCCAGGTCGAAGGTGGCGATAATGCCGAGGGCAATATAGATGATGTACAGAGGTACATCTTCCTGGTCCATATGGAAAAACTGACGTTGCGATTCGGCGTCCTGTAAAAAAATGAGCAGGAGGAATTTCAACAGTGTCCAGGCGCCAAACACGAGGATTCCCGTACCTATAACAACCAGGGAGTCCTGGAGGCGACGTTTCATGGCTTCTTGTGTCGGTTGCGCTATTTCCATGCTTTTGGGTGCTTTCACCTATCCCGGCGTGTAGCCACAACATGAACTGCTACATAAAGGTATTGTACTCCTTGTGTCAAAACGCTGCAGCAGCTGTTTCCCGGAGTTTTAAGGAGGCTAGGAAAGCGAATGAAGGCGGCAGTAGCGTCACTCGTGAAGAACGTGTAAATGCCCTTTTCGCGCGCATAAACGTAGTACAATAACGTGGTTTTATTTGTTGGAAAAAGGAAGCACAATGACAGACTTTGTGAACCAGAATTGCATGCACGACCACACCTGCGGACAACTGCGCGCTGCCGACTGCGACACGCAGGTAACGCTGACCGGTTGGGTGTGGCACAACCGCGACCACGGGGGCTTGATTTTTATCGACCTGCGCGACCGCGACGGCTATACCCAGATTGTGGTGGACCCCGACTGCGTAACTCCAGAAGAGTTCGCGACTGCCGAACATTTGGGGCGTGAATACGTGCTGCAGGTAAGCGGCAAGGTGCGCATGCGTGGGGAAGACGCGGTGAACCCCAATATGGCTACGGGCGAGATTGAAGTGCTTGCCAGCAGTCTGTCTGTACTGAATACCTCTGTCACGCCGCCTTTCAGCATCGAAGACGGCATCGAAACTGACGAAACTACGCGTATGAAGTGGCGTTATATGGATTTGCGTCGCCCTGAAATGTATGCGAACTTGAAGCTGCGCCACGACGTGGCTCAGGCCATGCGCAAGGCACTCAATGAACGCGGCTTCTTGGAGATTGAAACGCCCATTTTGGCGAACTCGACCCCTGAGGGTGCGCGCGACTACATCGTGCCCAGCCGTCCAAACCCTGGTAAGTTTTACGCGCTGCCGCAGAGCCCGCAGCAATTCAAGCAGATGCTTATGTGTGGCGGGGTGGAGCGCTACTATCAGATTGCACGCTGTTTCCGCGACGAAGACTTGCGTGCGGACCGCCAGCCCGAATTCACCCAGCTCGACGTGGAAATGAGCTTTGTCCGCGACGAAGAAGTCATGGAAGTCATGGAAGGCGTGATGGCTGAAGTGCTGGCTGCCGTAGGGGTGGAACATGAATTCCCCCTGCAGCGCATGCAGTGGAAGGAAGCCATGGATCGCTTCGGTTGCGACCGCCCCGACGTGCGTTTCGGCATGGAGCTTGTCGATATTACCGAAGAAGTTAAGAACTGCGACTTCAAGGTGTTCACTGGTCCGGCCAACAGCGGTGGTGTGGTGAAGTGCATTTGCGCGAAGGGCGCGGGCGATTGGAGCCGCGGCGACATTGAAAAACTAGCTGAAGTGGCAGCCGAAAACGGCGCGAAGGGTATGGCTTGGATTGCCTATACCAGCACTGGCGAAGAAAAGAGCCCCATCATTAAGTTCTTGGGTGACGACGTACATGCAGCCATTAAAGCTAAGGCGGGTGCCGAAGCGGGCGACTTGCTGCTCTTTGCGGCCGACACCTACCCGGTGGCAAGTGCCGTGTTGGCAGCACTTCGCCTCCGTATGGCGGAGCTTCTAGAAATTCCGCGCGAAGGGCATGCGCTTTTGTGGGTCGTGAATTTCCCGATGTTTGCCTATGACGAACAAGAACAGAAGTATTCTGCCGAACATCACCCCTTCACGATGATTCACGAAGAGGACATCGACAAGATTGAAGACGCGCCGCTTGAGTGTGGCAGCTATTCGTATGACTTGGTCATGGACGGCTTTGAAGCCGGTGGCGGCACCATTCGTATTCATACCGCTGAACTGCAGCGTCGGGTGCTGCGTCGCCTGGGCCTGGCCGATGAAGAGATTGATACGAAGTTCGGCCATCTCTTGCGTGCGCTTGAACTGGGCGCGCCGCCCCATGGTGGCATTGCGCTCGGTCTTGACCGCGTAGTCATGTTGCTGGCGGGCAAGGACAGCATCCGCGACGTTATCGCCTTCCCCAAGACGAGCAGCGCAGCCGACCCCATGACGGGCGCCCCGAATGAAGTAAGCCCCCGTCAGTTGAAGGAAGTCTCGCTGAAAACGCTCTAGTTTGAACCAACTTTCGGAAAGGATAGAACTATGGATACCATGCAAACCATCAAAGATATTCTGCACGAAAACTTAAATATCGATCCTGACACGGTAACCGAAGAGGCTACCTTTGAGTCTCTCAACATTGATTCGCTTGACATGGTTGAACTCATTTGCGAATTGGAAGACCGTGCGGGTATTGACTTGGGTGAACCTGAAGGTTTGGAAAACCTGGGCGACCTGGTCGAATACATCGACAATTTGTAAGCTGCTTTTAGTTTGGAGCCGCGCGTATGTCGTGCGGCTTTCTTTTTGGACTTTCTATGGGGAGCAAGAAACCTTCGGCCAAAGCCAAACAGCTCGAAGAATTCCGTTCGCAACTAGGCGGGATGGACGATATTTTTGCGCGTGAAGAACGCCGTAGCGAAGCCGATGCCGCAAAGCGCGATGCGGCCCAGCTCCAGAAGTCGTGCCTATCTAAAAACCGCTACGCCAGCTATGCCGAGGCTCAGGATGCCCAGGCCGCTTGTGCCGAGCATGGCACCACGGGGCTGCATATCTATAAGTGCCCCCATTGCCATGGCTGGCATTTAACTTCGCATCCGTGGGATAAGGATTAGGGCAAGGGGGCTTGAAATGATCGACGCGAACCAGACGATGCCTACGGCTATGACCCTGGCCGATGTCGTTACAGACGAAAACACGCTGTTCCTGGACAGCTATGTTAAGGGGGCCGCGGATTTCATCAGAACGTGCGCGACGCCCATGACTATTGCAATCCAGGGCGATTGGGGCACGGGCAAAAGCTCACTTATCAACCTAATCGAGCGCGAGCTGCGGGAAGTAGACGACCCCGAAGGGGATAACCCGCAGGCAAGGGCGTACTGCAAAGACATCATCGGCGCTGCAATCGTCGATGTGTGGACGCAATCTGTTGCGAATCCTAAAGCCAGCCTGCTTGAGGACCTGCTAACCGAGATGATAACGAACTTCTGGGGGGTTGGCCGCAGGGCGGTGGCAGACATGTCCGCATTGGCCTCTGCTGCGACGCAAATCGTGAAAACGATGTCCAGCGACAAAAAGGACAGGTCCGAAGACGATTCCCTTATCGGATCGCTGCTCGGCTCGCTTTTCGGGGACGAGGAGAAAACGAAAGACGATTTGGCGGGCAATTACGTAACCAAAGAGGATGTGGAAGCCTTCCATGCCGAACTTAGTGAAGTGCTGCAGCAGGCCGTGCAGAAAAACGGTAAGTCGGACGATGCCCGGTTCGTTGTGTTTGTCGACGGCCTGGACCAGATTGACTCTCAGGCCAGCCTGAACCTGATGGAGCAGATAAAGACCTACATCGACTGCCCCCGTTTGGTGTTCGTGCTTGCGGTTGACGAGAAGACGGTGTTTGACGGAGTCCGCAAACGGCTAGGTGACAGGGTCGACGAAGCCTACAAGAAGATGTTCTTCAGCAAGTTGGTCCAGGTACCGCTTCGCATTCCGACAAGCACGTATAACCTGGAGTACTACATCAAGGAGCTTCTCGAGGACGAAGAGGACCTCTCGGGCGAGTTTGTGAAGGTGGTCGACACGCTGCTGGACAGCCCAACGCCAGTTGGTATAAAGCGCCACATCAACACGACGATTCTGTGTCGACACATCTTCGAGGGTCAGGAAGGCATCGGCAACGACGAGCTCCTTATGCTGTTCGCCGCCGTCATCCTGGCGGTTGAGAGCAGCCAGGGTTTCAGCGCGGTTGCCTCCTGCGCCCAGGGCGACGAAGAGCATTTCGGCGAAAACCTGAAGGCTAAGCTGGACTCCCTGAAGCTCGACGACGGGGTCAACTGGGCTATGCTGCCCAACTTATGGCGCGGCGAGGATGGCGTAAGTGAAAACGCCGAGAAGCGGCGCATATTCATGTCTTGGGTCCGCAAGCTGAAGTAGCCCCGGCCGAATATCGTCTGCGCCCCTGCGCGTTTGCCAGGGACGGATTCGCCTTGCCCGTCTATCCGCCGTTTAGCGATAGTGGCGGCAGAACCGGTCGTGCTTTTATTCACTTGCTTGTCCCTAGTGGGGGTCTCCGTAATGGGGCGAGCAGATGGGGTTGTGGTCGTCGCATATCCAGTTTCCTCCCGAGATGGCCTCGAGTTCCGCATCGCTCAGCTCATAGCCTTCCGCTTTGGCAAGCTCTAGGAGCTCTTCGGGCGTCTTGCATGCTCTGACCTTTTCCTGCAGTTCGGGAGCAAGGTTCTTGATGTCCATCTCCACTTCCTTTCTTTGTCGTTCGACCCATGGGTCGTCTGATTCATTGTACGCCTTAAGCTGCTACCTTGTCTTGTGGTGGTTTGCAGCGTTTGCGTGCAAGTGCGAAGCTAGCCATGAGGCATACAACACCAGCTACGGCGCCAATCCCTGCAGTGACAATCATCAACTGCGCGTTGTCGGAGGTCTTAGCGAGTTCGGATGGTGTAGTGGAAGACGTCGTGCGTGCCAAAGGCGCGCGTTCTTCGGGTACTGGTGTTGGAGCAGGTTCGGGCGCGTCGTAGTTGGTGGCGCGGAAGTACATCACGTCGGGCTCGGTGGAATTGTTACCCATCGCGTAGAGGTAGTCATCTGCATACACTGCAAGCGGGTCGAAGGTGCGGTGATACGACGACGTCCGCGCATAGGACGTGGCCGTGTTAGCCGAGTCGAGGATAATGTGCGTATCTTCACCAAGCGTGTCGGAGCCCACTATCGCCACGCCGTCGGGTAGCCCTGCCAGCGCAAAGTGTGCGCCGATGTCCTGACCCACCACTTCGCCATAGAGCGGATTAGCGCTCTCGAGTGCCGAGGTGATGTTTTCGGTGGTCATCTCGTTCGCTGCGGCATCGTATGTGAAGCGCAGCAAGTGCTTCTTGGTACCAGCGGAATTACCGTAATCGTCGTAGAGTTCCTCCACGCCGAAGTAATAGATCTTGCTCCCGCTCGCAGCAACCTTCGAGCCAATGGACTCGAGGAGGCAGGGCATCGAGCCGCCCACCTTTTCGATCTCGCCTGTTTCGGTATTGAGCTTGAAGAAGCAGTTGGTCACCGCGTTTTGGACGCTCAAACCGTCGGCGCCCTCATTCCCGGACCCCTCGCCCGAGTTATCTTCCACAGAGTACAATTGCCCATCGAGTGCAGCGAGCTTCGATGTTTCCCCGGCCTCTTCCTCTGTGGGTTCCAGCAGATGGCCTCCTACGAAGAACAGTTGCCCGTCGAGCACAACGATGCTCGACGATTCGGGGCGCTCTTGCAAACCTCCACCCACGAATCGGCCGCAGAGTCGTATCGCCACAGGCTCGTCGAAAGACCGGGGGATCCGCCGTACAGGTAGAGGCTGCCGTCGAGCGCCGCAAGCGTGCCCGCTTCGATCTGCTGACCGCGGTAGCTTTCCGGGATGTCCGCGCAGCGCGACCAGGAATCGCTCGCGATGTCGTAGCGCCACATAGTCTGCGTGTTGAGGTACTGCATCTTTGCCGTGATGGCGTAAATCGACCCGTCGCAGGCAGCCATCGAGTCGAAGAAGCGGTCGTTGCTGTCGGCCTTGTAGGCATCAAGGTGTACCGGCACCGAAAGCGTGCGCTCGTAGAGCGGGCGGCCGGCGGCCGATTCGGACCGGTAGGAGAAGAGCGCCAGCACCGCCGACCGCAACGTCGTCCACGTAGACCTTCGTCGTGTCGGAAAGCTTACCCGATCCATCGTCCGCACCGAGCCCCATCTTCACGACCACGTACTCTTGACCGTCGTGTTCCCAGCCGTAAGCGCCGGTTACCACGCCCGGGTCGGGATAGTGCGGCATGCCGGCTTCGGTCTGCTCGCCAACCGTGCCGCCAGCGGCGTAAATCTCGTGCGCCTCGTTGGCGGCTTCGATGTAGGCGTCGATGTTATAGCTGAGGTTGGACCATTGACACCAGTAGATGCTGTTGGCAGCCGCTGCGGGCCAGCCTTTCTTGAGCGCGCTGGCGTAGGCGCTATCGACCTCCACCGCCTTGCCATCGGCGTCGATGCAGGTGAGCGCAACGATGCTACCCGCAGGCTTGAACGCGTCGCTCATCGCCAGTTCGGCCGCGATCCACTTGGCATCCGCAGCCGACGTCACCGGAATCGCCATGTAGAAGTAGCCGTTGATAGCCGAAAAGCCGCGATCGATCGAGAGTTCTTCCTTGGAAAGACTCGAAAGTTCGAGCGCCGTCGAGTTGGTGTCGTCGAAGCCCGCCTCGTCGCTTACGGCACCGATCTGGCGCGCATCGGCGTTGAATACGGGGTTTTCGCTGTAGAAGAGCACCTTGGGTTGCGCGCCATCGAAGCGCTCCATGCCGCCCACAGAAACCATATCTTTAGCGGCTGTTGCCTCGGGGTAAAAGCTTGTGAAGAGCGTATTGCTGTGGATCTGGCCGTTCCTTTCGAGCGTCACCGCCTCCGGCATTGTGGAGATGACGTTCGTCCCCGGCGAAAACACGTCGGTGGAAGCCTGGCCCCAGCAGGTGAAGTCGGAACGCTTGCCGTTAGCCATCGCGCAGTCCACTGTAACGGCATAGGGGCTGTTGTTGACCATGCCGCCCACTTCAATCGTTTCGTCGAGGTCGACGTTGCGGTTGCCCGAGGCAATTACCGTGTTGACGCCCAGCTTGCCAAGTTCTTCGATCATCGCCGTGTAGGCGAAGGCCGGCTGCAGGGTGCCCCACGAGCAGTTGACAACCTTGAGGTTGGTTTCCTTGGCGACGTCGATAAGGAACTGGAATCCGCTGAGCACGCCGTCTTCGGTCTGTTCGCTGCCATTGCCGCCGAAGATGCGCACTGCGAAGATCTTCGCGCCGTTGGCGATGCCCGAAGTGCCGAAGCCATTCCATTGGGCCGCCACGATGCCGGCGACGTGCGTGCCATGTGCGAGGGATGCCGTCGTGCAGGTGCGCGGCATGTCGTCGCCGCTCGCGTTGACGCCGTATTTGCCGCAGTTGTACTTGGCCTGCTGCTCGGGAGTGAACTCGTAGAGCACGCCCTTAAGGTCGGGGTGCGTGTCGTCAAGCCCCGTATCCATGATGCATACGGTACCCGAAGCATTGGCCGGCGCGTTCGCATCGGTGCGCCCCTCGACCCAGCCGGGGACGTTGAGGCTGTAGCCCGTCCCGGGCGAAAGTGGCGTGGCGGCGGTGGAAAGCGAGTCGTCCGCATACCACAGGTAGGGCGTAAGGTCTGCGGGATTTTCTGCCGCGGCGACCGCCTGCGCGCCGCGGTCCGCCGGGCTGGTGATAGTGTAGGCGCTGCTCTGCTGGGTGTCGGCGCCCTCGAGGTTGGAAACGTTCACGGTATAGTTGGGTTCGGCGGCCACGACGCGCGGGTCGGCGTAGAGGTCGCGCAAGATCTGCTCGGTGGTACGCGACGGGTCGCGCACGACCTCGATGCGAAAGGTCTTGTCGTCCGCGACAGTGACACGGTCGCCGATTTCGTCGGCCGCGGCGTAGTCGCTAGCAGCGACGGCAGCAACGGCCTGCTCGAGAGCGTCAGACCCCACGGTGGCCAACTGCTCGCTCATCTCGAGCTCGTCCGTCGAACCGCGCACGACCGCGATGGCCTCGCCTTCTGCGTAGTCGCCTGCGGCAAGCAGGCGCTCGATGGGCACGCGATTCGCAAGATTTGGTGTTTTCACGATGCCTTGTGCAAGCGTTGCAGTTGGGGCAAGCTGAAGCGCCAACAGCAGCGAAAACAGAATGGACAGGATCCCTTTTGTTTTGCAAACCATTTTGCTCCTCCAAAGAAGTTATTGCGCCAAGAGCAAAGCCTTATTGCATTGTTAGTATAGCATCCTGAACACACGACCCCGACTGGCGCATGTCACCTAACAGAGAAGGATTTGGCTGTAATACGCCGTTCGATTGCAAGGATGCGCGCCGTGGATTTCAAGGGCGTGCATAATGCTTGCAGGATGCTTGCTTCGAAGGGGACTAAGGCACATAAATCCCTGCTAATTGCCGATTTTTTCCTTTACAGAAGGGTATCTCATGCTTCATACTTAATGTGGGTACCCCTGCGGGCCCATTTCGTTGTGCATGCGTAACGTATAAGGTACTTAAGGTTTTAGTTTTGGAAAGCAAACTGGATATACACATACGGCAAATATAAGCTTGATTAATTGAAACTTATAGTTTTGTTGAAGGGAAAACTTGTGATAGGAAGCAAAATGGGGGCAAAAAGAGTTTTGAACGCAAGGCTTCTGACGGCGCTACTTATAGCCGCATTGATGGCTGTGGCAGGTGTGAGTGCCTGGAGTGCGCACGAAACGCTGGCGTATGCCAAGGACATTGGCAAGAAGAACGAGCAGGCGTGCAAGGAGTGCGAGGCGGTACGAGCAGGTACGGCACCAGCGGGTTATACGGACGTACTGGGCAATAAAGCCGTCTACCGTGGCGGTACTGCCAGATCGGGGCTTCAAAACGGAACGTCGCTCGACGATGATTCGGACACCTTCGCTAGCCCGCTTCCTTATGGTGACACTTACATTGACGTTACAAGGATCAGGTGGACCGCGACTTCTACCTACATCATCGACATCCCCGAAGGTTCTCCCTTCCATTGGGTGGCGACGTCGTCCGCGGGCGCATCGCTGAGGGATGCCAATGGCAGGGTGCCTGAGACCGACCCGATGGGGCAAAAAAAAGGTATCAGCAAGTGGGTCGGCCAGGAAGGACGGAATACGGCTATTGCCTATGTCGGCCCGCTCAAGGGTTTCCATGACAACTTTACAGATGCTGCCAGCGAAACAGGCAATACGAATGAGATTAAGGCCAGTGACTATAATGTTCCCTATCTATATAAGATTGTCTACCCGGAGGCTGTCACTCTGCCCTCGGGTGTGCGAGGAAACCTCGTTATCATCGTCGACCATGTCGACATCGAGACGACATTTACTGTGGACGAGGATCATCCTCGGATATTGAAAGCTGAGGATGGCTCTTCCTACACTTATACAGAAGCGATAGTCGCTGTCCAGAACGGTAACAGCATGGCTGCCTCCACGGCAATCATCGATGGCGAGGGCAACTACATCACACAGGACCTCGGTGTTGCGAAGACCGCGGATGAGGTGCGCGCCCAGCTTGCGGGCAAGGTTAGCCAGCCCAATATAGACGCTTCCTCCCAGGACAAGATGCCGCGTGGCGCTACAGGCGTGCATGTGGACATCGAGGTCCAGGTGACGGATGTCGACGGCAAAGAAGTCGAGGGCACGATCTCCTACTCGGCCTACGACCTTGACCTTATGAGCTATCAAAACGTGTGGGGCCGCAAGTCGACAGGCGATGACCGCCTTGAGTTTGCGGAAGGTCTGGAGATTGTTTCCGGGTCCCAGTCCTATGCGCTTGTCCCTGAGTATAACCATGCAAGCGGAACTACCCTCAACACCGGGTGGGTTCCCGTTGGTCCGTATGATGCTGCCTTGAGCTCTCCCTTGAACATTACCGGTGGGGGCGGCCCTCATGCGGATGGAACTAATTTCCGTTCGATAGGCATCGTCAATTACCGCGACAAAGACGGCACGTGGGACAAAGCCCTGTTCAATGTGTCGAACAATGCAAATGACGCGCAGACGATGATCACTTTCCCCAACGGAGTGCCTTGGAATGAGAATGGGCAGCTTACAGCTCCGTACACGAGCATGAGCCCGAAGTGGCAGGTTTACGCACAGCTTGGATTACCTAGCACTGCGACTGGAGCTGATGTTTTCAACTTGCTCGGCGATGGCTCCTGGGCTACCGAGCGCGCAGATGACGATACCTTCGATACGGGCTTTGCCGTGCTCCTAGATGCAAAGTCCAGCAAGCTCCGCTGGTCGGGCTCTGCATCCAGCCAGGGAACTGTTGTCACCACTTTGTTCGACACCACACTCTTTACCTACATCGAACAGACTCACGGTACGGGCGGCGGCATCTACCTGGAGAGCTACAAGATCAACGATGAATGCAAGCCTGTTGCCAAGGAAGGCGTTGTTACCATGGGCAGGGGTGCCGAGGCAACCGTGACCGCAGTTCCCGAGGAAGGCTACCGCATCAAGGAGTTCCAGATTGGTGGAGCCGGGCTGAAGAGTCCGAAGACTTATACGCTCAAGGACCTGGGCCTTACGCCCGGCACGGCCGGCACAAAAACGGTCGATGGCATCACCTTCGAGATGAACGCAGATGGCACGGTGGATGTAACGTTTACCGATGTCCAGGATCCGCGGCACATTCACGTGGACTTCACGGCCGACTACTACTTCTACAAGATCTGGAAGGGCGACGAAGAGCCCACCAAGCTCGAGCTGACGGCTGTGCCCTACGCTTACATCTTCACCGACGTGACGCTGCCGGTTCAGACCGACATCGACGCCGAGGGGCATGCGGTCTACACGGATACGCACTTCTCCATCAACGGCACGGAGTACACGGCGGACGACGGCACCAAGTACGTGCTCAACGCCAACAACACGCTCGAGACGGTTGCAAAGGACGCGGGCGGTAATCCGCTCGTCACGCTGCCGCAAGTCCTGAAGGGCAATGAATTCGTAGGGACCGATGACACGAAGTATCCGGTGACCGTCCAGTTCGGCGTGAACTTCGCCATGGGCAATGGGACGGATCCGGATTCGGTCAAGCAGACCTTCACGGTTGCGAACGAGACCAAATACGCGAACTACGTGACCGTGCTCGAAGATGGCGGTGACATCTCTCGTGGCAACGAGGTGTGGAAGATCAGATATCCGGCCGAGGGCGTGGAGTCGCTCGGATGGCCTGCGCTGCCCATCGAAACTGAGCCCGCCGCGCACAACGCGAACCACGTTGAGCGCAACTACTGGTTCGTAACGGAAGAAGCACCGGCTGGCTGGTCGAAGGAAGGCTACGACAACTCGGCGGCCGAGGCGCCCGGCGTGGTGCCGACGATTGAGGGCGAGCACGCCGGCTACTACGACAACCATGTCTGGGCTGCGGCGTCGGTCAAGGACTATGTTGCAGCTACCGCGATGATCCAGCAGGAAAACAAGACCAAGAACGCTTTCATGTCGGTCTTCTCGAAGGACGCGAACACCACCAAGACCACCTACGGCGGCGAAATCTCCAATGTGCCGGCCGTGGTCGTGAAAGGCGAAAAGACCTGGGTCGACTTCAAGAACCAGTTCAACACCCGTCAAGATATTTGGCTGCACATCGACGCAGTTGTCGACGGCAAGGTAGTTACCAAGGACATCCTTCCTCCGCAGAAACTCGCTGCCGATGCCACCGACGAGACGCAGACGGTTACCTGGGGCGATATGGAGGTCTACGAGACCGACCAGGAAAACGTCGAGATTATCACGAATCTTGCCGACATCCCGCTGGCGGACGAGCACGGCCAGCGCGTTACCTACGAGCATAAGGAATACGGATCATACGAGGCGAGCAATGGCATTACCTACTGGCTTAACGAGCTGGTGAAGGTGGATGCGAACGGCAAGACTATCACCTATGTTGTTCGCGAGACGCTCGATGCGGCTGGCACGCAGCCCGTCGAGAAGGACAAGGAAGCAGAAGGTCTTGTGGGCTATACCGCGGCTGCCGATGAGGTTAATGCGACCGAGTTGGAAGAGACGAAATGGGCCATGATTGGCGATGTTGCGGTGCTCACCTACGAGGGTAAGCTCAAAAACGAGCTGGCACTCACCGACGTTACCGTGACCAAGATCTGGGACGATGCGCCCGCCACCGAGCATGGTGACGATGTCGACCCTGACAAACTGAAGGCCGCCTGGACGCTCTACGAAAGCGATGCGGAAGTCACCGACGAGGGCGATTTGAAGCTCCAGCCCGCTGCGGCCGTGCCCTACGTGAAGTCCAGTGACGACGAGGTGGGCACCCTCGAAGCCAAGAACGGCTCCGAAGGCGGCAAGGTAACCACGACCTTCACTTGGCACAACATTCCCAAGTACGTGGGCGATGGCACGACCGTGCACGAGGCCGTTTACAGCGTGAAGGAAACGCAGCTGGAAAACTACGAGCTGCCCGTCTACAGCGATGAAGACAAGGCGCTTAACGAGGGCACCGTCACCAACACGCAGAACCCGCCCACGCCAAAAGACGACGAGACTTGGGGCCTGAAGGGCGAGGAACAGACGGGCGAGCCCTCCTTCGAGAAGGGCACGGCCGACATCGACACTAACACTATCAAGCTGATTGATCCCGCTACTGGCAAGCCAACCGACGAAAAGACAGTTGATGCGCTCGACGCCGAGGGTAACAAGATTGGTACCTATACGCTTAACGGTGACGGCACCGTAACCTTCAAGCCCAACGACGACTTTGTGGGCGATCCGCAGCCGGCGAAGCTGCGTGCCACCGACAAGAATGGCTTTGAGGTGGATGCCAAGTATCAGCCGCATGTGATAGATGACACCGAGACCGAAGATGTGTCGCGCACCATCCACTACATCTATTCCACGGATGGATCCGAGGCCTCAGCGGACTTGACCCAAACGGCAACTTTCACCCGCAAGGCCACGGGTCTTGACCCCGACACTCACGAGCCCATCTGGGGCGACTGGGAGCTTACCGAGACGATTGCCGACGTGAAAAGCCCCGAGATCGACGGCTGGAACCCCTCGAGCGAGCTTGTGACAGGCTTCCCGGAGCTCACCTACGACACCAAGGATCAGGTTAAAGACGTAACCGTGGTTTACTCGCCCAACCCGCCCGAGGGTTCCCACAAGGCCACCTTCGGTCCCAAGGGCGCCACTCAGAAGGGCACACCTCCCTTCACCAAGGGCACCGGCGAGATCAAGAAGTACGAGCTCATAGATGGCGAAGGCAACGTGGTGGATAAGCTGCCCGCCTACGACAGCGACGGCAACGAGGTGGGTACCTACACCATCGATACCACCACCGGCGAGGTAACCTTCACGCCCACAGACCCGGACTTCGTGGGTACACCCACGTCGGCCACGGTGCGTGCCACCGACGAGTACGGTGAAACGGCCACGGGCACCTACACGCCTACGACCGTCGAAAATACCGAAACCGAGTCCGTGACCAAGACGATTACACACGTCTACGAGGACGGCACACCTGTGCTCGGCACGGACGGCAACCCACTGGTTAGCACTCAGACGCTTGGTTTCTCGCGCGTTGGCGAAGTTAACCCCGACACCGGCGAGATTACCTGGCCCGCCTGGGGCAACCAGACCTTCGATGACTGGGATGCGCCCGATGTAGAGGGATACACCCCACACAAGGCAAAGAGTACAGGCGAGACCGTAACGGGTACAAGTGGCGACATCGAGGATCAGATTGTTTATAAGCGCGACACCTTCACCGTCGTTTTCACCAACGGCTCCAACGGCAAGAGCGACGGCAATGGCGACCAGACGGGCGTGCCCTACGGCGAGGATGCCAAGGGCGGTAACACCGTTACGCCCGATGAAGGCTACAAGTTCACAGGTAAGTATACCTACGTAATTACCAAGAAGGATGGTACGACTGAAACTGGCGAGACCGACGATCCCACCAGTGTGGCTGTAACGGGCAACGTAGTGTTCACGCCCCTCTACGAAAAACTGCCCACGGTTACCTATATCGACCCGGCAACTGGCCGTGTCATTCAAGTGACCACGCCATTCAATGAGGACGGCACCGAACCCACGCCTCCCGATCCGCCTACGCGCCCTGGCTTTACCTTTAACGGCTGGGACCGCGAAGTGGATGCCGATGGCAACGTAACCTACAAGGCCAAGTGGACGGCCTGGAAATATACACTGAAGTACGACGCTAACGGCGGTAGCGGCAGCATGGATGCCCAAAACTTCACGGGCGAGGATTCCAGTGCGGTCTCGAGTAGCAACTCCTTCACCCGCGATGGCTACAAGTTCACAGGCTTCAAGGCCAAGCTGCCCGATGGTAGCTACTTGAAAGATGCAAACGGCAATGACATGATTTTCACGAGCACTGCTGATTTCATGGACTACTTCCTGGAATACGGCGACGGTTCCGAAATCACGCTGGTGGCCCAGTGGGAACCCGTGTCGAACCCCAGCCCGAAGAACGATGGCAAGACGCCTTCTACTTCAGGGACTACGCCAGCCTCAACAGCCAAGACGGCCGACAGTGCACCATTAGTACCCTTGAGTGTGCTGGCGCTTCTGGGCTTGGCGGGCATAGCTTTGGGGGTGCGCCTGCGCTTGAAGAATTCGTAAGATGGAAGACGTTTAGGAAGTTGGCGTTATCACGGCATCGAGGCAAACTTAAAGAAAGCTGAAAAGAAAATGTCGTGACGATAACGGCTTCGTGGAAAAACAACAAAATGCTCCTTTTGCATGCTAGAGTTACTCTTGACTTTAGGTATGTAGAAGGAGCTTTGTTATGGCAAGCAACTCAAACAATGGAAACATCAATTGGCAGGAATGGTTAGCCAAAAATGGGCTCGATCAAGCGGGAAGTGGACAGCAAGCACCTGCTGCATCACCTGCGCCCGCAGCGCAGGGTGCTCATGCTGCTTCGCAAACCACTAATCCGGCTGCCCATACGGCACCTGCAGCAACGACACCTGCGGGAACTGTGGCACCTGCAACATCTACGACAGCTACAACACCTGCTGCAAATGTGGCACCTGCAGCAACAACACCCATGGCAGCCACAACACCTGTAGCAGCTGCACCTGCTGCAACAGCAAGTTCTGCAACAACAGCACCTGCAACACCCACAGCTTCTGCCGCGACAACAGCACCCGCGGCAACCACGGCACAGAATGCAACCTACGCCGCTCCTGCAGCCCCCACTAAGGCACAACAAAAGCAGCAAGCGCGCGCGGCCAAGGCGGCAGCCAAACAGGCAGCCAAGGCCAACAAACAGGGTGGCGGCGGACTTAAAACTTTTGCCCTGGGCTTTTTAGGTGCAGCTTGCGCCTTCGCCATTGGGACAGGCGTGCTGGGCGCAAACGGCTTCTTTGCAAAGCCCGTTGTTACCGAAACCGTTTCCGAAGGCGGTACCGTGGTACTTGGCTCGGACACGAATACCACCGTTCAGGCCGAAAACAATAATACTGAAAGCCTGGCCGAAGCTGTGGCAAGCAAAGTGCTGCCTTCCATTGTTGGTATCGATGTATACGCGAAAGCAGCCAACGACTACAGCAGCTTCTGGGGCGGTGGCAGCACCGATTCCGAAACCCTTTCAGGGCTGGGAAGCGGCGTCGTAATTTCAAAGGATGGTTATATCCTGACCAATTACCATGTGGTGGAAGGTGCATCCAAGCTTATGGCAACGGTTGGCGGCGAAGAACGCGAAGCTACGGTGGTTGGTACCGACGAATCAAGCGACTTGGCCGTTATTAAAGTAGAAGCAAATGATTTGGTTCCCGTGGAAATTGGCAGTTCAGATGGCCTTAAGCCAGGCCAATGGGTTATGACGCTCGGCTCTCCCTTTGGCTTGGAACAAAGTGTCGCAACTGGCATTGTTTCAGCTACCAGCCGCACCGTGGTGGTTCAAAACAGCAGCATATACAGCTATGGCCAGCAGGTGCAACCGTCCATTTATTCCAACATGATTCAAACCGACGCGGCCATTAACCCCGGTAATTCGGGTGGAGCGCTTGTGGACGAAAACGGTAAGCTCATCGGCATTAATTCAGTTATTGAAAGCTATTCAGGCAGCTACTCAGGTGTTGGTTTTGCTATTCCGGTGGACTACGCCATGAATATCGCCACACAAATCATTGATGGTAAAACGCCGACGCATGCACAGCTGGGTGTTTCGGCAACCACCATCGACAAAGACATTGCCGACCGCTACGACCTCGGCTCAAATTCGGGTGCCTACATCAATAAGGTGTATGACGACAGCGGTGCCCAAGCGGCCGGTCTTGAACAAGGTGACATTATCATCAAGATTGGCGGCGTGACCGTTGATTCTTCGACCGACCTCATCGGTCAGATTCGTGCGCATAATCCAGGGGAAACGGTTACGGTCACCATTGTGCGCGGAACAGAAACCATGGATGTTGAAGTTACGCTTGGTTCCGACGAAAATACAGTAAGCTA
>JAFUCE010000142.1 GCA_017459805.1 Eggerthellaceae bacterium
CCACTGTGTTGAACAATTTCTGGAGCGGGCGACGGGAATCCCGCGCTCACTATGTTCTCGCTCTACCACTTGTCGCAAGCGCATGCGTGCGAATTCCTACAAACGTGCCGTATGGCACGTTTGCTTAACGGAATTCCACCTCATCGGTTCGATTCCCTCTACTGTGTAGATGGGTTTATGCCTAATGAAAGCGCCACTTTGTTGAAAGATTTCTGGAGCGGGCGACGGGAATCGAACCCGCGTCAGGAGCTTGGAAGGCTCCGGTTCTACCATTGAACTACGCCCGCGTGGTCGGGACGACAGGATTTGAACCTGCGACATCTTGCTCCCAAAGCAAGCGCGCTACCAAACTGCGCCACGTCCCGATTTGCGGCTTGGCTATTATAGCAGTATTTTCCTACACCGTTCCCAAATTCCAGGAGTTCAGGTATTCCTCCTGTTCCGGGGTTAGTGTATCTATGGCAATACCCAGCGTTTCAAGCTTAAGACGCGCAATTTCTGCATCGATGTCTTCGGGTACCACGTAGACGCCCGCTTCCATATTCTTTGCGTTTTTGACCATGTATTCTGCGCAAAGCGCCTGGTTGGCAAAGCTCATATCCATAACGTTGGCGGGGTGACCTTCCGCACCCGAAAGGTTTACCAAGCGCCCTTCGGCCAAAAGCACAATCTTGCGCCCATCAGCAAGGGTGTATTCGTCCACCATGGGCTTAAGGCTTTCCTTTTTCACCGCATTTTCTTCAAGCCAAGGAATGTTGATTTCGCTGTTGAAGTGCCCCGAGTTGCAAATAATGGCACCGTCCTTCATGTTGGCGTAGCAAACTTCATCGATAACGTTCATGTTTCCTGTTACCGTGCACCACACATCGGCCACGCGTGCTGCGTCTTCGCGTGGCATTACCTGGAAGCCATCCATATACGCTTCAAGAGCCGCGGTTGGGTCAATTTCGCACACAACAACCTGCGCGCCCATCCCTTGCGCACGCTTGGCCAAACCTTTTCCGCACCAGCCATAACCAGATACCACGAAAGTACGCCCTGCAAGCAAACGATTCGTCAGACGAATAATGCCGTCAAGTGTCGACTGGCCCGTGCCATAGCGATTGTCGAAAAAGTGTTTGGTCTTGGCATCGTTGACCGCAATAATGGGATAGCGCAAGGATCCGTCAGCGGCCATGGCAGAGAGGCGCACCACGCCCGTGGTTGTTTCTTCGGTGCCTCCAATAATGTGTTCAAGCACATCCTGACGGCTTTCATGAATGCGTCCGACCACGTCTGCGCCGTCATCCATGGTGATCTGGGGTTTTGAATCGATAACGGCATCCACGTGCTTGTAATAAGTTTCGGTGTCTTCGCCGCAGATAGCGTGAACTTCGATGCCGTATTCTTGAACAAGCGCCGCTGCCGTGTCGTCCTGGGTCGACAGGGGGTTTGAAGCGCACAGCACCACCTGCGCTCCTCCTGCAACCAAGGTGCGCATGAGGTTAGCAGTTTCGGTGGTGACATGCAGGCAAGCACCTATGCGCACACCGTCAAGGGGTTTTTCGCGCTCAAAGCGTTCACGAATGCTTGCCAAAACGGGCATGTCGCGGTCTGCCCACAGTATGCGCGCTACTCCCGCGTCGCTCAATTTCAAATCTTTAACATCTGAAGCCATGGTGTCTCCTTAAAATATGCTTTGGTAAAAAAGAATAACGCAGCCGATTATAACTATTGTCAAGCTTGTATGAATAAGCGCTGTTTCGAATACATCAATTACTACGA
>JAFUCE010000143.1 GCA_017459805.1 Eggerthellaceae bacterium
GACGAGCTACCGGACTGCTCCACCCCGCACTATGTGTTCGCCCATAAGGCGAAATGACGTTCTAGCACCGTGCGCATGTTGTTTCAAGAAAATCAATTTCTCCAACAATCTCTGCACATGCGAACACAGCGGTTGTAATGGTATTTGTGCTGCCTTCATTTATCCTTAGTGAATAGTTGCACTTTACTGCGTAGGAAATCCTCGAGCGTGTTGGCACCTACAGCCGATTCGACAATTCTGCTGTGTAGGTTATTATCATAGGCTTATGACGAAAACCCCAAACACGAACAATCGGACCGCATCACGCACAAGTGCGTACGTGCTGTTCGCGCTCGTGACCATTGGGTCGGCGCTTGGCAACATGTCCCAGACGGGCCTTAACGCCATGATGCCGTCGACTATGGCCGAACTCGGCGTCCAAGTTGACGTGGGACAATGGCTCACAACTGGCTATATGCTCATGCTGGGCGTGGCGGTCCCCATTGCGACGTTCCTCATGCGCAAACTCGACGACAGGCGCTATGCAGTCCTTGGGTTCAGCCTGTTTGCAGCGGGATCGCTTGTCGACTTCATAGCACCCGAATTCTTCACCATGCTACTGGGGCGCATTCTGCAAGCTGTTTCGGTCGGCCTACTCATTCCAAAGATGCAAACGATTGTCATGACTGCGTTTCCTCCCGGCCGCCAAGCTACGGCTATGGGTATTGCGGGAATGGCGCTCGGATTTGCTCCAACCATCGGGCCCATGGTCGGTGGATTCATGGACTACGCGCTGGGCTGGCGCAGCTTTTTCTTGTTGCTGCTGGCGCTGTCTGCGGCCTTGCTCGTGCTTGCAATCCTGTTCGTTCAGCGTTCGGGTGAAAGCAGTGATGACCATTTCGAAACGCCTTCGTTCCTCCTCTCGACGCTTGGGTTCGGCGGCGTGCTGCTAGGCCTGTCTCAAGCAAGTAGCTACGGTTTGAAAAGCGCATGGGTGTGGACGCCGATAACAGTAGGTGCCGTGTGTCTCGTGCTGTTTGTGCGTCGTCAGTCGCGTGTCAATCAGCCGCTTATGGACATGCGTATCTTCCGGTCGCGCAGGTTCGTTGGCGGTCTGCTGGCGTCGGTACTCCTGTTCGGTTCATATATGGGAACCTCGTTGGTTGTTCCCCTCTTCGTGCAGGATTTGCAAGGCGGAACATCGCTCGACACAGGGCTTGTTCTGCTGCCAACCGTCTTTACGGCGATGATTGTGAACCCGTTGTCTGGCGTACTAGCCGACAAAACATCACCCCGTCTTGCTGCGCTCGTGTTCGGTACGTTTTTGGTGGTTGGTTCGGCGCTTAGCGTACCTGTCGACGAAACGACGCCGCTTTGGCTGCTGTCAGCCTATCAAACGCTGCGCGGCATTGGTGTGTCTGGTCTTGTCGGCCCACTGACCACGTTCGCGCTTGCAGGGCTCGAAGGCCCACTCGTTGCACACGGCAGTTCCGCTTCGGTCATCACGCGTCAGGTTGCCGCCACTTTTGGCACAGCCATCATGGTGTTCTGCATGTCTGCACTGGGCCCTTTGGTTGCTGCGGGAAGTCTTGCGGCCGCCCTACCGTATCAGGCGTCGTTCGTATTTTCGGCCGTTGTGGCCGTAATGACGCTGCTTGTTATAATTACACGCGTAAAGTAGCTAGGATGCTGGCCGAAGCGCAAAAAATAGGTTATGGAAGGCGGAAAGAATATGGCAAACAATAAAGAAGTGACTGCGTCTTACAACCCTTTATATGAAACTCTAAAGGAACGCAACCTTACCATGTCCGATTTGGTTCAAAGAGGCATATTGTCCCCTACGGAGGTTCTTAGAATGTCTAATGGTTTTGCATTGTCTCAGGCAATTGCTGCCTTATGTGATTACTTGAATTGCTCAGAGGAAGATATTGTTGAATATATTCCAATTCCAAAAGAGTAAATAATAGGCTTGTAGTTCGACGAGCTACCAGACTGCTCCACCCCGCACTATGTCAATTTGCCCGACTGATGCTCGTCTGTCGAGCGAAACATTCTGATAGCCCCGTCCATGGCGGGTTTCAAGGAAAACCTTTGCGCGCAACAATCTCACCACATGCGGGCTGTCCGCCGACGCCTCCACCGCATCGCCAAGGTGGAAGAAGTCAAGGTTGAACAATCCCTGCACTTCGATCGCTGCCAGTAAAGTATCCGAGAGAAAAGATTGGTTATTGAATGTAGGGTGCGTGCATCCTTCCGGTGTTAGTGGAAACATACGATAGAACCATAAGCAGGATAGGAAATGGAACTGGTGCAGCCTGTGCCGCAGGGGCAAAACTACTCATGCCAGAGGATGAGTTTTACCAAGTCTTTGAAGAGCTTGAGGGTAGTCGCAGTTAGGTCTTTGGAGGCTTGAGCTCAACCTTTTCCCATATGTCTTTGCAGATGCAATATTGGGCTACATGGCAGCAGCAAGACTTGTCTGGATACCTGTAACCCAGCCTGTTCTTTCGTAGCACTGGGGCGATGATCCCTCTTTGCCTTAGTTCTCTCATCCCACGCGCCACTTGAGCAAGGATGAGCCCTGTCTGTTCCGATACCCTCTTGGCCGCTATCACGCCAAAGCGTCCATCGACGAACGTCATCTTGCAGAGCGTGGTCATTACCGCCCAACCATTCCTGCCAGCTCGCCTGTCCACCAGAACATCCACAAGCGCATCTGGCAAAGTCGTAAAGGTATTTGGTTGGTAATGAGCGTATTCGAAAGATGGGCCACTTACTTTTCTACCGTTTTGCGTGTGGCTTCTCGTTCTGCAAATTGCTTTTTGACGAAGGCATCGCACGCCGCCTCGCTTGTTCTCCACCCAAAGCGGAGCTTGAAAGCCTTCAGTTCTCCATCGGCAACAAGACGATACCGTGGAATATGAAGTGCGAAGGTAATCCGCCGCTTCATAAAGGGTAAGGATCCTGCCTTCGTTTTCGTTCTGAGTGTTGTTGTCTTGTCTTTCCATGCCTTCTCTCCTTTTTCAGGGCAGGCAAACCATATTCATTCTTCTTCGTCGCTGCTAGGGTTTCTTCGATAGTCGCAAGCAAGTCTGCGCACATCGAAGGGAAGGGTTCGAATATCGTATGGTGCATACATGATGTACTGATATTGGAGCGAGGTGCTTTTTTGAGTCCCTTTTGCCTGTTGAACAAATGTTCTTGGTGGCAAAATGGTGGCAACGTTGGTGTCAAGCTAGTGGCAAACGAAAATCTCTGCCTGTTTTACCAGGTCAGGGGCTTGATTGTGGTCGCGGGGGCTGGATTTAGCTCGCGTCAAGGCTGCGCGGGTTCTTGCTGCGCAACAACCCGCTCGGCCCATCGGGCAGCCTTGACTCTCGCTGTTGCGGGTTTCGCAAAGCTTAAACCCGTAATGAACCTACGTTCCAGGGGTTCGCTAAAGCTCACCCGTTCTCGCTCAAAACAGTCCACTGGACTGTTTTGCCGGCGCGTTGCGCCGTCGCTCGAACCCTCCGGGTTATGAGCGGCTTAAGCGCCGTAAAGACACTGACCGCTGGCATACCCCGGGACGAGGTGTGCGCTCTTCGGCGGTTTGACCTCAACTGCGATATTTGCCACGATACGTAGCAATAAACAAGGTGTTTGCAAACAGGTGTTGCTGGCTGCTACGGCAAGCAAGGCTCACGATATGTTTATGGCAGCCAATGACATTGAGGAGAGTGGGCCATGGATATCGGAACAAAGATAAAGGAACTGCGCACCAAGCGCGGATTGTCGCAGGAGCAGCTAGCCGAGCAGCTTTGTGTTTCCCGCCAGGCTGTTACGAAATGGGAAACGGGTGTCGGCATGCCCGACGTAGAAAACCTCGTTGCCATTTCCCGCCTGTTTGGCATCTCCGCTGATGAACTACTGCTAAACGCTGGGTCTGAAGAAGCAGGTGAAAAGCATCCGTGCTTCGAAAGCGCGACATCCGTCGACATCGCCGAGCCGCTGAGGCTGGACATACATGCAGGTTGCGCCAGAACCATTCGTTTTGCCTGCATAGATTCCGAAAAGGTCACGGTCGCGCTGCAGTCGGAGACAATTACCGACCTCGACAGGGCGTTCAAGGTTTACTTGGACCCGCAGGGGCGAAACTTCGACATCGACATTAAGAACACTGGAGTTGTTGCCGATTCGATTGCCCGCAGCGAGCTCGATATTGTTATCGAGGCACCTGTTGCGTATGCAGATTCGGTCGAGATAGAAATGAACGCCGATGAATGCACTATCGCCGACGCCTCCATGGATATTGAACTGGCTGGTTACCTAAAGCGTCTACATCTGAACAGAGTTGCAGGGCACCTGGAAATAGACACTGCAGGCGACTTGGAGACAATCGCCACTGGCGTCACCGGCAGGCTCGACATCAACCAAATAGGCGCCACGTCCATTGTGCGCATAACCGACGGCACTCCATTCGCGGCAGCTACACGCGGAAAACTTGGGCGCCGCACTCTGTGCTACACCTGCAATGGCGAACCTGTGCAAACGCCACATGAAAACGCACAGGATGCGCCCCTTTCCATCGAATTGGCGGGTTCGCGCGTCGAACTGACCATCGACACCGTCTCGGTGGAAGGATAGAGCCATGCGACATATCTATCGCCCTGCGCGCTTCTACACCACGGTGTTTGCATTCACCTGGACCTGATAGAAGTTTCGCTCCTTGCGATGTTGACAAAACAATACCAAAATCGGTATAGTTTTGCCATGACCTACTACGATGACATATACGAATGCGCAGTGGACAACTACTACCTCATTTCTACCAAGGACGCGAGCAGGCTGGGCATTCCCACCGTAGAGTTGGCCAAGCTTGCCCATCGCGGGAAACTGAAACACGTGTCGCACGGGCTGTATCGCCTTGCCCGCTACGTCCCCCACGAGTACGACCCGTATGCGATATCTGTTGCATCCGTGGGAGAAGATGCCTACCTGTTCGGCGAATCGGTCATCGCGATGCTGCGGCTGGCCCCCACCAACCCCGCGCACATGTATGTCGCAACGCCCCATCGGCACCGCAAGAAGACGCTCTCCGATGGGCTTACCGTAATAGAGCGACCCCGAGCAAACGACATGACGGTTTACGAGGGCATCCCTTCGCAGCGCGTTGGCGAAGCCATCGTTTCCTGCATAGGCAAGATGATGGACGAACGCCTGAATCTTGCCGCGGACAATGCGCGGGCGGAAGGTTACCTTGTCGCCAGGGAATACGAGCGAGTGAAGGAGGCGATCGCGAACCATGAAGCGGCCCAATAATCGTCGCAACCTCGACATGGCCATACACAGGGTTACCGAAAGCGATGCAATAGAGGGCAACTAGTACTGCTGTAGCTTGAAGCTAATTGGCTTTGTCACATTTTTTGTCCCAAAGGCAATAATAAAGGGCTTTTGCGATTTGCAAAAGCCCTGTTCAAGTGGTCGCGGGGGCTGGATTTGAACCAACGACCTCCGGGTTATGAGGGAATCAGGGTTCCTTGTAATCCAAATCTCTGAAATCTCTGTTTTCAAAATACCAGGTCGGATGTGTAGGGGACGTGTTTTTACAAATCACTGTTTCCTATGATTTGCACGTTTTTCACCTCTTCCAATCAGGAAATGGTGGCATTTTGGCGGCACGAATGGTGGCACAATTGGTGGCACCATTTCCGCTCCAAATGCTGTGGAAAACTTCATGGAAGAAGGGATTGAAAGATGAAGTACACAAGCAGGAGCATGAGAAGGCGCGGTGACGGGGACACGTGGGAGATAACCCTCTCGCACAAGGACCCCATGACTGGAGAGCTTGTGCGCACCTACCACTACGTCACGGCGCGGACGGAAAAGCAGGCCGCTAAGGCGCGTGACGAGCTTATCCTCGAACTCGAGCGAAAAGGGATGGCGTCGGTCACGCAGATAACCGTGCGCGAGTTCCTGGACGCATTCTTGGAGCACAAGGAAAGCAGCAAGGTCATAGAGCCAGCGACTATGCGCGACTACCGGCACAGCGTGAAGCTGATTTGCAAGTACCTGGACGTCGAGCAGCTAAGCGAAGTGAACATACCGGCGGTAAGCAAGATGATGGCGAACATGACGGCCGACGGCTACGCACCCAAAAGCGTGGCCAAGCCCTTCCGCCTTCTCAAGCAGGCGCTTAACTGGGCCCTGGCGCAGGATTTGATAGTGAAGAACCCTTGCAACTTCTGCAAGCCGCCCAAGCGCGTAAAGACGCCTATCAACGCGCTTACGCGGACGGATCGCAGCCGCATGCTCGACCTCGCTCGCAGGGCACAGCCCGCACCCCTGGGCATTGCCATCGAGTTGGCGCTCACCACTGGCATGCGCCGTGGCGAGATATGCGCCCTTAAATGGAGCGACCTGAACGAGAACAGCACGATAACGGTAAACCACGCCCTAGGAAACGGAGAAGGCGGCTTCTACCTGAAAGCTCCTAAGACCGAAAGCTCCAGGCGAACCATCCCGCTTACTTCGCATACCTACAACCTACTGTGCGCCGTCCGCACGGATGCCTTGCGCAACGCCCACGAGTTCGGCTTCTACGGGCGCGATGCCTATATCTTGGGAACGCAGGAGACGAACAGCCGCCCCTACAACCCCACACAGCTCGGTAAGGACTTCGCCGCCTTCTGCAAGATGAACGGATTCAACTGCACCTTCCACGATTTGCGCCACACTTTCGCAACCATGATGATTGCCAACGGCTGCGATGTGCGCACGGTGGCAAGCTACTTGGGACACTCCTCGGTGTCAATGACGCTCGACATCTACGCCGATGTGGACCCGGACGCAAAGAAGGCAGCTGTCGACAAGGTGCTGGAGTCCTTCGATGTGGAATCGAGTTTTCTGGACGGCTTCATCGATTGGCAGGTGCCAGCCGACCAGGGGCCCGAGGAAAACGCGCTGGTGTTCACCGCCCAGCAGCTTCGGGCCATGCTCGCCGAAGCGGAGCGGAGGGAGGCCGAGAATGCGCGCCTTTAAAGCAGTGCTTAGGTTTGCCAAGTGGCTTTTCCGCGCGGTGTTTCGCTTCATGTAGCCGCATGGGATGTATGTGGTGAGATTGTCGCGAGTGAAATTTATTCTTGAAGCACCACGCTCGCGGGGCTAGAATAATGTTTCGTCCGACGGCGAGTTTTAGTCGGGCAAAACACACATATTGCGGGGTGGAGCAGTCTGGTAGCTCGCCGGGCTCATAACCCACGTCGCAGCATTGAAAACTGAAGAGGATTTCCGTCATAGTGCGGGGTGGAGCAGTCTGGTAGCTCGTCGGGCTCATAACACAAAGGCCTCGCATATTGAAAACTGAAGATTTTCCTACATTGCGGGGTGGAGCAGTTTGGTAGCTCGTCGGGCTCATAACCCGAAGGTCAGAGGTTCAAATCCTCTCCCCGCGACCAAAACAAGCACCCGACCTGGTAAAACAGGTCGGGTTTTTTGTTGTGAGGGGGGAATTGTATTCCCTAGGTCCCGAAAAAGGGGGGAATTCCAAAGGGTTCGGAAGGCTCGAGAGAAGCCTTTGCCGGGCCCTTGTCTTTTTGGCGGAATCCGTGAAGAATCGGCACCAGGGGGGAATCAGGGGGGAATCGTGGCGCAACAAAGCGGCATGTGGAGCAACCTGCCGCCACGGAACGGAAAAGCACCCCCTCGCCCAGGGCGCGACGTTCGCCTCTTCGGCGCGGTGGCGGCAGCCCGCCTCGCCCCTCGCCCCGAATTGTGCGCATTCCGCGCGTTTCCGCCTTAGCGGGACTTAGCGGGACTGCCGACCTCCGCATCCGTTGCGCGGCCGAACCATCAGCCTTATAACGGCAATTCCCGCGACACCGCGCGGCAAACCGCGCAACGCGGCGCACAGGCAACGCAACGGAAAGGACGGCAGCAGCCAATGAGCGAGTTCATCTACGGGCATACGGGCGAATACGACCTGCGGGATAAGAGCAGGTATTCGCACCTGAGGGTGAAGCCCGAAACACCGGCCGACGAGGAGCGCCTTGCCGCGCTGGAGAGAATGCCCAAGGGAGAGGACATATGGCTGGACGCACGCAGCGTCATGCTCTACCTGCAGATGGGCCGCACCAAGGTCTACGAGATGATCCGAACGGGAGAGATCCCCGCAGTGCGCATAGGGCGAAGCGTCCGCGTCAACAAACGCGTCCTTGACGCGCTCCTCGACCAGTGGGCAGTCTCACTCTAGGCACAGGGGGGAAAGGGCCATGCATCCATCGAGTAACAGGCGGGCTTCCAGCAACGTTACTGATAATCGGATAATTCTACTGTCGCTTGGTGGGTGCGGAACGCCGTCTGCCGCTGTGCGTTGGTCATGCCCGAACAGCCCCGGGAAACGAGGCAGAAATGACTGAACAAACGCACTACAAACACAGCACCAAGAGGCTGCCGGTGCCGGTCAAGGAGTACTACAGCGCGCACGAGGTCGCGTGCCTCCTGCAGATCAGCAAGGACAAGGTCTACGACCTGGCCAGGCTACCGGGCGACCCTCTCCCACTGCGTGTCCTGCGGGGGCACGCCAGGGGATCACTCATCCACCGCGACGACTTGCGGGAGTGGATGGAGAGAAACTCGGTCCTCTTCGCGGAAAGGATAGGCCGCTAGCTAGAAGGCGGGGGTCGGAAGACAGCAATGGAGGAGAAGAGGGATGGCTTCGTCGTCATACGCGAGTTCATGTGGAGGGACCTGGGGCTCTCGGGCGTGCCTTTGCTGGTTTTCGCCCGTGCCCATGGATTCTGCCTAAGGGGAGAAGGGCTGTTCTACGAGAGCAAGGCGAGGACGGCGTCATTCTTCGGGGTAAGCGAAAGAACGGTGTTCCGAGCGATTAGGGAGCTGGTCGGGCTCGGCCTCATCGAGGAGGTCGGAACCTTCGAGCTTGGCAGCGGGCGCAGGACCAAGGCGTACCGCATCTGCCAGGCGGCGCTTCCCGAAGAGGGCCCCGAAGACTTGGATGACATGATGCCATGGGAAGGGCAGATCTTCCCTGACGACACGACATGCCAGACCGACGCCACACCTGACACATCGTCATATCCACCTATGGCAGATTGCCACCCGATACATAAGAGGGATAACAAGAACTTCTGAAAGGAAAGTGCGCGATGAAACCTGAAGACGGCATGTTCCTGGGACCGCGCGAGGCTGCGGAGATGGGATTTGAAACCGACGGCGCACCGGAGCATTCCTGCGAGCACTGCGGCAAAAGGCTCGAGCCGCTCGGCGTCGTCCTCAACGGACGCGTTGCTTGGGTCGGCAGGCGGGAGTGCGGGTGCGAAGGGGAGGCAGAGGCCGCGAGAATCGAAGAGGACAAGGTAAGGGCTCGAGAGCATGCGGAGCGGGAGATGGCGCAAGAGCGCAAGCTGCGCTCCGCAGGCATAGCGAAGCGCTACGCATCTGCTGAGGTGAGCAGTGCGCAGTGCGCACGCTACCTGCGGGAATTCGCCGATTGTGACGGCTCTGGGCTCTACATCCATGGCGGCGTGGGTACGGGTAAGACCGCGCTCGCGAGCGCTCTAGCGCGCAAGTTCGTCGAAGCCGGCTACAAGGTCATCCTCACCACATCGATCAGCATGCTCGAAAGCATCCAGGAGACATACGGCTCCGAAGCGTCCTCCCGCGACGCCTGCCACGGCTACGGCGAATGCGACGTGCTTGTCCTCGACGACCTGGGGAAGGAGAGCGCGTCGTCCTGGGCGGTGATGACCCTGTTCCAGATTGTCAACATGCGCTACGAGTCGATGCTGCCCACCATAGTCACCTCCCAGTACACGCTCTACGGCCTGACCAAGCGCCTGTCGAGGAGCGGAGAGTCCGAGACGGCCGAGGCCATCGTGTCCCGCCTTGGGGGAACCTGCGAGGAAGTCCGCCTTCCCGGCGGCGACAGGCGGAGAAAGTGATGCTTCGGTGGATTACCGTCCAGCAAGGATTTAGAGGGACGGCCGCTTAGCCCGCCGCGCCCACCCACCCCTCATTCGGGGTATAAACGCTCCTGCGCCCAGCGTCCCAACGCAACAGCCAACGCATGAGGGCGCGGGCGCGCAAACCCTCCCTCCTGCTTGTCCGAGGCGCCATGGAGCCATGTGCGAAAGGGCGCCGAGGAAGGCGGGCAAGGGGCTCGACACCGACGGCAAGACGGAGCGGGAGTTTGGCGAAGCCACACCAAAACACAAACTCGTCCACAGGGCCCACCGAGGCCCTTTCTTGCGTTCCGCGACTTCCACACCCACGGCCATTGCCAGCTGATTCGGCTGCTAAGGGGGTTTAGTCGGCGGGGGCCCCGATCAAGAAATCCCCGCACGCTAGGGGAAAGGATGAAGGTTCATGGCAAGCGATTACGGCGACGAGTCCGGCGAGAAGATGTTGGATTCGTTCACAAGGTTCGCAGAGCGCAGAGGCGAGTTCGCCATGCGCGAGCGGGCATACGAGTTCAAACGCGCGTGCAGAAACGCCACCGAGGTGGCCAAGGAGAAGGGCGGCGAGTCCGAAGCTCTTGAGAGCGCACCCGAATGGGCCAAGCTCGACATGCGCGAGTTCCAGGCGTTGGAGGACTACGCCGACTTCAAGGAGATCATCGAAGCGAAGCTCGACGCCCACGGCATTGAGCCGAACTGGTTTACCGACGAGCAGGCGGGACGCGAGTACCTGCTCTTCCGCGTGAAGGACGCCCGCGAAGTGTGGGCGAGCTTCAAGGAGCTCGAGCAGGAATCGGACGGCATTGCCGAGAAAGCCGCCGAAGCTGCCAAGGACAAGGTGGCAGAAAAACACCTGGACCGTGACGAACGGCCGCTTGATGAGCGCGCGAAGCAAGCACGCGAGGCGTCCAAAGCCTTGGAAGCTGAACGCACGCCTGGGCTTGAGCACGACAGGGCCGAGCGCGCCATAGAGACGAGGGTCAAATGAAGCCCTCGCTAGGCGGCCTTATAGCCGCAACGGTGGTATCCATCCTTGCCTTCTTCTTAGCTGACAGCTACGCAGCTTGCCTTATCTCGATGGAGGGCCATCCCCTCCTCAACCTGCAAGAGGGGCCCGAAAACCTTCCTTTCTTCCTCCTGACCAACGGGCCCCTCTCGCTTCATGGCACCGCCCTTGCCACGGGCTTCGTTGCCGCATGCGGCGTGTGGATGGTCTGGGCGTATTCGCTCACCCATGCGCGCCCCGACCGTGAAGGCGAGGAGCACGGGAGCGCCCAGTGGGGCACCAAGCGCGAGGGCCGCAAGTTCATGGACACCAAGGACTTCGCCAACAACATCATCTTCACCGAGAACTACGGGCTGGCGATGACGAAGGGCGGCTACGACCCCAAGTACGACCGCAACAAGAACGTGCTCGTAGCGGGCGGCTCGGGCTCGGGCAAGACGCGCGGCTACTTCGAGCCCAACACAATGCAGATGAACGCCAACTACTTCATCACCGACCCGAAGGGGGAATCTCTCCCGCGCATGGGCCACATGCTCGCCTCGCACGGCTATCGTATACGCTCCTTCAACACCGTTGACTTCTCCAAGTCCCACCACTACAACCCGCTCGCTTACGTGAAAGACGAGGCTGACATCCTCGAGTTCGTCACTTGCCTGATCGACAACACGACAGGCGACGACCAGCATTCGAACGACCCTTTCTGGGAAAACGCCGAGCGGCTGCTCTACGTGGCGCTCATAGGATACCTGGTCAAACACTGTCCCGAGCGGGACCGCTCGCTCTCGGGCTTGGTCACGTTGCTCTCGCTGGCCAAGGCCAAGGAGAACGATGAGGACTACGAAAGCCCGCTCGACCTCCTGTTCAAGGAAGTGGAGATCGGCAAGCGCTACGTGAAGGTGGCGGAGGCCGAAAACGAGCCCTTCGACCCGCGCGTGAGGGCGTCCGACAAGCGCCAGGCGAAGACGGGCTACGAATGGGTGCAGGTGGCGCCTCCCGTGGCAATCGAGGATGACTTCTGCCTGCTCCACTACAAGATGTTCAAGGACGCGGCGGGAAAGACCCTGAAATCAATCCTGGTCTCCTGCAACACGCGCATGGAGCCCTTCGCCATCCCGCAGGTGCGCGAGCTGGTCTCCTGCGACGAGATGGAGCTCGACCGGCTGGGAGACGCCGGGTTCAGACGGGCCGTCTACGCCATCATGAGCGACACGAACTCGCTCTACTCGTTCCTCTTCGCAATCATGATGTGGCAGGCGATGAACATCCTGTGCAAGCGGGCGCTCATCGACTTCGGCGGGAAGCTTCCCACCCCCGTCCATTTCATGTTCGACGAGTTCGCCAACATCGGAAAGCTCCCCGACGTCGAGAAGACGGTCGCGGTCATCAGGAGCCGCAACATCTGCATGTCCATCGGCGTGCAGTCGCTCTCGCAGCTCAAATCCAAGTACAAGGACGATGCGGCCACCATCATCGACTGCTGCGACACGCTGCTTTTCCTGGGCGGCAAATCGACCGAGACGGTGAAGGAGATATCCGAGGCGATAGGCAAGCAGACCGTCTCCACCCTCACCTGGAACGAGTCGCGCGGCTCGAACAGCTCCACCACAAGAAACTACCAGACGCTCGAGCGCGACTTGATGCAAGGGTCGGAGGTCGGGCGCCTTCCCAGGGACGAAGCCATCGTGCTCATCACGGGCACCAACCCGCTTCGCGACAAGAAGTACGACATCGACGGGCACCCTCGAAGGCGCGAGGTCTACGGGGAACCCTTCGACATATCGAAGCACCCGGGGGGTCAAGCGTGAGGCCAGCGCGTGAAAGGTAAGACGGGGCGCGCGGCGGTGGCCGCGCGAATGCGCCAGGCCCGCGACGGCCTTCCACAACCACCGCGGGGACCACCACCAGATGCAAAGGGAGCAAAAGAGATTGCTCCAGGACGAATTGTAAGACCAACGGGTCGGGACTTCCACACATGCCCGTTCCCAAGATGCAAAAGGAGAGTTAGAGAAATGCTCAACAACATCATCAGCCTCGTGGCAGGCTGCGTCACCTTCCTGGGCGGCTTTCTGGTCGTCTGGGGCGCGGTGTCGCTGGGTCTGGCCATCCGCGAACAGCAAGGCGGCGCGCAGATCGCGAGCGCCATTTCAACCATCGCGGGCGGCGCCATCATCATCGCGGCGTCCGTCTACTTCGGGCAGCTCGACACGTCCTGGCTTCCCGCCTAGGAGGTGGACCGAAGATGCTATCCGTATCGGTCCACAAGGACATCGGCGAGTACACCGAGAAGATCGTCGGCAAGATGTCGATGCGCACGCTCGCCTGCACCGCAGGCGGCCTGGCCGCGTCTGTTGCCACGGCAGCCGTCTGCCATTTCCTCGTAGGCATTCCCGTTGAGAGCGCGAGCTTGCCCGTCATGGCGGCTTCTATGCCGTTCTGGCTGGCGGGCTTCTGGCGCCCGAAGGGGCTTGTCGCCGAGAAATTCGTGCCGCTTCTGCTCGAGCACAAGCTCACAGACGGCAAGCTCGCCTACAGCGCGGGCAACAACCTGGCGCACCTGGCCGACTCCGAGCGCCCTAAGCCCTCGCGCAAGGCGAGACGGGCGGCACGCCGCAAGGGGGTGGAGCGCCATGTCAGCACGGCACGCCGCTAACACCCCCAAGCAGGTGCAGATGCGCCCGCGCACACGGCGCGAGCAGAAGCGCTACGAGCGCGAGCTGCGCAAGGACGCCAAGCGCGCCGAGAAGATAGAGCGCAAAATCGCGAGGCGCGCGTCCAAGGCGCAGCCCCGTTCTGCACGCTCCAAGTCGCTTTCCGCCCGCATGCGCGAGCAAGAGCGCCAGCTCACCGACCAGACTTACCAACAGCGCAAGAAGCGCCGTGCGGCGAAGGACGTCTACGCCGCGATAGGCTACGACCTTATCTACCGCGACGGCATAGCCCAGGTGGAGGAAGGGCTCTTCAGCCAGGCCATCGCCTTCGACGACATCAGCTACCAGTCCGCCCGAGAGGAGAACCAGCAGGCGATCTTCTCCGGCTGGTGCCAGCTCTTCGACTACTTCGGTGCGGAGACCTGCGTGCAGCTGACCGTCACCAACACGCCCGTTCCGGCCGCGGAAATCGGGCGCAGGCAGTTCTTCGGCACGGACGACCCCGACACGGCGGCCTACGCGACCGAGTACAACAGGATCCTGAACGACAAGATGCGCGAAGGGGTTTCAAACCTCGTGCGTGAGCGCTACCTCACCTTCTCGGTGGGAGCCCCCGATGTGGATGCCGCCGTGCCCAAGCTCGCGCGCATGCGCACCGACGCCATGCAGACGCTCGCCAAGATCCGCAGCGGCGCCCGCGTGCTCGACGGCAGCGAGAGGCTTGCCGCCATCCACTCCCAGCTGCGCCCTGGAAAGCCCTATCGATTCGACTGGGGCGCGGTCGGCGCGCATGGCTGCACGACCAAGGACCTCATCGCGCCGATGTCGCTCGACTTCAAGCCCGAAGGGGCGTCGACCTGCTTCAAGAGCGAGGACATGTGGTGCCAGGTGCTCTCGCTGCACCGATCCGGCAGCGAGCTATCGGATAGGTGCTTGGCAGACATCATCGACCTTCCCATGCCGCTCAACGTGACGCTTCACGTACAGGCCATGGACAAGGCCAAGGCGGTCGCATTCGTCAAGAAGCGCCTCGCCTGGATGGACAAGGAGATCATCGACGAGCAGATGAGCGCCGTGAAGAAGGGCTACGACTTCCAGATCCTGCCCTCCGAGCTGAAGTACAGCAAGGAGGAGGCGGAAGACCTGCTCGACCACCTGCAGAACAAGAACCAGAGGCTGTTCGTCTACACGGGCCTGGTCTACACCTACGCGGAAAGCCGCGAGGAGCTCGACGACCAGGTGATGCAGATTGTCTCGACAGCAAGGCGCAACTCCATCGAGGCCGACACGCTCGACTACCGCCAGCGCGAGGGCATGAACTCCATCCTGCCGCTCGGGCACAACCACGTCGAGACGAGCCGCC
>JAFUCE010000026.1 GCA_017459805.1 Eggerthellaceae bacterium
ACAGAAAGGCGTCATGCGGCGCGCAGAGAAGCGAAGGACCACAAATCTGGGGCGATGGTCTGGCGTGGAACGAGCTTCACCACTCAAGCCCATGGAGGACGGACTGGGACTGAGCCATCAACACGTTTTGTCCTATAACCCGAAACAGCGGCGGTGCGCCTGGCGAGTGCAATAAGCCCGCTCCAAGCGCAGCGTAGTACTCCGTACACGCAAGCGCAGGTAGGGCTTAGGGTGCCGCCAGGGGCAGCGCAAGCGTCAGGACGCTTCGTATGAAAAAGCGCCGTTCGTTAGAACGGCGCAATAAGATTGGTGGAGGCGCGGCGAATCGAACGCCGGTCCATAACAGATAATTCCCGTGGCGCTACAAACTTAGTCTATGAAAAAGTTTAAGTGCCGGTTTGCTCACAGACAAACGACCAACACCGAGTTCGTTCAAGCTTGGACCCTCACCATACGAACTACGTGTGAGGGCAGCATCTCCCTAGAATGACGCGTCCGCGGGGACGGGAGAAAACCCCACTTCAGCGGCTGCAATTAAATTAAGCAGCGAGGGCCATACGGCCAGTATAGTTTTTGTCAATTAAATTTGACGGTACCCCTGTTTAGCGTGGCGAGGAGACCACGGCTTGCTCCCCAGTTCAAACCTACCATGTCGAAACCAGTCGCCCCCGAATACGGGTGGCTATCCACCTGTCAAAGAACATCTGCAAAAGCAGGAAATGCATTGTAGCAAACTCTAGGCGCTCTGTGTATACGTATTTTGCTACACTGGTTTTGTGTATAAACACCCGTTCTTAAGGGGTTCCATGCGAACAGTAATCATTGCGACGAATAACGCCCATAAGGTGGCCGAAATTGAAACGGCGCTTGACTTTGAGGGTTGGCAATTCATGACGCTTCGTGAAGCTGGTCTTGTGTCTGACCCTGCTGAAGACGCCGAAACATTTGAAGGTAACGCCCGCATTAAAGCTAAAGCGGCGCGCGCTGTTGCTCAGGCTGCAGGTATTGAGTGCGCTGTTCTTGCAGACGATTCGGGGCTTGAAGTGGACGTTCTTGGTGGGGCGCCAGGAGTGTATTCATCGCGCTATGCTGGCGTTGACGGTGACGATGCCGCCAATAATGCAAAGCTTCTGCAAGAACTTGCTACCGTGCCAAGCGAACAGCGAACAGCGCGATTCGTGTGCACCCTTGTTTACCTGGACGAACAGGGGGAAGAAACGCTCGCTCGCGGAACCATTGAGGGGCGCATCGGCTATGAAGAAGTGGGGGATGGGGGCTTTGGCTACGACCCGCTTTTTATTCCCGATTGTTTTGGTGGCACGTGTACGCTTGCCGAAGTTTCGCAGGACAAGAAGAATTCGGTGTCGCATCGTGGCAATGCCTTACGGAGCCTTAAAGAACAACTGCAATCGGGTCTATAGGTTTACACTCGCGCAAAGGTTGCCGCATATACCCGCGGAGCACCCGCATCTTTTAGAGCATCGCTTGCTGCCATAACGGTTGACCCCGTGGTGTAAACGTCGTCGACAAGAATAATGTAAGCCGGCATGTTTTCACGGCAGACCGAAAAGCGTCCCTTTACATTTTGCGCGCGCAAATGGCGTCCAAGCCCGCGTTGGTCGCGCGCTTTTTGAATCGCAAGGATGTTCAGAACAGGAATCCCCAGCAAGCGGGCTACTTCATTGGCTAGTTCTTGCGCATGGTCGAAGCCACGTTTTTGAATAGCGCGCGAGCTGCCAGGAATAAAGCAAACAACCGATTCGGGCTTTATCCATTCAGGAGGAATTGAACAAGCGATGTGGTAAGCCATGAGTGTGACCAACCTTCGTTCGCCACCGTCTTTTCGGGTACGTACAATTTGAGCAGCAACCCTGTTGAAACGCACGGCAGAAACGCAGGCATCAAAAGGGACAGTACTGCGTTCAATTCCTTTTAAGCTGTAACTATTGCATTCGCAGCATTGATGCATTCCGTAGGGTGCGCCGCATATGGGGCAGGCACGCCACAGGTCTATAAAGTCAAGTTGTGATGAGCATGTCTTACATAGCAAGTCTCCTAGTGTTCCGCATGCAGCACAACGCGTGGGCCACAGGTTTTCTGCTACGACTTCACGGGCAGCGTGGTAATAGGTCGTGAATAGTTCATTTAAACGAGCATGCCCTGCGCGTACTGCATGCACTTTGGTGTTTTGGAAGGCCCGCAAAGTAAGGTCAGCCACATTCATTCCTCCGTCAGTCTTTTACGTATGATTAGACTTGGATTGGCAAGCCTTCCTCCTGCATGCAGTAATGTAGCCTTATATGCACACCTATTTTCACACCCATAATCTCGCAATAATGTTGCAAATAAGACTCAAAAACATCGCGGAATATTATGC
>JAFUCE010000144.1 GCA_017459805.1 Eggerthellaceae bacterium
CGGTCTTTAGCCTGTTAAAGCCCGAAAAGCCTACTGCAATAAATTATCCAAAAATGCGCGTTCTTCAGGGGAAAGATTTGCCCGCGCAAGCATGTCAGGGCGCAGGCGGGCCGTGCGTTCAATAGCCTGTTGTCTGCGCCATTTCGCAATGGCTGCATGGTTGCCCGAAAGCAGGACTTCGGGTACGTTGAGCCCGCGATAACTTGCTGGACGCGTGTATTGAGGATACTCAAGAAGGCCATCGTAGAAGCTTTCGTCAATGGCGCTCCCCTCGTCGCCCAAGACACCCGGAAGCTTGCGCACGACCGCATCAATTACCACCATAGAAGCCAATTCGCCACTTGAAAGCACATAGTCGCCCAGGGAAATGCATTCATCAGCCAAGCTATAGGCACGCTCGTCTATGCCTTCATAGTGGCCGCAAATGAAAAGCAGGCGTTCCTTTTCTGCCAGTTGGCTGGCAAGGGCTTCGTCGAAGGGCTTGCCCGTAGGGTTCAAAAAGATGGTATAGGGTTCTCCAGCACTTCCTGCGTTTTCGCCTGACACAATGTCGTCATAGGCTTCAAAGATGGGCTCGGGCTTCATCAGCAGACCCTGACCGCCGCCAAAGGGGTAATCATCCGTCGTGCGATGAACATCGTGCGTCCAATCGCGCAGGTCGTAAGTTCGAAATTCAAGAATGCCCTTTTCCTGGGCAATGCGCATGATTGACGTACCCATGACAGAGTCATACATATGCGGGAAGGTTGAAAGTGTTTCGATAATCACTATAGCTCCAACAAACTTTCAGGAATTGCTACACGAACGCGCTGGGCACCTTCATCAAGCTCTTGCACAAATTCATCCACAAAAGGTATGAGCACCTGGCCGCGCTCCCCTTCAACAACAAGGGTTGCCTGCGCAGGACTTTCAAGCACATCAACTATCTGGCCTAAGGCGCCGAAAGCTTCGTCTTCAACGCTCCAGCCCGTCATAAGCACCGGTGTATCTTCTGGCTTTAATTCGGGCATCGCCTCTTGAGGGACAAGGCAGTAGCACCCACAAATCGCTTGCGCATCTTCGGCGTTGTCTACTCCAGAAAAATGAACGAGCCAGCTTCCCTCACGCAAATCTTGCACACTTTCAACCTGTGCTGTTCGTGGGCCGCGCAAGCTTGGTGGGACGAAAAACACCTTCTGGCCAACTAGTAAGGAAAAAGGAAGCGCATCTGCCCCCCTGCAGACAACGCTTCCTTCGAGGTTGCGCGGTGAAACTACGTACGCTGCTCGGGCGTAAGTTTCCATTTAGTCAAGCAGTTCTACGTCCACATGCTCGCCAGCACGCGATGCGGCAGCGCGAGCAATGGTGCGAATTGCCTTAATAACACGACCCTGGCGCCCGATAACCTTGCCCGTGTCTTCATCATTGACGCGAACTTCAATAAGGAGGGAACCTTCGCCCTGTTCAGACTCTATAATTTCCAGGTCGTCTTTGTATTCAACGATTGGTTCGACCAGCGTGCGAACAAGACCGACCAGATCGAGAGATTGATCAGCCATTTATGCGTCCTTGCGTGCCGTTTCGATCAAACGAGCAACCGTGTCAGTTGGCTGTGCGCCGTTTGAAATCCACTGGTCAATTTTTTCCAGGTCAAGCTTAATCATGGTTGGTTCGGCGCAGGGGTTGTAGCGACCAACTTCTTCAATCAGACGGCCATCGCGAGGAGCGCGAGAGTCAGCCACAACTACGCGGTAATACGGTGCCTTTTTAGCGCCATGGCGGGCGAGACGAATTTTTACTGCCATTACTATTAGTCTCCTTCTTATGTGGTACGCGGGCCTTTTGCCCACGTGTCAAAACAGCAATACGCTATGTTACGTGCAAACCAGCATTTTCGCAAGTAAACACACATAAAAATGAAACACGGGCAAAACTCCTGAATTCAAGCGAGCATGCTCTTGCCTGGTACTATCTGTGCTTCATTTTGTGAGATGATAGTTACATGGATAAAAACATCATCATCCCCGAAGAATGCGAGCTCTGCCCCCGGCGCTGCAGGGCCAAGCGTGCGCAGGGCCGTAAAGGCTTATGTGGGGCGAACGACAGCTTACAAGTTGCGCGCGCCGCACTCCACGAATGGGAAGAACCTCCCTTAAGCGCTAAAGCTGGAAGCGGCGCGGTTTTCTTTAGCCATTGCCCCTTGAAATGCGTGTATTGCCAAAATGCCAGCATTGCTCATGACGGGTTTGGTGAAGTTATAAGCGCCGAGCGTCTGAGCGAGATTTACCTTGAACTTCAAGAACAAGAGGCGGCTAACATCAATCTTGTGACCGCGAGCCACTATCTTCCTTGGGTCCTTTACTCGCTCGAGCGCGCAAAGCAGCACGGACTTGTGCTTCCTATTGTATGGAACACGTCAGGCTATGAATGCCTTGAAAGCATTGATGCGCTGGATGGCTTCGTGGACATTTATTTAAGCGACTTCAAATACGCGCCGCATGCTGTCAGCGATGCGGCGCAGCGCTACTCTCAGGCACCAGACTATTTCGACGTGGCAACACAAGCCCTTGATGCGATGGTGAAGCAGATAGGCGCGCCTGTCTTTGACGCGGAAGGAAGCTTAAAGCGAGGAGTCGTTGTCCGCCACCTGCTTTTGCCTAAGCGGCTTGACGATTCGAAATACGTCATCGACTATCTATGGCAGCGATACGGTAATACGGTCCTCTACAGCGTGATGAATCAATATACGCCCATGGCTGAGTTCGAGAAACACCCTGAACTTAATCAGGTACCGCGCGACGAAGACTACGAAGAACTCCTTGACTATATGGATGAACTTGGTATGGAAGACTACTTTTGGCAAGAAGGTGGCGCCCAAACCGAGTCGTTCATCCCGCCCTTCGATTCAACGGGCGTCAAGTAAAACACCGCCAAAAGCGCACGGTACTCAGGCACCCTTAAATATATGAAACTGCACTTGGACCGCTTAGTTCATTTCGTCCATAAGACGCTGGATTTCGCGGAGGTCCTTCATGGACATGCCGCCAGGCAGCCCTGGCATACCCATACCGCGCTTCTTCTTTTTCTTGCCCTTCTTGCCCTTTTTGCCACGCACCGGTTCGTCGGTAAGCGCAGGAAGGTATTGCTTCATCATTTTTTTCGTTTCGTTGTATTGCTTGAGCACCTGGTTGACGTCGGATACCGTAACGCCAGCACCCGCGGCAATACGTGCACGGCGGCTGCCGTTCAAAATGTCGGGTTTGTTGCGCTCCTCCACCGTCATGGAATGAATAATGACTTCCATGCGGTCAAGCGCACTGGTGTCAACCTGACCCTGCGAAAGGGCACGGTCGCCGCCAGGGAGCGCACTCACGAGTTTGGAAATGCCACCCATGTTGCGCACCTGGCGATTAATATCCAAAAAGTCGTTGAGTGTCAGCTGAGCGCGCATCATGCGCTCGGCCTGCTCTTCAGCAATTTCTTCCTCGCGCAGCTTAGCAGCCGATTCGACCAAGCTCACCACATCGCCCATGCCCAGAATGCGCTTGGCCATGCGGTCAGGGTGGAACTCTTCTAGGGAATCTGGCTTTTCACCTGCGGAAATAAACTTAATTGGTTTACCCGTAACCTCGCGAATGGAAAGCGCACCACCACCACGTGCGTCGCCGTCCATCTTCGACATAATCACGCCGTCGAAGTCAACCTGTTCTGCAAAGGCCGCCGCAACATTAACGACGTCCTGACCTGTCATGGCATCAACAACCATGAGCACGTTTTCGGGCTGTACCGCATCCTTGATGTTTTGGGCTTCTTGCATCATCTGCTCGTCGACATGCAAGCGGCCTGCCGTGTCGATGATCACCACGTCACGCAGGTTATCGATAGCGTCCTGTACGCCTTCCTTGGCAATCTTGATAGGATTGTCGCCTTCGCCACGATAAACGCGCACGCCCATTTCGTCACCTAAGGTTTGCAACTGGTCAGCAGCCGCAGGGCGGTATACGTCACAGGCAACCAGAAGCGGATTGTGCTTTTGTTCGCGCAAGAGGTATGCCAATTTAGCCGCTGCTGTGGTTTTACCCGAACCCTGCAAGCCCACGAGCATAATGACATTGGGAATGCGGCTCGAAAACTCCAGCTTTGAATCGCTTTCGCCCAAAAGATAGGTAAGCTCGTCAAGCACCACCTTAACCACGTTTTGGGCAGGCGTCAGGGAGTCAAGAATTTCAGCTTCCAGGCAACGCTCTTTCGTGCGCGCAACGAAGTCTTTAACAACCTTAAAGTTCACGTCGGCTTCAAGCAGGGCCATACGAATTTCGCGCATAGCATTGTTGATGTCGTCTTCAGTCAGCTTGCCCTTACCGCGCAAACCCCCAAAAATATTCTGCAGTCGATCAGACAGGCTCTCAAGCATTTATGCCTCCGCATCCTCATGGGTAACGCCACGCAGCTCTTCGCTAATAAGCGCAGACGCAAACTCGTTCGCATTAAACACCTGCAAGTCCATAAGTCCTTCGCCCACGCCTATCATGGCAATGGGAAGCTGAAGCTCGTGCGATACGGCTAAAGCAATGCCGCCCCTTGCCGTGCCGTCAAGTTTGGTGATAATCAAAGCGTCTAAGTCGAGGGCTGAGTTGAATTGTCGCGCCTGATTCAAGCCGTTCTGTCCAGTCGTCGCATCAATGACAAGGACGGTGCGAACGGGAATCTGCGAACGCTTACGCACCACATTGACAACCTTTTCAAGTTCACGCATAAGGTCATCGGAAGTATGCAAGCGCCCTGCGGTATCAATTAAAACAAAGTTGGCGCCCGTCGCTTCAGCGCGCTCTATCGTGTCATAGCACACACTTGCGGGGTCTGCGCCCCGTTCGCGCTGCACAATATCAACCTCACTGCGCTGAGCCCATTCAGCCAACTGCTCGATAGCAGCTGCACGGAAGGTGTCGGCACTACCAAGCAAGACCTTGCGCCCCGCACGCTTTCCCGCGCTTGCGAGCTTGCCCACGGTCGTTGTCTTCCCTGCCCCATTGATGCCAACAAAAAGCACGAGCACAGGGTTTTCGTCAAATACATTGACTTCACTTGTTGCAAATGTTGCGGCAATTTCTTCAGTCAGGGCATCGAGTACCGCATAGGCATCAGGCAATGCTTTGCGGGTGGCCGTGTCGCGCATGCGCTCAACAATGCTGAAGGCAGCAGGTGCACCCACGTCGGATAAAATGAGCGCCTCTTCCAGGCCTTCCCAGAACTCTTCGTCGACGCGCGGGCCGCGGTCGAGCAAAATATTCATTTGTTCAGTAAACTTCGTGCGGGTATTTTCCATACCCTGCTTAATCGACTCAAACATGAGCCCCACCCCTAGTTTTCAGCCATTTCGAGCGCACGGTCAAGGCGCTGACTCATGACCTTGGTCACGCCATCGGACTGCATCGAAATACCGTAGAGCACGTCAGCCATTTCCATGGTGCGCCGTTGATGCGTAATCATAATAAACTGCGTGTCGTGGCGCATGGAGTCAAGATAGGCGCAAAGACGGCGCAGGTTTGTGTCGTCGAGCGCGGCTTCGACCTCGTCGAGGATATAGAAGGGTGTTGCACGCGTCTTGTACACCGCAAAAAGCAGGGCCAAGGCCACCAGCGACTGTTCGCCACCAGACATGAGCGACATTTTCAGGAAGCGCTTACCCAGCGGTTGCGCGCTCACTTCAACGCCCGTGTTTTCTGGGTCGTCAGGATCTACGAGGGTCAACTCACCCGAACCACCGGGGAACAAAATCGAGATAATCTCTTGATAGTTTTCCTTAACGGTATCGAAGGTTTGAACGAAGTCGTCCTTCATGCGAGCGTCAATGACGCGCACAATCTTTGCGATGGAGCGACGTGCCGCCTGCATGTCAGCCAATTGGGCCACGAGATAGTCGTAGCGTGCTTTCAAGGCTTCATATTCAGCGGCAGCGTCAGGGTTAATGGTGCCCATATTCTTAATGCGGCGCTGGAGCTTGAACGCCTGTTCTTCGATTTCAGGGCGATTTTCAAGCTCGGGCAGTTCGAGGGCAGTTTCAAGTGGAGTGTCACAATCTTCGGTAATCGTTTGAATGGCCGCTTCAACCTGCATTTCAAGACGCCCTTTTTCAACGCGCACATCAGCCAACTGACCGTTTGCGGCATCGTAGGCTTCATGGGCCGTACGAGCATTGCCACGTGCCTCGTTAATGCGTGCATGCAAGCCAACACTCGAATTCTGTGAATCCGCCGTTTGCTCTTCAAGCTTCTTCGCGCAATTCTGGGCAGAACGCACCAGGCTTTCCAGGGTGGCAATAACCGGGTCAATGCGCTGCATGACAGCCTTGCGGCGCTCGATGCCAGCACGACGACGGGCTTCAGCTTCATGGGCTGATGCGATGTCTTGCACCCGTGCCGAAAGAACACGGTCCGCATAGTCGCTGCGCTCCTTTGCAGTAGCGGCGCGAACACGCAAATCAGCCAACTTAGCAGCTGAAACAGCCACTTCATCGTTCAATGGCGCCAGGGCAGCACGTTTTTCGTCCATGGCTTCCTTGCCCGCGTCAACCGCACGGCTCAGTTCTTCATGACGACGTGTGAGCTCAGCAGCGTCGGGCTCAGCCGCTTCCAGGGCCGCACGCGCACGGGCCACTTCTTCAGCAAGCTGTTGCTGTTCTGAAAGAAGTGCATCATAGGCACTTTGCGCACGGTCGAGTTCTGCTGTTGCCGAATCCGCTGCACCCTGCAATTCGGCCTGGCGCTGCGTAGCCTTTAGGCTTTCCGCCTGTGCGGTCCGAAGTTCTTCTTCGCAACGGGCATATTCATTCGATGCCTCTTCGAATTGCTGTTCAGTTTTGGCAAGAGCATCACGCGCTTCGTCCAAAGAACGCTTGCCCGAAAGACCCCCAACCTCTTCGCCCGAAGCGTGGGTGCGCGTAATCTTTCCATTGGGCCAAACGATGGTCGCATCACGCGTTGCCGCGCATGCACCCGGATGGCTGCGCACAAAACTGATTGCTTCTGCTGGGCTATCAAATAAAGCCACGTCACCCAAAAGAGCTTGAGCAACTTCTTGGGCTTGTGGAGCAATAGTAAGGCTGTCAATTAAGAGGGGTGCGCCGGTTACTGCCGCTTGCGCACGACGCATGCCAGTACGCGGCAGCAGGGTAACGGAACCAGACTCATCAACCGTCGCCAGGCGCTGCACAAGGCTTACCGCTGCGTCGGTGTCCTGAACGAAAAGCGCGGCAACGTCGCGGCCGAGGAGGGCGTCAACGACCGACTCCAATTCGCGCGGAACCTTGATTTCGTTAATAAAGGAGCCCAGCTTAGCACCCAGCACGTCTTCGTTGTCGAGCACCCAAGAAAGCAGACCATTGGCGTCACGACGCGTGCGTTCCAGCTCTTCCAAACTCAGAACTTCGGCACTATGAACGACGCGCTCTTCGCGGAGTTGGTCCATGCGCGTACGTGCCGCATCGCGCGAAGTAAAAGCCTTGGATAAAGCATTGCGGGCATCTTCAGCCGCCGTACGGGCTTCAGCGAGTTCGGCCTGGGTTGCCCCATGCGAATCTTTGGCGCCAGAAAGAGTGCTGAAAAGGCCCAGCATTTGTTCTTCGATTTGTGCGGCATGGGTTCCCAGCAGCTGTTCGTTCGCGCGGTTTTCGGCCAGGACTTCCTGCGTCGCCGCCTGCTTGGCACGAACCGCTTCAAGTTCATTTAAGGATTCGCGGCGCGCTTGAATAACGCTATCCAAAGAAGTCTGCAGTTCTGTACGCTGGGCTTCCAATTCGTCGTAGTGCGCCTGTTCGGTGTCGAGGGCAGCCTGAGCCGCTTCCGCTTCCCCGCTGGCAGCACGAGCCGCCGCTTCTGCTTCAGCGCGACGCGTTTCCAGTTCCGTTGCAACCGATGCATCGCCGTCAGCCGACACATTCATTTCGGCTAGGTAGTTCTGGGCAGAGCGCTTCTTTTCGTGCAAGAGCAAAATTTGCGCATCCAGCCTGTCGGCCGCAGCACCAGCACGCCTATACTGCACGGCAACCGCGCCAGCGTCTTCGCTTTGCGTTTGCAACTTCAACTGCAGTTCTTCAGCCAAAGCCTCCGCCGTTGATATTTCAGTTCTGAGGCTTTCAATATTGTTGCCGAGCTCTTTTTCGCGCTCGATAATTTCATCCCAGGTCTTCTGAAGAATACGCAGGTCGTCAACGGCCAAGGTTAAGGAAAGTTCAGCCAGCTCAGCGGCAAGATCCTTGTACTGCAGAGCACGTTTAGCCTTACGTTCAAGCGGCCGCACCTGGCGTTCAACTTCTGCAACGATATCAGTCACGCGCGAAAGATGCACGTCCATCTGTTCCAGCTTGCGTTCGCTCTTTTGCTTGCGCTGCTTATGCTTAAGTACGCCCGCCGCTTCTTCAATCAAGGTACGACGGTCTTCAGGCTTTGACTGCAGAATGGATGAGAGATGCCCCTGCGCAATAATGGAATGCGTGCCCGTACCCATGCCCGTGTCATGCAAAATATCGAGCACATCCATGCGGCGTGCCGGTGTACCGTTAATCAAATACTCGCTTTCGCCATTGCGATACATGCGGCGTGTAATAGCAACTTCGGTGTATTCGACGGGCAGCGTGCCATCGGTGTTGTCAAGAATCAGGTCAACTTCTGCCACGCTTACGGGCTTGCGTGCCGAAGAACCCGCAAAAATAACGTCTTCCATAGCCTGGCCGCGCAAGTTCTTCGCGTTGCGTTCCCCCAAGACCCACAAGACCGAGTCGGAAACATTCGACTTACCCGAACCGTTCGGCCCCACAATAGCGGTAATGCCTGGTTCGAAATTCATAACGCTGCGGTCGGCGAATGACTTAAAACCTTTTAGTACAAGCGACTTTAGATGCATGGATGCTTACTCCTGAATGCCACCGCTGCGTGCGGCTTCCTTCTTCGACTTCTTTTCAGCGGCCCTGGCAGCTTTTGCCGCAGCCTTGGCAGCACGCACCTGGGCCTTCTTCTCTTGCTTCGCCGCACGTTGGGCTTCCTTGGCAAGCTTGACTTCAGGCGTATTCCCCAAAAGCATATCGAGGGCACTTGCCGCTGCCTGGCTTTCGCTTTCCTTCTTGGTACGCCCCACGCCACTTGCAAGTTCCTGAATGCCCGCATAGACCTGCGTAATGAAGGTGCGATCATGCGGCGGGCCCTGTGTTTCGACAAGTTTATAGGTGGGCGTAATGCCCTCTTCCTGCAGTTTTTCCTGCAAGGCGCTCTTAGGGTTTTCGGGCTCAAGCGCCATGTCGGCACTCATTTGCGTAATAAGCGTGCGCGACACAAAGCCCTGGGCAGGATCGATACCGCCATCCAAATAAAGGGCCGCCACCACAGCTTCATACACGTTTTCCAATGCCGAATGAAGCCCGCGGCGCCCCGTGCCCTGTTCGGACTGACCAAAAATGATGAAGTCGGCAAAACCCAGTTCTTCAGCCACACGCGAAAGTGAAGCGCCCGACACCAGGGACACCTTAATGCGTGTCAGACCCCCTTCATCGAGTTCAGGGTAAGCATTAAAAGCAGCGTCAGAAACTATGGCGCCCAGGATGCTGTCGCCCAAAAACTCCAGGCGTTCGTAGGAGTGCTTGACGGGTTTGCCTTCAATGGCTGACGGATGCGTGATAGCCGAAAGAAGGTACTGCTCGTTTTCAAAGCGATACCCTAATATGTTCTGCGCGAGGTCTAATTTTTCGCGCTGCTCTTCTGTCGAAATCGTGCTCAATTCATACTGCCTTTAAAGCGTGCGAAATTGCCATATATCAAATGTCATTTTAGCTGTTCGTTGCCGAAGAATTGACTGTCTGCGCGATTAATTCAGAAACCTGCATAGAAACAGTACGCGCTGTAGTCAAAATACCGTTTTTGATAGCCGTTTCGTTGGATGAACCATGGCCCACCAAGCATGCTCCTTTTACCCCCAACAGGGGTGCTCCACCGTAGCTGTCGGGTGAGACGGAATCTTTGAGTTCGTAAAGCCCGCCCTTCAGCACGCCCGCTGCCAAAGTCGAAAGGACATTTTTCTTAAACACGCCCTTCATGGCGCCAAAAAGCTCTTTGGCGGTGCTCTCTAGAATCTTGATAGCCACATTGCCTGTAAAGCCATCGGTCACAAACACGTCAAAGCGGCCAGCAAGAAGGTCAGCCCCTTCCCCATTTCCCACAAAGTTGGGAACCTGTTCTTTTAAAAGCGCATAGCTTTCTTGGGCAAAGGTTGACCCTTTGGTTTCTTCCGAGCCAATGTTGAGCAGGGCAACGGTCGGGTTTTCACGCCCGAGCAACTTTTCGGTATAGATGGAAGCCATCTGGGCAAACTGAACGAGGTATTCGGGCTTACAGTCGGCATTGGCGCCCACGTCGCACATAACCACTGGGCGCACTGGCGACGGAATAATGGTTGCCATGGCAGGGCGCGCCACCCCTTTGATGCGGCCCGTCACCAAGGTGGCCGCCGCAAGGCAAGCCCCCGTAGACCCCGCACTAAAGAAGCCTTGCGCCTGACCTTCTTTTACCAGGCGGCAGCCCACCACGATGGATGAATCCTTCTTCTTGCGCACCGCGTTAGCGGGGTGTTCATCCATGGTGATTTCTTCGGTGCAGGGCACGGCCTGAATTCGTTCATGCTTGGCTGCCCATTCATCCACGAGCTCTGCAGGACCACAGAGCAAGATGTTCAACTGGGGGTTTTCTTTCAAAGCAGCAAGGCAGCCAGGGCCCACCACGGAAATCCCGTGGTCACCTCCAATGGCATCAACCGCTACTGTAATCATTGAATCTTGCATACGGACCACTATTTCTTAGACTAAAACTTTTTTCACCGTTTAATCAACCGCAGACCCACATACGGTGCAAAAGCGCATTCCATCCCTTAACTCTACACCTGCAAAAACAAGCTCGCCACAATGCGGGCATCTGGAGCCTGGAGCAGTATCTGCAGCGTTCTGCGGCTTCGAAGAAATTGTAACAGAACGGACAGGCGATACCTTATCAAGCAACGAAGAAGGCTTTGTTGTTATACCCTGCAGTCGTAGGTCCCTGTCGTGGCCTTCAGTTTAGCCGCCAGCGCCTCTTTGCATACCCACGTTTGCAGGCAGCAGCACAAACAAAAACCCCGCTCAGTACGCGGGGCTTCAAAAACTATTCGGTCACGATGACTTCGCGGTCGTGATAGTAGCCGCAATTCGGGCACACACGATGCGGAAGCTTCACTTCCCCACACTGGGGGCAGGTCGAACGTGCGGGTGCGGCAATCTTGTCGTTTGAAGAACGACGTGCGTTGGTGCGGGCGCGGCCCATTTTTCTCTTAGGTACAGCCATTTCTTTCTCCTTTAACAAACAGGCACATGCCCGTGTAAGTTCAATAGCGCAAAGCGGTATTCTACACATATGAACACAGCGACGCAAGCAGTATTCACGCATTATTCAAAGAAGGAACTTTGTACCAGGCTTTACATCAGGCTTTGTATCAGGCTCTACATCAGGCTCTGCCTGGCCGCCTGCGAATGGTGAAAAGCAAAAAGGAAGGGATGGTGCTTAGGCCCAGCAGACCTATGAGTCGTTCGACAGATTAAGTTCCTTAAGCTTTGCAAAGGGGTTTTTAGCTTCTTCGAATTCCGCATCTGCTTTGGCGCGCGCCTCGGCGCAGTCGCAGCTTTGCTCGTTTAAATTCACGCCACAGTCGGGGCAGATTCCCTTGCAGTCTTCACGGCACAAGGGCTGTAAGGGCACATCAACCAGAATGGCTGCTTCCAATAAGGGAATGAGGTTTATCGTGTTGTCTTCGCCCAAAACTTCGAATTCGTCTTCTTCATCTTCGGTCAGTTCTGTTTCTTCGGCGTTGAGCAGGTAATAGGCCTCTACTTCCCCATTGAGAGGGACCTCGACCGCTTCAAGGCAGCGCGAGCACTCGGTTGTACCCACACCAGTAACACTGCCCGCAACAAGCAGCGCCCCACCCGTGTTTGACACGAGCACGTTCCAGTTCAGGGGCTGGGCGAAGGTGTAGGTGTCGGGCCCAATAGACAAGCTTTCGGGCAGGTATTCGCCCGAATAAGAAGAGCTCTCCGCAGGGGCGAAGAGCTCTGGTCCAACTTGAATAGTCGTCTGGTCCATGGCTCCTAGTAACCGCCGGAAATGGAATTGGAGTTCAGGCGGTCGCGGCAACGGCGGACATTGGCAAGCAAGGTGTCCAGGCTTTGCTCAACATGACCAAAGACTTCGTCGGCATAGTCTTCAGCACCAGCGCGTGTTTCGCGTTCCAGCTGACGAGCGTCGGCCAAAATCATGTCGGCCTGCTGCTGGGACACGCGAACAATCTCCTGCTCACTTGCGATGGTCATAGCCTGGCTGCGCGCATCTTCGAGCAAACGGTTTGCTTCGTCTTCAGCGTCGTCAAGCAGGCTCTGGCGTTCGCGGACAATCTGGCGCGACTGAGCAAACTCAGCCGGGAAGGTGTCGCGAATGTCGTCTAAAATTTCAAAAGCAGCAGCAACGTCTACCTGGCGCAGGTTCTGCTTGCCGAAAACCGGCTTAGCGTCTTCCAGCAAAATCGAAAGCTCTTCAATAAGCCCCAATACTCCCGTTTCGTCCATGGTTAACCCTTCCGTTGCGTGGTTTATCCTTTTAACCTGCATTATTCTAGCAGGGATAGCGCAGATGCGTATACATTTTATGAAGATGCATCAAAAAATGAAACGCGCGCGTGCGCTGTCGAAGCTCCAGAAAGCCCCCAGCAGGACCCTATCAAGCGCACAGCGGAACCTCAACAAGCCCCAACAAGCCCCCAGCAAGCAAGGCAAGACCTGGGCACGCACTTCAAAGAAATGCTTTAGTCGCCTTCCTGGGCGCTGTTAAACTTGCGCTGCAAAGCTTCTTTCACGCAAGGAGTCACAAACTGCGAAATCTCGCCGCCAAGGCGTGCCAATTCACGCACGATAGACGAAGAAAGATACATAAACTTCGTCGGCGACATAATGAAGACGGTCTCCAGTTCCCGCGAAAGTTCGTAATTGAGCGCCGCCTGCTGGAATTCGTATTCAAAGTCGGTAATAGCGCGCAGGCCTTTTACGACAATCTTGGCATCCATACGGTTTGCAAAAGTAGTGAGCAGGTCATCGAAGGGTTCAACGCGCACATTGTCGATGTCTTCAAGCGACTGCTTCGCAAGACTCACGCGTTCTTCAAGGCTAAAGAGCGGGCCCTTCCCTGCCGATTCCGCAACGCCCACAATAACTTCGTCGAAAATCTGCGCCGCGCGGCGGATGACATCAATATGACCTTCGGTAATAGGATCAAAAGTGCCCGGAACAATTGCACGCTTCATTGCTTTACACCTTTCGATAGATATCTATGGTTGTCGTGCCATAGCTTTTGTGCGTTACATATTCTAATGCTTCAGGACCCATTTCGCGAAGAAGGGGCGCTTCGCCTAAGCTCGCGGAAAACTCGTAGCTTATAAGCGCTTGGGGGGCAAGGAGCTCATCATTTTCAAGCTGGTAAATGATGCGCGCTACGGTCGCCGGTTCAAGGGCATAGGGTGGATCGAAAAAGAGCAAGTCGAAGGCTTGGGGTGAGCGTACGTTACGCTTTAAAACATCACCCGCAACAAGGGCGTAGGAGTCTGCGGGAACAAAACTTAAGTTGCTTTTGAGTGCCGCAAGGGCATGGCGGTCTTTTTCGCAAAACAGAGCAAAGGCAGCACCGCGCGAAAGGGTTTCTATCCCAAGGGCGCCGCTTCCGGCAAAGGCATCCAAGACGACGGCGTCATCAAAGCCGCCGCGCGCGCTCGCAAGTGTGCTAAACAAGGACTCGCGCACACGGTCGGTCGTTGGACGCGTATTGCTACCCTTGGGTGTACTGAGCTGTCGCCCCTTAAATTGTCCTGCGATAACGCGCACATCACACCTTTCTTTACTAGCAGTTTCGCTGACGTACTACTGAGCCATAGCAACTCAGTTAGCCGCTTCTTTTTACCGCCTTCTGTGGGAAGGCACGCGCAAGTTCCAAGGCCAGAGCTTTGTGTTCAGGTTCAGCAAGCTCTGAATCGTATGCCATAATGGCAGCCGCCTGCGTATGCGCTTCTTCGATGATGGCCTTGTCGCGAATCACGTTGACCAACTTTAAGATAGATGCTCCATGCTGCCGGTTGCCCAAGATGTCACCCTCGCGGCGCAAAGACAGGTCGTATTCAGCCAGTTCAAAACCATCTTCGGTGCGAGTCATAGCAGCAAGACGGTCAAGCGCCGGCTGGGCCTTCGCGCGCGAAATCAAACAGAGCTGACCAGGGTGCTGGCCGCGCCCCACACGTCCACGGAGCTGATGCAGCTGCGCCAAACCAAAACGGTCGGCATCTTCAATAATCATGGCCGTGGCATTAGGGACGTCCACACCGACTTCGATAACCGTTGTTGAAACCAGGATATCTACGTCACCTGCACGGAAGGCATCCATGGTCTGTGCTTTGTCTTCTGACGACATGCGTCCATGCAGCACAGCCACCGTATAACCATTGAATACCTTGTTGCGCAAGATCTCTGCTTCCTGCAAGGCAGCGTGGGTGTCGGGGTTTTCCTGCTCCTCGAAGTCGCCTTCCGTTTCAATATCGATGGTAAGGGCTTCCTGGTCGTCTTCTTCACGTGCCTCGGGCGTGGGTTTGCCAACCAAGGGGCACACGACGAAGGCCTGGTGTCCCGCTTCAAGTTCTGCGCGTACGATGTCGTAGGCATCGCCGCGTTTTTCGAAGCCAAAGACATGCGTAGTCGTTCCCGCCAAGTTGCGCGGGCGCTGGCGAATATAACTGAGCGTCATGTCGCCATAAAGTGCGAGGGCAAGGCTGCGCGGAATGGGTGTTGCTGTCAGCGAAAGCACGTCAGCCGCACCGTCACCCTTGTTGATAAGCGTGGCACGTTGATCGGTGCCAAAGCGCTGCTGTTCGTCGATGATGACTAAACTACAACGAGCAGGCTTCACGTCGGGCTCAAGAAGCGCATGGGTGCCAAACAAAACACTTAAGTCCCCTGATGCCAGGCGTGTAAGTATGTTTGCGCGCTCTTCAGCAGGCGTTGATCCCGTCAACAGAGCCCACGATACACCCGCCGCATCCAGCAGCGGCCCCAAGGCCTGCCCGTATTGGGTAGCAAGCACTTCTGTGGGCGCCATCATAAGCGCCTGCGTACCCGTGTCTGCCGCAGCCGCAAGCGCAAAGGCAGCAACGGCCGTTTTGCCCGTTCCCACGTCACCCAAAAGCATGTGGTTAGCTGGGGCATCCGCTGCCATGACCTTCAATATTTCCGCGCGCGCCTGCTCCTGTTCGCCTGTTAACTGGAAAGGCAGGGCTGCCCGTATGGATACCTGCGCAGGGCCATCAACCACATGTGCGTGCGCGCGGGCATTCTTGCGAGCCCGGGCCCCCTGCTGCATAAGATGCAATTCAAGAAGCAGCAATTCCTCAAACACAAGCCGGCGACGCGCTTGCACAAACTCGTCCATGCTTTGCGGAAAATGAATTGCCTCAAAAGCGCAAAAGCGGCTATACAAGCGGTAGCGCATGCGCAGCTCCAAAGGAAGCGGGTCTTCAAGACCCGTGCAGGCTTCCAAGGCATTTGCGACAAAGCGGCGCATCCAGGCCGTACTAATCTTTTCGGTAGCGGGATGCACAGGAATAATACGGCCGTCGCCGGCGCTGTCGTCGGTCAAAACTTCAATAAAAGGATTGGTCATGCGCTTGAAGCCATAGTTGTATTCCACCTTGCCAGACACGGCAATGGCATCCCCAGCGTGCAGCTGGTCGGCCAGCCAGGGTTGACGGAAGCAGGTAATCATCATGGTGCCCGTGTTGTCGACAAGCGTTATTTCAACCAAGGGAATACGCTTGGGACGCTTGAGCTGAATAGCGTGTATGGTGCCAGAAATAGTAAAGGACTTCCCTATTTCAGCTTCCGCGACCGTGGCAACCGCGCTCAGGTCTATGTAGCGGCGCGGGAAATGAGTCAAAAGGTCGCGCACCGTGTTGATGCCCAGCTTTTGGAGCGCAGCAGCACGCGCGGCAGAGACCCCGCGTACACTACTCACGCGTTCATCCAGAAAGAGTGTTGCTTTTAAGCGATCTGCTGTCATAGATCCAATTGCCTAGCTTGCTTTAAGCACATAAGAACAAGTTGCATACCCGGCAAAACACTGGCCTTTGCCCGCACGGCAGCGTGCACATAAAACCGAGCGCAGTATGTGGCTCAATGGCCGTGCCACGCACTGTTCTTACTCTAAGGAGAACAGAATAGGATAGAGGGGCTGTTCGCCGCGATGCGCATCAATTTCGAGGTCTTCAAACTTTTCTTCAATCGAAGCCACGAGCGCATCAAAGCTATCCTGCGGATAATCTTCACCAGCAAGCAAAGTGAGGGTGTCCATGTCGTCGGCACCCATGGTTTCAAGGAGGTCAAGCGTCACTTCTTCGGTGCTCTTGCCCACCGCTTCAATGGAGCCGTCCGCAATACCGATGGTGTCGCCATTAGCGATGGGGTTACCATGCGCATCATGGCTGTCGCGAATGGCCTGGGTGACTTCACCTGTCAAAACGGCTGCCGCCGCTTCTGTCATAGCCACGGTGTTGTCGTCAAGCGAAGCTTCCTCATCTGCCACAAACATTGCCGCAAAAGCCTGGGGTACGCTCTTGGTGGGCACTACGGCACAGGGAATGTTTGAAACTTCGGCACAACTATTAGCTGCCATAATGATGTTTGAATTGTTCGGCAGAATAATAACCTTTTCCGCATGGGTGGCATCCACCGCATCAAGCAGGTCGCACGTGGACGGATTCATGGTCTGGCCACCCGATACCACCACGTCAACGCCAAGGCTTTCCAAAATCTTGGCGTTACCTTCGCCTGCCGCCACCGCTACAAAGCCAAGCGCTTTGGTGGGCGCTTCGGGTTCACTGGCTGCAGCAGTTGCATCGGCTGCAATTTTGGCGCTGCGCTCTTCACTTTGAAGCTGCATGTTATGAATGAAAACTTCAGAGATTTGGCCGCGCTCCAGGAAGTAGGCCAAGACCTTGTCGGGCGTATTGGAATGCACATGCACCTTAAACTTTGGAATGGCACCAACGCAGAGTTCGCAGTCGCCCATGGTGGCCAAAAACTCAAGAGCTTCGTCCACATCAAGCGTGTCGGAATCGACTAGGAATTCGTTGCAATAGCGATATTGCGATCCTTCCCAGTCATTAATTTGTTCGATTTCCACCTTCGGCGCCGCGGTACGTGACGCAGCTAATTCGTCGCCAAGCGGCTTTTCGCGTCCGATAAGGGCTGTCGCAAATGCATCAAGCAGAATGGCTAGACCAAAGCCGCCTGCATCCACCACGCCGTTGTCTTTCAGCACGGGAAGTAGGTCGGGTGTGCGCTGCACCGAAGAATAGGCTTCGCCCACAATATAGCTTAGTGCCTCAGACGTTGACATCTTTTTCTTGCGGGCTTGTTTAGACGCCGTTGTGGCATCCTTGAGCACCGTCAAAATCGTACCTTCAACGGGCTTGCGCACCGCCTGGAAGGCCGTCGTTTGCGCATTGGAAAAGGCCTTTTCGAGCGAAGCGGTATCGAAGCTTTCCGCGCCTTCGAAACCTTCGCAGAGACCACGCAGAATCTGGCTTGTAATAACACCTGAATTACCACGTGCACCCATCAAGGCACCGTTAGTAATTGCGCGACGCATATCCTCGGACGAAAAGCCAATGGGCAGGGCCGCCAAATTGTCCACGACCGACTGAATGGTGAGGCTCATATTGGTACCCGTGTCGCCATCGGGCACAGGAAAGACATTGAGGCGATTCACTTCTTCCTTGCGTTCAGACAGAGTGCGCGCCGCAATAGCAATGGCATTCATGATTTCGTTGCTTGTATATGTTTCAGACATGAGTTTTGTTTCTCCTTGAAAATATGTTCATGAGCAAAGCGATGGGCTATTTGCGCACTTTCACGTCCTGTACGTGCACGTCAACGCCAGCAACCGGAACCTGGGCGTATTGCTGAAGGGCGAAGGTGACTGCATCAACAAGGTTTTTCGTAACAACCGTAATATTGGTGCCATACTCAATAACCACGTAAAGGTCCACTTGCACGCCTTCTTCAGTAGAAGTAACCACCACGCCACGGCGCAGGCGGTTAGCAGGCAACAAGGTCACAATGCCATCTGCCATGTCGGAGGCCACCATGCCAACTACGCCATAACACTGCATGGCCGCATTGCCCACCACGTCGGCCAACACATCGTTCGCTACATGAAGCTCGCCAGGAATCTGATTAGTCATTGCATGTCCTTTCGCATACGCTTTTAGCTAGTTTTTATTCCAACTGATTAGTATAACGCCCCGTCATGAGGCTGGGTGTTTTAATGAGCCATTTCCACAACACCACACAACGCGAAGGAAATATGAAGTAACTAGACAAGCAGGCTGTGTGTGATATAGTACGTAGGCTGTTTTATACACAAAAACGCACCGTCCGCGGGCGTTTTACGAATACGAACTGGAGTGATAAAGATGTCAAAGGTATGCGAAATTTGCGGCAAGGCACCCAGCGCTGGGCGCAGCATTAGCCATAGCCACCGTGTGTCGAACCGTAGCTTCAAGCCCAATATTCAGAAGATGACCATTCGTCAGAACGGCCATGTGCGCCAGGCTAACGTTTGCACCAAGTGCCTGAAGGCTGGCAAGGTCGAGCGCGCCTAAGCTACAAGGTTACATGACATTTGAAAGAGCCCAGCATGGGCTCTTTTGTTTTGCCTGATTGAATGCGCCAGGTTTAGCGTTATTTGAGCCAGGACTTGAAATCAAACATGGTTTTGATGTCGTCCATGGCCTCTTTCATTTCGCCAGCAATAGCTGCCCCATCGCGCACGATTGAGCCACCAGCACGCGCAATGTCATTGGCGACATCGGTGGCAGCCTGCACGCTTTCATAGGCCAAGGGATTATAGCTTGGGTCGTCAGGGTCAAGTTCGAAGTGTTCTTCGAGCACGACATACTCAGATTCGTCGAAGGGCACACGCTTGCCATCAACAAGAATGTATTCGCCATCCTCGTCTTCAAAGACCTCGAAAACTTCGTCGTCTTCGTCGTCTTCGTCGGCGTCGTCGGCAGCGGTGTCATCTTCGTCGTCGGCAGCGGTGTCATCTTCGTCGTCAGCAGTGTCGGCAGTATCGTCGGCACCAGTTTCGCTCACTTCATATTCATCTGCATCGAAGGGCACAAATTCGCCATCTACCAGGATAAACTCATTGCCGTCCTCGTCTTCGTAGACCTCAAACTCTTCAACTTCGACAGCTTCTTCGACTTTAGTTTCCTGTTGCGTCTTTTTCGCCATATGGCACTCCTAATAGCGTTGCGCATCCTTCAAGGCGCGTTCAACTTCGCGCTGGCTTTCTTTCTTTGCCAAATCGGCGCGCTTGTCATAGAGCTTCTTGCCCTTGCACACGGCAAGCTCGACCTTAACGAGATTGTTTTTTGCAAAGTACATCCGCAGCGGAACCAGCGCCATGCCCTTTTCTTTCACCTGCTGCTCAAGACTGCGGATTTCGTTTTTATGCAGAAGCAATTTACGGTTACGGTCGGGGTCGGGGTTGGCGATGTTGCCGTGGCTGTAAGGCGCAATATGCAGGTTCATAAGCCAGACTTCCCCTTTGCGCACCATGGCAAAGCAATCCGTCAACTGGCAGTTGTTTTCGCGCAGGCTGCATACCTCGGTTCCTGTTAAGGCGATACCTGCTTCATAGGTGCGCAGGACCTCGTAGTCGTGGAAGGCACGGCGGTTCTTCGCAATGTTTTTTTCTTCACGTTCAACCATAGCTGTATTAAGCCTTGCTAAAGGGACCTTGATTATCTGTTTGGTTTTGCTGCACAGGGCGCGAAACAGGCGGCATAGGAGCGCCACTGTTTCCGTACTGGTTTGGTGCCGTATACGTAGGCGCTCCCCCATCAAGACTATTGTCCACATAGGGGCTATATTGCGAAGAATCAAGCGGCGCGCCGTAGGAATAATTACCTGGTGTACCGCTTTGCGTATTAGCTGGTGTATCCGTTTGGCTTGGGGCACTAAAAATAGGATGTGCCTTCTTCGACATATGCTTCACGAGGTGCATGGCAATTATCATGATGACCAGCAAGAATACCCAAAAGCCCAGAGCAAAGGCTTCGTTATTGGCGCTTGCGCAGAAGTCGTAAAAGCCGTGGCCTAAGATGGGCACCACGAGTGCAGCAAGCAGCAGGGCAAACATCTGCCCCGTGTTGCCCGCATGTTCAGCCCGCTTCGCTAAGCCATAGAAGCAACCCATAAACACGCCGAAAATGGCATGCCCTGGCACCGCCGTAAAGGAACGCACAACAGCCGTACTCATGCCGTATTCGTAAACATAGCCAATGTTTTCAAGCGCTGCAAAACCAAGCGAAACAAACACGGCATATACGATGCCGTCAAAAACGTAGTCAAAGGCCGAATTCTTCCAGGTCTTCAGATACAGAAAAACAAACTTACACAGTTCTTCGGAAAGAGCAATAACGATGAAGTTTTCAAGCAAGAGTTCGTTGATGGTGTAGGCAGTACGCCCGCCCAGGATGACTTCGCTACCCAAGGTTTCAAGAGCAATGGCAGGAAAGCACGCAAGGGCACCCAGGCCAAAAAGAATGGCCAGCAACTTCACCGGTTCCTTTTCAACCGGATCATGCTTATACACATACCACAGCAAATACAGCGCTGGTGCAAGTGCCATTACGAGCAAGGTATCCATAAATTTGTTTCTCCTTATTTAATATTTCAAATATATGATAGCGCAGCCACTCAAAATCATGCACAATAGAGTACGAAAGCATACGCTTTAACAATACGTATGAAACGTAGCGGCGAGAAAGGAAGAAATATGAAGCCCTTTGAGTTCTATGCACCCACCGATCATATTTTTGGCGAAGGTGTTGTCGACCAGCTTGGCACACGCCTGGCGGCTGCAGGCTGGAAAAAGGCCCTAATTGTGTATGGCCAGGGCTCGGTCGTGAAGAGCGGCCTGCTCGACAAGGTGAAGGCCATGCTTGACGGTGCAAGCATAAGCTATGTGGATCTGGGCGGTGTGCGCCCCAACCCCGAAGTCAGCCTCGTGCGCGAAGGTATTGAAAAAGTACGCGCCGAAGGCTGCGACTGCATCTTGGCCGTAGGTGGCGGTAGCGCCATCGACTGCGCAAAAGCCATCGGTTTTGGTGCTCCTTATGACGGCGATGCGTGGGACTTCTTCAGCGGCAAGGCAAGCGTAACGGAATGCCTGCCTATCGCGGTCGTGCTCACCATTCCTGCAACGGGCAGTGAAGCCAGCGGAAGCTGCGTTATCAGCAACGACGAACTCAAGGCCAAGAACGGCTGCAACGGCGACGCCTTCCGTCCGAAGCTCGCCTTCCTTGACCCGACGCTTTCCTACACCCTGCCCCCCTACCAAACAGCTGCGGGTGCAACCGACATCATTTCGCATGTGTGCGAACGCTTCTTCAGTGGCGTAGGCGAAGTACCCATCTCCGACCTTATTTCTACGGCAATTGTGCGTACCGTTATTGATGCGACGCCCATTGTTTTGGAAGAACCCGAAAACTACGACGCCCGTGCAAACATTATGTGGGCAGGCACCCTGGCGCATAACGACCTTTCCGGTTGTGGGCGCAGCTTAAATCCTGCTGGCCGTGCGGGCGGTTGGGAAAGCCATGGGCTAGAGCATGCCATCTCTGCCTTTGAACCAGCCATTACCCATGGTGCTGGCCTGGCAGTAGTAATGCCTGCGTGGATGCGCTACGTCTGGCGTGAAGACCCGCAACGCTTCCTGCTGTTTGGCTATGAAGTCTTCGGCATTGAACCCATTGCTGAAGGCGACGAAGGCTATGAAGGCGAAGAAGCTGCCATCGAATGGGCCGTGGAAGCCACGATTGAAGAACTTGCGGCCTTCTTCCAGGAAATTGGCATGCCTTCTACCCTGGGTGAGTTTGGCATTACAGCAGACAACCTCGATGAGATTTGCGACATCGTGGCAGATGCCAAGGGCGAAGAATTCGGTTGCTTCAAGAAGCTTAACCGCGCCGACGTTAAAGCTATTTTCGAAAGCTGCCTGTAAGGAGCGCACATTCGAAACGGTACGAACCCACAGGAGTCGCTCACGCGGCTCCTTTTCTTTTCCCGTCAAACACGAAATTGCAAGGGTAAGGCCTAGGCGAGCAAGAAACCCCCTCGCATCGTGCGAGGGGGTTTGCTTTTGAAGTATGTGCGATGCCAGGCCGAAAGGCAGGGCATCAATTAAGGTTCTTAACGGTCGCTTTGACGACGCGCACGCAATGCCAGAGCAGCGGAGCCCATGGCAACTACCAGGGCCAGCAGGGCAACGCCTGTGGCGGTGTCGGCAGTCTTAGCGGTTGTGCCAGTCTTTGCTGTTGCTTGAGCAGTAACCTGGATGGTCTGAGCCTTGTCATTAATGTCGGCATGAGAAGCAACTTCGTTACCTTCGGTGTCGGTTGCATACTCAAACACAACATACTTGTGGCCTTGCTCGATGGTTACGTCTTCGAAGACCATCTTCCAGGTGCCTTTGCCCGAATCGGCGGCTTTTACCGTTTCAGTCTTGGTAGCAACTTCCTTAGCTTCTGCAGCTGTCTTAGCGTTGGTTGCGTCCATAAGCTTACCCGTAAGCGTGTAAGTCTCGCCCCCACCAAAGCCTTCGTAGGCAACAGTGTCGTTTACTTTCTTAACCTTGGAGGCATCGGTTGCAGCAACGGTGCGCACTGCGTTAGCAGAAGCTGCCTTGCCATCAATATCAACCGTGGTGGACATTTCAAGGGCAGAAGTAGGCACAAGATAATCACCAGGGTTGTTAACCACTTCTTCAGGAATGATGGTGATGCCATCAGTTGGCAAGACCACAACAGCCTGAGCAAGATCTTGCGGATTCGCGTGCTCAATAGTAGAGCTTTCGCTGGGCGTAGTTTTATTGGTAGCAGTCTCATAAACAACGTAGTAGGTGTTTTCTTGGAGCGGCTGATGCCCAAAGGACATGGTCCATGTGCCCTCGCCACTATCAGATGCGGTAAAGGTTACCGTTTCGGTAGCACATTCAGTACCCGTCGTGTCGCTACCAGTAAAGGCCATAAGCTTGCCAGTTACTTCATATTCAGCACCAGCTTCAAGGCCTTCATACTCAATGGTGTCTTCAACGTACATCATCACAACATCATCTGCAGGCTGCTCAATTGAAAGAAGCTTGCCGCCTGGTGCACTAGTGCCACCAACCTTAATGGTTGTGCCAATGCTCGCAGCTGGTTCGGAGTCAAGAGCATCCATAAGAATCAATGAACCGTCATCGCCCACCTCGACAGCACCAGCGGGATCAACAGTGGTGGTTTTCGGAGTAACCGTACCAGCGGCATCAACCGAAAAGTCGATTTCGGTAGTTACGGTTTGATAGCCATTTGGCGCAGCTGTTTCGGTAAGGACATAGTTACCAGCAGCAAGGGGAATCTCGTGAGGAGTAGTCGTAGAAGTCCAGCTGTCAACTGTTTTGCCACTGGAATCCTTTACCACAAGCTTAGCACCTGCAAGCTCTTCTCCACCCATGTCCTGCTTGGAAATCTTAATTGTGGGATTATCGCCGCCTCCACCGGAAGACGTAGTGTTGGCGAAGGCGACCGTCGTAGCTTCTGCAGAGAGCGTCTCAGTTGGAGCATTCGAGAAAACACCAATCAGGGGCTGGCCATAGAAGCTTTTGCCGTCACCAACCTGAGCACCTGTAGCATCCGTGCCCGTGCTCCAATACACATACACTTCGGCAGCGCCATCATCAAAAGAATATCCGTCGGCCGTTGTACCATTAATAGCAAAATCAATGAGCGCCTTGAAAGCCTCGGCATTACCGCTGGCTTCCTGATAGCCACCTGCGTCGATACCGTAGTCAGCATTTCGATAGGCCTTGCCATATTGGAATGTAAACCACAGTGCTTGCTGAGTAAAGTTACCAAGACCTTCTTCGCTCAAGCCTGCTGCATTGTAGGGATATGCGTTCACCATAATACGGCGCACAGCATTGAACAAGGCATCACCTGTCAACACGCCAGGGTTGTCGGAGCTAGTCCACATGTAGCCATTGGTGTAACCCGTAGGCATATGGCCATCAAAGAAGTCATAGGAATAGTGATACGCTACAACATCGAGCCAGGTTGGATAATTAGCTTGTCCGGTGCCATCGAAGTAATTTGGATCCCAGTTAACGCCTTCGCCAGCCCAGTTAGCATGCCATTTACCATTCCAGAACGTGCGGGTATTGAAATCTGTGCTCGATGATGAAGCACCGCGCGCGCCACAGAATACATGCTCTACCGTATCATCGGCAAACTTAACCGTCTTGTCTGAGTAAGCACCATCGGCTCCACCAGCGTGGTCGTAGGTAACCTGCTCGCCTGCAGTCGCATGTGCCTTAGGCGTGTAGCCGCCCACACCTTCGCGTGGGGTATCGCCACCAGAAGACTGGGACGTTACGGTAACGGTAATGGTCTTTGCAGAAGTGTCGTAAGTGATGGTGGAGTCGGTACCTTCTTTTTCTTTTACGATGTACTCGTAGGTACCAGCAGCCGTATAGGTGGCGTTGCCAAAGCTGATTTTGCCGTCGGCATCGTTAGTAGCCGTCTTTTTCTCCGGCATCGGGGCACCTTCGGTCTTAGCTTCGATGGTGAACTCGAACTGGTCCGCTTTGAGCGTTCCGCCTTCAAGTGTCTTTGTGGCTGTAATTTCCTGAGTGATAGAATCTGCAGCATACGCACTCGATGCTGTTGCAACCATTACGGCGACGCCCGCTACGAGGAGGGTAACAATTACCGTCCACAAAGCAATAAGCGACCGCGGTTGCACGGTTCTAACCTTGTTCATTTCTGCTTCCTTTCGTTAAGAACCTTGCCCAGGGCATACTTCACCCCTGGTTACTTATAAGACGAATTATACTCTCTATCTTGTGAGTTGAAAAGAAAAAATATCTAAATATGGCCAAAGAGTTGTGAGTGCACATAGGGCCAAAAGTTTACTTATATGATGAATAAGTCATGGCTCGATTGCGTAAGCACATCAAAACCGTTTTCGGTAATAAGCCCATAGTCTTCAAGACGCATACCAAACTGCCCCTCAATATAGATTCCTGGCTCGACCGTTACCACATTGCCTGCTTCCAGTTCAGCAGTATTTCGCGGCGAAAGAAGGGGTTCTTCATGCACTTCCATGCCTACACCATGCCCCAAGCCATGACCCATTTTGTCCCCATAACCTGCGGCTTCAAGCACATCGAGTGCCCGCTGATGCACCTGCGCACCCGTTAATCCTGGGCGCAAAAATGCCTGCGCCGCTTCATTGGCTTCACGCAGGGCTTCAAAGGCATGCAGGAGTTGGCCTTCGGGCTGACCCAGAAAGACAGTGCGCGTCATGTCGGCACAATAGCCTGCGGCTTTCGCCCCAAAATCCATAACCACGCACTGCCCCGCTTCTAAAACAGTGTCCGTCGGCTGGGCATGGGGGTTGGCGCCATTAGGGCCCGTGGCCACAATCGTGGGGAAAGCAAGACCGCTCGCGCCATGCAAAAACATATAATTGTCCAGTTCACGCTGGACTTCCTGTTCAGTCATGCCCGGTTTCATAAAGGTCAAAATGTAGGCGAAGGCAGCATCCGTTATAGCCTGGGCGGCACGCAAACGCGCTATTTCAGCCTCGTCTTTAAGGGCACGCAGCACCTGTACAAAACCTGATGTTTCCTGTAGGCGCAGCACGCTTTGTTCAAGTTCCCCTTCAAGCTTTCGATACTCTGCCAGGCTGATGCTGTCTTCAATACCTAAACAAGCTATTCCTGGGGCACTGTGCGAAAGCTGGGTGGCCAACCAGGTAGCGTGCGTACTGGCTTCATCATCAACGCGAACGGGGCACTCTTCCCCATGTTCTTCTGACCACTTAGCGGCAGCGTGCCTGGCAGCAGCCGCATAGCGTGAATCGGTGTGCAAGACAGCTGTAGTGTCCGACACCAACAAAGCATGGGCCTGCTCGTCGTCAAAAACGCCCTCGAATTGCGTGAGGTAGGCAATGTTTGCGGTATCGCGCACATAAAGCGCGTCAAGCGATGCATCTTGTAGGCGGGCTTGAAGTTTGCTGATACGGTTCATGTAGTGTCCTTACGCTAGTTGCTTATTGCACAAATCTTTGAGCTATTTTGAACGCGCCCAGGCACTCAGGTGTTCTTCAAGCGTTTCTTCGTCAACACGCTGAAGGACGCATTCACCCACATCTTTAAGGAGCACGAAGTTAATTCCATCGCGCGAGGCCTTTTTGTCGCCGCGAAGCGTAGCAATAAGCTGGTCGGGTTCAGCCGAAAAGTCGAGGCTTGCAAGCCCCAGTGTGTCGAGCACGGCATCCTGAGCTTGCACCAGTTCAAGTGGCGTGCCCACCACGGCAGCGCCTAAACGTGCCGCAAAGCGCATACCTTCTGCCACCGCTTCCCCATGGCTGTACGTTCCATAGCCAGCAAGTGTTTCGATGGCATGGCCAAGGGTATGGCCATAGTTGAGGCACGCCCGTAGGCCGTGGCGATCAAACACGTCGGTGGCAACAAGGTCTGCTTTGTATACGACGCATTTGGTAATAGCATCTTGGACAAGACCTGCCTCGCGCGCCGCCACAGCCTCCGCATGGTCTTCAAGCCAAAAGTAAAAGTCGTCCGACGCGAGGATTGCCATCTTGGCAATTTCGGCGCAAGCGCTTTTCCATTCGCGGTCGGGCAAGGTATCAAGCGTGCTCGTGTCGGCACATACATAGGCTGGCTGCTTGAAAGCCCCAACAAGGTTTTTGCCTTCACTCAGGTTGATGCCGCACTTGCCGCCCACAGATGAGTCGACCATGGCAAGCAAGCTGGTGGGTAGCTGCACCAGGTGCACCCCGCGCATATAGCTTGCAGCCACAAAGCCAGCTATGTCGCCCACAACACCCCCGCCCAGGCCAAGCACCACGCAGTCGCGGTCGAGCTTTGCCTGAGCCATAGCGGCCCATATCTCGTTCACACAGTCCGTTGTTTTCGAGGTTTCACCTGCAGGAATAGTAATAAGCGTAGTAGACAGACCGGCCGCCTTTAGGCTTTGCTGAACCCGCGCCGCATACAAAGGCCCCACATTGCTGTCGGTCAAAAGAAGCGCTGAACTTGCCACAGGAATACCCGCTTTTACGCGTTCGCCGATTCCATCTAGAATGCCACTGCCGATACGCACGTCGTATGACGGAGCATCGTTTAAGTTAACGACTATCTTGGTTGCGGGCATAACACCATCCTTTGTTTACATGCAGGCCTTTGCTTGCGCGTGCGTCTTGCAGGCTTTTGCGTGCGGCCCGAAGCTATCCTTTAAGCAATCGTTTTTTGTAGGCTGCAAGGGCGGCTTGAATGTCGTCCATGTTGTCGGAGCCGAACTTATGCAGGTAGGCATTGGCAAGCACAAAGCACACTTCCGCTTCAGCAACCACCGCCGCAGAAGGCACGGCACAGACGTCGCTGCGTTCCTGGCTTGCCTCGGCTTCTTCCAGGGTGTCCATGTTGACTGTTTTTAAGGGTGAAGCCATCGTGGGAATAGGCTTCATGGCGGCCGTAATGATAAGAGGTAGGCCCGTCGTCATACCCCCTTCAAGACCGCCCGCGTTGTTACTTGCGCGCGAATAGCCAGATTTTTTCGTGTGCGTAATAAGGTCATGAACCTCCGAACCGTTGCGCTGCGCCGCCTCAAAGCCAAGCCCGAATTCCACGCCCTTAATAGCCGGAATAGAGAATAGCGCCGCCCCCAATTGACTGGTCAGGCGCTCGGGCCCGCTTTCAAAACCGCCAAGCCCCGGCACAAGACCCGTTGCCACCACCCTAAAGCAGCCACCCAGGCTTTCGCCTTTGACTTGGGCAACCTTTATCATCTTGAGCATGTGCTCCGTTGCTTCTTCGTTTGGGCAACGGACTTCCGACATTTCTATGTCGAGCGGTTTATAGTCTGGCGCCGATTCAAGGGGTGCCTCTTCAACAAATTCAGCGGTACCAATGCGGGTGACGTAGCTAAAAACTTCCACGCCAAGGGCTGCCAAGAATTCGCGCGCAATGCCAGCGGCAGCCACCCGAGCAGCCGTTTCGCGTGCACTGGCCCGTTCGAGCACGTTGCGGCAGTCATCAGTATTGTTCTTAAGCGCACCCACGAGGTCAGCGTGCCCCGGGCGCGGCGTCACTTCACGTGCAAGGTTTTTGGGGGCTTTGCCAAAGGTGGACATGCGGTCAGACCAGTTTTTGCCGTCGGCGTTGGCAACCAGAAGCGTGACGGGCGACCCGAGCGTCTTCCCAAATCGCAGGCCTGAAGTTATAGACACCGTGTTGTGTTCAATTTCCTGGCGTGAGCTGCGGCCAAAACCGCTTGCCCTGCGCGCAAGGTCGGCATTAATTTGGGCTTCATCAATAACAAGGCCAGCTGGAACGCCACTTACGATGGCACACAACTGGCTTCCATGGCTTTCGCCAGCAGTTACAAATTGCACGCGTATCCTTTCAAGAGCTTTTGAATTACCTACCATGTAGCATTTATTGAGCTGCAGCAGACATCAGATCAAACATTTCATCCCAAGACAATTCATGGGGTACTTCGCACTGATTCAGCAAAACAATTGCATTTTCAACGGCCTGGGCAACCACCATGGTGCGCCCATCGAAAGCTGGCACACCTGCTGCACGCGCGGCCCTAAGCAGCTGTGAGTCGCCTTGAGCATAGACCACGTCGAAAACGAGTTGCTGGCTTTTAAGCAAGTTTTCTGCAAAGGGCGCTGGGTCGCCCGCATTCATGCCGAGGGGCGTTGCGTCAATCAGAATATCGGCCCCGGCAATTTCTTGCGTTGATGTTTCGTAGGATCCAAATACAAAGCTTGGCTCTTCATAGGCAGAGCGGAAACTGCGCTCGTCAGGGCGGACGGGCTCAAAGTCAAAGGTGGCATAGGCCAGTTTTTTGTAGCGCGTAAGAAAAGCTTCAAGCACTTCCTTGGTACGGTCACGGCTGCGGCCAATAAGGGCTACGCGCGCCGCCCCCGCTTGCGCTGCCGCTGCCACAATAGCAAGCGACGTTGGACCGGTGCCGCAGACCACCACACGCCCATCTTGGAAGGAAAAGCCTTCCTGCTGAATGGCTCGCACGCAGCCAATGCCGTCGGTGTTAAGGCCGACGATTTGCTCATTGGCCCGAAACAGCATATTGGCTCCGCCAGAAAGCTGCACGCTTGCCGCTTTTACTGAAGCCAGGTCAGCCGCAAACTGTTTATAGGGAGTCGTCGCATTAGCAGAAAGCCAGTCATTACTGTCCAGGAAGCGGCGGGCATCTTTGTCACTGGCTAAATCGACCGCTTCATAGCGCCAGTCAAGCCCAAGCTTGTTATAGAGCGCCGCATACATGGCAGGCGATACCGAATGGGCAATGTTTTTCCCTACTAGGTAGAGCTGTTCCATAGCTTTCCTTTACTTTTGCAGAATAACCCTCAAGTCACCGCGTTGGCGTGTCACCTGTGCACGCTTGGGCACCTTCAGGGGTTCTGGCCCCCAGCAAGGCGCGCTCGAAGTTGCGCAGTACGACGGTATGACGCAGGTCTTGTTCAACCAAGGGGCAAACCAAGTAAGCTTTCATGCCCAGCAGGTGCGCCCCCACCACGTCGGTTGAAAGCTGATCGCCCACCACCACCGTGTTAGCGCTTTTCGCACCCAGCTTTGCGCGCGCAGCAATATAGCCGTGCGGCAAAGGCTTGCACGCTTTGGCAACAACGGGTAAGTCCAGCTCAGCCGCCCATTCATAGGGCGTTGAATGCCAGTTGTTCGAAAGCAAGCAGATGCCTACCCCAGCTTCGCGCACTTGGCGCAACCAGGTTTTCACGTCCAGGGGAATGTCGTGGCTGGCGCGCGAAAGAATGGTGTTGTCCATGTCGAGCAACATGAATTCAAAACCACATCCGACTAAATCTTCTGCAGGCGAAATACGCGTCACGCGCGCAAAATAGCGGTCGGGCTGCAGGAATGCCATGCTTAACCTTCGGGGTTTTCGGGCGGTGCTTCTTCACCTTCAGGCGCTTCTTCGCCTTCAGATGCTTCTTCAACGGGTGCCTGCTCGCCATCGGCCACGATAGCATCCTGGTGTTCATCGTAGGTTTCGCTGAAGGCATAGTTCATGCTACCGTCTTCATTTTGCGTAAAGTAGAAGTACAGGTAGGGCGTTTCCTCTGGCTTGCACGCAGCCTGCAAAACCGCCAAGCCAGGCGAGCAAATGGGCCCTGCAGGCAAGCCCTTATTAAGGTAGGTGTTGTAGGGGCTCTCGATTTCAAGGTCTTCAGGGCGGGGGTCGGCGTTAACCAAATAAGCAACCGTCGCATCGGATTGCAGCGGCATGTCCTGCGCCAAGCGATTATAAAAGACCGACGAGACCGTCGCGCGGTTATCCTGCGAAGCTTCGCGTTCAATAATCGATGCTAGCTTCAAAACATCGTAAGCGCTTAAGCCATGTTCTTCGGCATAAGTGTAATCAAGGCTTGCCACTTCGGTTTGATATTGAGAAAGCATACGCCGCACGATAGATTCGGCGGTATCGCCTTCGGTTTTTGCATAGGTCTTGGGGAAGAGGAATCCTTCAACTGAATTGTCGTAGGCATCTTCCAAGAAGGGGAAGTCGGCCTGGAGAGCGCTCGCGTTGTTAGCAACCGCAACGAAGTCTTCAGCTTTAATGCGTCCGTCGTATGCTTCTTCAACAAGTTGGGCAGTGCGCGCAATGGTTAAGCCCTCAGGAATGGTAAAGGTGCTTGCTTCGGGCCCCGCCTGCAAAAGCTTGATGATGTCTTCAACGCTTGTGCCGCCCAGAATGGAATAGGCGCCAGGTTTAAGCGTGCTTTCTGCACCCTTGGAAGTGACTTCTTTGGTGAAACTATCGACATTGCTGATGAGGTGCGCGTTTTTCAGCGTACGCCCAATGTCGGCCACGCTCGCGCCTTCAGGGATGACGATGTAGGTGTCTGCCCCATGGGCGATGGTTCCTTCTTCTTCGCCAAACAAGTTTAGGGGATGATTCGAAAACCACCAGCCGCAGGCAACGGCCGCAATAAGGAGTAAGGCAACAGCGAAGATAGTTGCAGGTAGGGCGCTTTTGCGCGGGTTAATAGCAGACGTGTCGTAGTAGCGGAATTGCTTGTCACCCATGGCGTGTGCGCGCCGCGTGGCACGAGTGGGATGTTCCGAATACGTCACTTGCTTTTTCATACCTACCCCTTGCTTGCTTATTCAGTCTGCTTGGTTTGCACAGAGGCATTGCTCTTTGTTGCTGCTTGTTGTTCGTCAAGCCAGGCTTGCAAAAACAAACTTGCTGCTATCATATCGACTTTTCCGCGCATCTCGCGTTCGCTCAAGCCGCTTTCATGCAAACTACGCTTAGCCTCGGCGGAACTCAGTCGTTCATCTGTGTATTCTATAGGTAGCACTGACCTTTGTGCAATGCTTTGCGCAAGGTCTTTTGTGCGCTGTGCCTGAGCGCCCACCTTCCCTGAAAGAGATTGAGGCAAACCCGCAAGCAAAAGTTCGGGTTCCCAGTCTTGCAGGACGCGCTGCCAGGCTGTGGTGTTATCGACAATGTCGCTGGTAGAAAGAACGCAGACGGGGGTTGCCACGCGCCCCTGCGGGTCAGACACCGCAATACCAGTTCGCACCTTTCCGATATCTAAAGCCAAGACCCGCATGTTGCAAAACCCTTGCTGGTGTACACCCTGGGTGCTTACAAGAGAAGTTGCCGCGCGGCATCAAGGGCGGCTTCAAGGCCACTGGCATCCTTACCGCCAGCCTGGGCCATGGCAGGCTTTCCGCCACCGCCACCTTTGATGTGCCCAGAAATCTGCTTGATAAGATCGCCCGCATTAAAGCCTGCCGCAACCGCGTCGTCGGATGCTGCAGCCATCAGAAGCGGAGTCCCTTCATTGTCGCAGCCAAGCACGATGGCCGAAGGACCAGCCGTGCGTGAGCGAGCGATGTCCCACACGTTGCGCAGGGCACCGGCGTCCATGTCGTCCACGCGCACGACATAAAGGGTGTAGCCGGCAGGAGCCTGAAGTGCGTTAGCTTCAAGGATTTCTTGCAGGTTGGTAGCCATGGCGCTTTGCTTTGCACGCTTTGCCATAGCCTGCATTTCCTTCATGTTGGCCAAGTTGTGTACCGTGCGCTCCTTCACATCGGTCAGAGGCACGCCAAGTTCGTCGGCCGTTTCGCGCAATTCGCGCTGAAGACCGTTTATGTAATCAAGCGCATCAAAGCTGGTCACCGCTTCAATACGACGCTGATTTGCACCAATACTCGACTCAGAAATTATCTTTACGAAACCAATTTCAGCGGTGCTATTAACGTGGGTGCCACCGCAGAGTTCCTTGGAAAATTCGTCCATGTCAATAACGCGCACGGTGTCGCCGTACTTTTCGCCAAAAAGTGCCGTCACGCCTGCAGCGCGGGCTTCGTTCAGGCTGGTTTCATACACCGAAACAGGATGGTTTTCCATAATGCGCTGGTTGGCCAAGGCTTCAATCTGGTCAAGCTGTTCACGGCTGACCGCTTCGAAGTGTGAAAAGTCAAAGCGGAGGCGGTCGGGTGCCACCAAACTACCCGCCTGCTTCACGTGGCTGCCCAGCACTTCGCGCAAGGCCCAGTGCACTATATGCGTGGCGCTGTGGTTGCGCTTGATGCGTTCGCGACGGAGCACGTCGATTTCTGCCGTGGCAGCTGCACCCAGGCCAACACTTCCTTCGAGCATGCGAACCTGATGCGCCACCAGGCCCGGTTCGGGCTCCTTCGTGTCCAGCACTTCGGCCTTCCAGCCATCACCAGTGATGGTTCCCACATCACCCACCTGTCCGCCTTTTTCGGCATAGAAGGGTGTCTTATCGAGCACGATGGAGCCTTCCCCACCCGCTTCAAGGCTTTCAACGGGAGCGCCGTCAGCAAGGAGCGCCAGTACGGTCGCTTCGCTTGCCACTTCGGTATAGCCCGTAAATTCAGTTGCGCCCACTTCTTCAAGCACGGCAGACATGGTGCCGTCGAAGGTGGACCAGGCTGCTTCAGAGTCGTCCTGGGTGGCGGCACGAGCACGCGTACGCTGCTCGGTCATGCAGGCGTCGAATTCATCGATATCAACTTCGATTCCCTGCTCCGCGCAAATCTCCTGCGTCACTTCCAGCGGGAAGCCATAGGTGTCGTGCAGGGTAAAGGCTGTCTCGCCTGAAAGCTGCTTTCCCTCCAGTTTTTCCAGGGCGTCTTCCAAGTATTCGCGCCCTTTAACAAGCGTTAGGTTAAAGCGATCCTCTTCGGCATGAACCGCCTTACGGATAAAGTCGGCGTTTTCTGTGAGTTCAGGATACACGGGCCCCATGACGTCAATAATGCTGTCGACGAACTGGTTCATGAACAAACCCTCAGCACCTAAAAGGTTGCCTTTGAAGACCGCACGACGCAGCAGGCGGCGCACCACATATTCGCGGCCTTCATTGCCCGGCAAAATGCCGTCGCCCAACATGAAGGTCACACTGCGGGCATGGTCGGCCATAACGCGCAAGGCCATATCGTCCTTTTCGTTGGCACCATATTTCTTGCCCGTAATGTGTTCGCCCACTTCGATGAGACCGTGGAGTACGTCGGTGTCGAAATTAGACGTGACGCCTTGCATAATGGCGGCCATGCGCTCCAAACCCATACCCGTGTCTATATTCTTTTTGGGCAAAGGGAGCAAGGTGCCATCTTCTTGGCTGTCGTACTGGGTAAACACCAGATTCCAGTATTCCAGGAAGCGGTCGCAGTCGCAGCCAGGTGCGCATTCGGGGCGCCCGCAGCCTACGTCTTCGCCCTGGTCATAATAGATTTCCGAACAGGGACCACAGGGGCCCGTAGGGCCTGCACGCCAGAAGTTGTCGTCTTCGCCCAGGCGTGTGATATGGCTCGGGTCAACGCCAAGGCCCTTCCAGATTTCGATGGTTTCGTCGTCGTCTTCAAACACGGTGAAATAGAGTTTTTCAAACGGAAGTTTGAGCACGTCCACGGAATATTCGAGAGCCCACTTGCACATCTCTTCCTTGAAGTATTCACCAAAGGCAAAGTTGCCCAACATTTCGAAAAAGCTTAAGTGACGCCCATCAGTACCAATGATGTCGATGTCGTTGGTGCGCACGCATTTCTGCACGGTAGTCGTGCCAATATAGGGTGCCTCCAAGTGTTTTTGCTGGAGGAAGTATGGCTTGAACTGCACCATACCCGCGCTTGTTAGGAGCATGGATGGGTCGTCTGGCACCAGGCTTGACGAAGGCCAACGCTGGCAGCCCTTTTCCTCGAAGAACTTGAGGAAGCTTTCACGAATTTCGGCGGTTGTCATGTACTGCATGTATATGTCCTTTTGCTTCTTACAGTAAACGGGGTGCCATGTGCCAGCACCCCGCCAAAACTACTTAGTGGGATGGTTACGTTTACTGCTGTGCTGCTCCGTCATTTGTTTGGTCAAGTTTATTGGCAATGCGCGCTTTGGCTGCAGCAAGGGCGGCATCAACAGCCGACATTGTTTCGCCCGCAGCACCTTCAACGGCCTCTACCGCATCCGTTGCGGCATGGGCTGCCTTTTCGGCTGCTACTTCGAGGCCCGAACCGGCGGCGAAAGCCGACACTGCATCGGCCGGTGCTTCAACAAAAGCGCCGGATGCTTTGCTTTCATCAGCTGCAAACGATGCCGCAAGCTGGTCGGCAATGCTCGCAGGATCTTCAACGCGAGCGCTTCCGGGCGCCGGAACCGCCTCCTCTGCTTGGACAACGCCGAAATCAGGCACGAGATTGGCCGCCGCTTCAACCGTTTCTTCAACGGCGCCCGCAGCAGCATCCGCCTGTGCAGCAACTTCAGCATCGAGTGCTGCAGCAACTTCAGGAGCGGTGGTCGTAAATTCGGGTGCAGGAGCCACTTCGGTCTCGGGAACCACAATGCTGTCCAGCAAGCCATCAAGGGCTGCAACATCAACATTGCCTGCATCGGGCGTGGTTGCTACGTCGGCAGGCTTGGTGGCAAACAGGTCGGAAAAGTCAACGGGGGCTGCTTCGGCGCCATCTTGGACGGCGGGAATTTCGCCCGTTGTCTGCTCATTAAAATTAAGTTCGCCCAAGTCGGCGGTGATTTCATTTTCAGAGGCAGCTTCCACACCTGCAGCAAAACCAGCTTCGAGTTCAGCTGCTGCCGTTTCAAGTTCAGCCGCCGCTTCAACCGCTGCTGCCGTTTCGAGTTCAGCCGCCGCTTCAACCGCAGCCGCAGCTTCGAGCTCGGCCGCCGCTTCAAGTTCGGCCGCCGCTTCAACCGCTGCTGCAGCTTCGAGCTCAGATGCTACCGCTGGAACGTCGGGCACAGCAACCTTGGTCGCAACCGCAGCAGCAGGAGCAGCATAGGTGTAGTAACGCTGACCTTCAGCCTGTTCAGCGTCTGCAGCAGGAGTAGCGCCCTCCGCTTCTAGGGCTTCGGTACCAACTTCAAGGTCGAAGCCAGAAAGATCGGGCTCGCGAAGACCTTCTCCTTCACTCGTGGCCGCTTCGCCCTCGCCTTTGACATGGGCACCCGCAGCAAGGCGTGCAGATTCGTCAGAGGCGCGCGAAGGAGAAAAGACCTTGCGCACCTTGTTTGTTACATTCGTAACTGCCTTAATTGGTGCCTGCGTTACCGAATCAATCGCGTTGGTAGCATTAGTTACGCTCCCAGAAATTTCACCAACGTTTTCGAGAATAGTGTCAACACGCATAAGTTCAAGGTTTGCAGCATCTACCGTAAGCGAAATGCGCTCCACCAAGGGGTCAACGCGCTCCATGGCAGGCCCAAGCTCCTTGGTAATGTGTTCAACGTTTTTAAGCGTTGGCTGCAAGTTATCAAGCGTCGCGCGCGCAGATTTAAGCGTACGAATAAGCTCGACAAGCAAGAACACAAGGGCAATACCCACCACGACAAACACGGCGATAAGAAGGATATTGAGGATTGATGCGGCATCCATGTAAAGCTCCCTTCGAAAAGCTTATATACGAACTAAATATACTACCACGTAAACAAGAGTTTTATAGTGCAAGATAGGCATTTTCACGATAGGTTCCCAGGAGTGCATACAAAAGGCATAGTACAGGCATCGCGGGAAGCTCTTGTTATCCGTATTAAAGATTGCGCATAAATAAAACTCCACCCACCGCTCTAGGATGAACCCACCTCAGAAAGGTGGGTGCTCGCAGCCTGCTTCCTAGCTTTCGTATCAACGGATACGAATCCCTATTTTACATGCAATGTAGAGCTCCCCTATAAAATGCATCGGTCCATCGCAATATAAGCGGAGGTGGAGCTACTTGCGAGTATAAAACACCCCGCATATAAATTGCAGTCTTGATTTTCTTGAGACTTAAGAGTATAGATGCGCACATTGCCAAACTAAGGCACGAAGAAAATGCCTGTTAGCGGTATAATAAAGTGTTGTGCGCAAATGCCGCATCATCTGCGTTTTTGCGCTGTGGAAGTTCTGCGCGAACACGAGGTTAAAACGAAAGCACAACGCGAACAGAGCATATGTCGGAGCATGCTGGGTCTTCTATTGGCTACCGTATGCACCCTCTGCACCGCTTTCCTTTTGTTTGGGTGCGCATCTAGTCCTGCACCAACGCCTGCTTCGCAGCCAACCGACAATGAAACACCAACCGCAAGCGGAGTAAACACGGGTTACGCCGCTGAGTTCCATGATGCAGAATTCAACCCCGGTGCTGCCGAAACCGATGGCGTGAACTATATCGACCTTAGCCACACCCAAGATGGCTATATTGGGGCGGCTTCAGAGAACGATAACCGGCTAAAACTACAGGTCACTCAGGGTGATATGAGCTACAACTACGACCTCCCGAACACGGGAGAGCCCATCATTGTTCCCGTAAACATGGGTAACGGCAACTATGCAGTTCGCATCATGCAAAACACCACGGGTGATCGCTATATTGAACTATTTTCAGCTACAGCCGATATAAGCCTCAGCGACGAACTCGCACCTTTTGTGCGCCCCAATGTCTTTTGCAACTATTCGCGCACCAGCGCAAGCACTCAACTTGCCAGCGAACTGTGCGCAAACGCCGCAAACGAAAGTGAAGCCTTCGATGCTGTCTACGAATACATTGTCAACAACATCAGCTATGACTATGAAAAAGCGGCTCAGCTTGCTACGGTTACAGGCTATATCCCCAACCCCGATGAAACGCTTGAAAGCGGGTCAGGCATTTGCTTTGACTATGCATCCCTTGCGGCGGCCATGCTTCGTAGTCAAGGAATTCCTACAAAAATACTCACTGGCTACGTTTCTCCTGATAATGTTTACCATGCTTGGGATATGATATACATCAACGGTTCATGGGCTTCTTTGCATATAAGTGCACAACCAGGCCGATGGGCGCGTGCCGATTTGACTTTCGCTGCCAACGGTGCAGCGGATATAATAGGCGATGGTTCTGCGTATGCGGATCGTTATACGTATTAGTGTAGGAGGATGTACGTGGCACGGAAGAATATGGAAAGCGGTGCAGTAAGCGTTTTCTGCGAAAGTATTGCAGTCATGCTTGGTGCAGGCATCCAGACCGAAGATGCACTCGGTTTGCTTTCGGAAAACACCAATGATGCTGCATTTCAAAGCACCTGCGATGGTGTTTACCGCGGCTTGATTGAGCAAAAACCCTTAGCGGATGCCATGGAAGCAACGGGGACCTTCCCCGCCTTTGCCATTGACATGGTGCGCACCGGCGAAAACTCTGGACGCCTTGAAGCGACCTTGTCGTCTTTGGCGCGCTACTATAACGAAGAGGACAGGCTTATTTCGAAGCTGCACTCCTCCATTGTGTACCCGGTAGCGCTGTTTGCCCTGATGAGCATCATCCTCCTGTTTACGCTCATCGTCATTATTCCAATCTTTATGGACACCTACACCAAAGTTTCTGGCGGCCTGGGCACGGGGCCCTACACCTTTGTCGCGGCGTCGCTGGTTATTGGCTGGATTGCATTTGTGCTGGCGCTTTTGGGCACCATTTTCACCTTTGCGATTGCCAACATGACACGCTCGCAAAAGAACCTACGCGGGCTTGAAAAAATGCTCGAAAAGCTACCCTTCACGCGCGAAGCTGCCAAACAGTTGGCCCTTTCGCGCTTTACTTCGGTGCTCACTTCCTACGCCGCTATTGGTGCGCCAAACGATGTTGCGCTTGAAGAAGCTGCCAAAACGGTAGACAGCGCGCAGCTACGCACGAAGCTGGACGCGGCAGTGGCCCAAATGCAAGACCCCGCCAACCCCAAGTCGCTTTCACGTGCCTTGGGCGACAACGACATCTATGGCCCGGTGTACACCCGCATGATGACGGTGGGCGACACCAGCGGCAACTTGGAAGAAATTCTTGACTCCATGAGCAACACCTTCTTCGAAGATGCTCTTATTCAGATGGACGAAAGCATGGACCGTATTGAGCCTGCTCTTGCAGCGTTTTTGACGATTACCGTGGGCGCTACGCTTATTGCGGTTATGGTCCCGCTTATCGGTATTTTAGGCTCGATTGGCTAAGGCAGGCGTAAGCAAGCTTCAGGGGTAAAAGGCAAGGCATGTACCATCCGGAATCAACAGATCAAATTCGCCGTCGCCAGCAAAGCTGGGTGCGCATTATCGTAATTGTTGCTATCGCTATTGTTTTGGGCACCCTGGCATTTATTGGCGCGCGCGATGCGGTACGTGAACAGGGCGCGCTTTCCATGCGCACGGCCATTCTGGAGCACGCAAAACAATGCTGCGCCGTGGAAGGTGCTTACCCGAAGTCAATCAACTATTTGGTCGACCATTACGGTTTAGTTATCAACGACAAAGACTACGTTATCAGCTACGAATGCTATGCGGACAATGTTGTTCCAAGCGTGGCGGTGGTGCCTAAGTGAACAACAATGCGGTAAATATTTCCCTCACCCGCCTGCGTGAATATGAACGTGGCCACAGCCGCAATTATTTCGTTATTTTCGAAATTGCGCTCTTCATTATTATTGTGGGCTTGCTCATGTTCACCTTAGGTTCAGGGGTAAATGTATACCGCAACATTTCCGACCAGCGCTGGAATGACGAACAAAGCCGCACGGGGCTTACCCTTATCGCGAACAGCGTGCACATTACCGACACCATTGATGCCGTCGGTGTTGGTGTGGGTCCTGAAGGCCAGGCACTCGTACTTACCGAACTCTTCTCAACCGGTGCGTACGAAACGCGCATTTATTTGCATGAGGGCAACATTGTTGAAGAATACGCCATGGCTGGCACGCCCTACACACCTGAGCGTGCTACCCCCTTGGTGGAAAGCGACTTCTTCGATTTTTCGTATTCGAATAATTTGCTCACCGTCAATTCTGCGCACGGTAGCGAAAAGATTATGCTTCACAGCGTGCGCAAGTCTGGCACGGGCACCTTGCTGAGTGAGCAGCGCGCCGCTGAAGCTAGCGGCAGCAGTAGTGCTGAATCTAGCGTGGTTGAAGCAGAAGCCGCCAGCAGCACCGCAGCTGAAGCCATATCCGACGAAGCAAGTTCGGCGGATGCAGCCGCAGGCGACGCCGCTACGCCCGACAGCACAAGCAGTACTGAAGAAGGTGATGAACGTGGCTAATAGCAGCGCTTCACCTTCCCTTAACATTCGCCGCAAGAAGACTTCAAGCGTAAATGCAAGCAACCGCGCTTTTGTCATTGAAGCCCTTATCCTGCTTGCTTTCTTGGCGGTTTCTGTCGCCATTATTCTGCAGCTGTTTGCCGCTGCTGGCGTTCAAAGCCGCGAAGCGCACAAGCTCAGCATGTCGGAGCACCTTGCTACCAACATGGCTGAAAGCTTCGCCGCTAACCCGAAGTCGGTTCCCAGCATTGTCTACTATGACAAGGACGGCAATCCAGTCGACGAACAGCGCCAGGCGACATATTCTGTTGAGTCAGAAGTTGTCCCCCAGCGTACCGAGGCTGGCACGCTGTATTCGGTGCATATTACCGTCACCAACTACGAACTGCGCTACGACGGCAACGTACTCTATGAGCTTGATACCAAGCGCTATCTTTCCGCCCTGGACGGGGGTGGTATGTAATGAGCCTGCGCGCCAATGAAACGGTTATTCGCATGGGGCCCATTACGGTCATATCCCTGCTTATTGTTATCGCACTTGCAACCTTGGGCGTTCTTTCGCTGACCACAGCGCGCGCTTCAAACGTGGCCGCTTCCAAGCAAGACTCGGCCATCGTAGCCCTCTACCAAAATGAATCTGACGCCCAGCAATTCCTTGCGGATTTGGATGCGGCGCTCATACCTGCACGCACTAACGTGATGACAGCAACTGAAGCCGCCGCCAGCGTCAAAGATGCGCCGGCTCTTGAAGGTGCAGACATAGACGGCATAACCATTAGCAAGTCCTTCGAAAACGAAAAGCGCAAACTTAATGTGATAGTAGTCATACGTGACGACCTGAATTACCAGGTCATTTCGTGGAAAACGGAATCGAAAATCAACACGGCCGAAGAGGTCGAACTTTGGCAAGGGAATAATGCACAGTAGTGCTTATTGAAAAGGAGCAGTCATGGACATTAAGACATTACTAGGCAAAATGGTGGAGGTTGAGGCATCCGACATCTTCATCATTGCAGGTCTGCCACTTTCATATGCCATCGGGCGCAGGCAGATTCGCACCGACACGGCCCCGCTGAAGCCCGCCGACACCAAGGCGCTGGTTGACGCCATCTATGCGGTTTCAGGGCGCGACGTGAAAGTGTTCGAAGACAACCAAAACCACGACGATGACTTTAGCTTCAGCATCCCAGGGCTGGGGCGTTTCCGTGCAAACATCTTTAGGCAGCGCGGTTCCTATTCGGCGGTTATCCGCGTTATCCCCTTTGGGCTTCCGTCGCCCACGGATTTGCACATCCCCCATGCCGTTATGCAATGCGCCGACCTCAAGAAGGGCCTTGTTCTGGTAACGGGACCATCTGGTGCTGGCAAGTCCACCACACTAGCTTGCCTGATTGACCGCGTGAACAAAACGCGTACGGCCCACATCATTACGATGGAAGACCCCATTGAATACGTGCACCATCACGAGAAGTGCATCGTTACCCAGCGCGAAATACCAACCGACGTAGCCACCTATTCCGAAGCCCTTTCTTCGGCACTGCGCGAAAACCCCGACATTCTGCTCCTGGGCGAAATGCGCACGCTCGACACGATTTCCACTGCAGTTTCGGCTTCTGAAATGGCTCAGTTGGTATTCTCGACCTTGCATACCATTGGTGCTTCATCAACCATCGACCGTATTATCGACACCTACCCTGCGGCACAGCAACACCAAGCACGTCTGCAGCTGTCCATGACTTTACAGGCTATTATTTCGCAGCAGCTTATCCCCACGGCCGACGGCAAGGGAACGGTTCCTGCGTTCGAAATCATGCTGTGCAACGCTGCCATCCGCAACCTGATTCGTTCGGAGAAGACGCATCAGCTTGACAGCGCCATTGCTGCGGGCACGGCGCAAGGCATGTGCACCATGGACCAGAGCTTGTTTGACTTGTGCAAGGCTGGAACCATCACCAAGGAAGCCGCGCTGCAGCATTCGAGCCACCAAGAAGCCTTGGTGCGCCGCTTCGAAGTCGAAGGGATCTAATATTCCGCCGGCTTACCAGCCGGCGGAATAGCCAACGCTGCGAAGTATGAACTCACGACATCGCTTTAAAGCCTAGCTGCTCGCCCTCGGTAACGCAGTATGCTGTTTGGGGTTGATTATTCGACGGTGCCGTAGACTTGACCCCAGGCGTGCCCAGCGATGGCACTGTTCAGCTGATCGCAGAGGTCCTGGCGGAAGTATTCGCCGGGGGGCAAAAGTTCGACGATTTCGATGAGGTCATCGGGATATTCGGAAGCCTTGGCGTAGGACACAACACTCATACGGCTTACAAACTCGGTGTCAACAAAAAGGGCGTCGACCATTTCTTGCAAAAGCCCGAAGTCTTCACTTCGTTCAAGATTGGTGATGGGTTTGCGCTGCGACATGTTATTCACGTCCCAAAACAGTTTGGCCCATTGTGGCAGCTACTAGGGCACCCGTATAGGCCGCCGTTGCCGCACCCGTCGCACGCAGGAATTGCACACCAGCACGACGAAGTGGGTCAGCTGCCTGCATGGCAAGGTCGGCGCACCAATAAGGGCTGTCGTCATGAGGGTCGCGTGCGTGAACGGTATCAACCTTAATCTGAACAAGAATCGGTAAATCACTTGCCGCTTTCATGCGCCCCACAAGTTCAACGATATGTTCTACTGGCGCCTGCGTTTGAATACCGGCAACACTTGCATCATATTCATTCATGATTGCAAGCAAGGCTTCCAGGGATTCCCCACGCCCCGCCACGGTACCAAATTCGTCAACATCAACGCTTGCAAAAACCGGCCCTTCAAAGGCCGCACGCACCCCTTCAAGCGCACACTGCAAAGCAGGGCCACTGTTGATGCCGTTAAGGAAAAAGCCATCAAGCTGCGAAGTATCGAATGCGGATACCGCCTGGGTGTATTGTTCGGCATTCGTTGCGCGCGAAAGCTCGTTTGACGCATCAAGGGGCAAACCACAGGGGCCTATTTCGGCAAGAATATGCTGGGGCCGCAGCTCGCGTGCAAGCTCGACTGCCACACCAGCAATGTTGCGTGCGGCATCTTCGGCGCGGACGTGCGCCAAGCGCGCTCGCGTAATGCCTGCCGTTGGCAGGACAAGGCACTGAGCCCCGGCTACCATGTTCAAACGCAAAGGCTCGAGCACGGTTTCGGGTTCGGTAACCAGCAAGACTTCCCGTTCTTCGGGCGCATCAAAACCACGTTGGGCAAGCGCAGCGTCAACGGGCGCTGTCAGCACAAGCATGTCGTAGTTGAAACGCAGCTGAATGTCGGGCATGACTATCCTTGCATGAGGGCGGCGTTGGTTGCAAACCAAGACTCAACCGTACCCGTGTCGTAGCCCTCACTTGGGCTTATGACCAGCGCATACATTTCTTCTTCGGCCATTACAGCTTCAAGCGCATCGGTCAGCTGAATTTCGCCACCCACGCCTGGTGCCTGGTTAGCAAGCAGCTCCATAACGCGCGGCGAAAGCAGGTAGCGTCCAAACACGATAAGGTTCGACGGGGCGTCCTCTAAGGCAGGTTTTTCAACAATGCCGCTCATCTTCCATACGCCTGGTTCAACTTCGACACCAGCAATCACGCCGAAGCGCGAAACCTCTTCTTCGGGCACGGGAAGCACGGCAATCACGCTCGCACCGCCATGGGCGTCAGAAACCTCTTTCATGCGCGGAAGCATTTCATTGCCCGGTACGATAACGTCACCAAGCAGCACATAGAAGGCGTCGTTGCCAGTCTTTTCTGATGCGCAGTGCGCGGCATGGCCCAAGCCCAAAGGTTCGTCTTGATACACGAAACTCACCGGCAAACTGCCGGCATGCGCAACTGAATCGGCTAGGGCATCCTTGCCCTTCCCGCGCAGGGTGGCCTCCAGTTCAGCATCGGGGGCAAAGTGGGCCTCAATCGCCTTCTTTTCGCGGCTATTTACTATGATAACTTCGTCGGCAGATGCAGCCAGGGCTTCTTCAACCACGTATTGGATAACGGGCTTGTTACCCACGGGAAGCATTTCCTTGGGAATAGCTTTGGTGGCAGGCAGGAAACGCGTGCCCATGCCCGCAGCAGGGATGACAGCTTTCATGGCGCGCTCCTTTATTGGCGGTCGTTCATGACGCGATCGTTCATAGTGCGCTCGACCAAGGCGAGCTGTGATTCCACCGTCTTAAAACGACGCATGGCAAAAATGACGTAAACAAACAGCGCTACCCATACCAATACGTAGGCCCCAATAATAAAGGGCATGGAAGGGAGGATGGTTGAGTATATCTCTTGCAAAACGGAATTCATGAGTTTCTCCTTATTCCTTCTTGGTTTCTCTTACTTGAAAACCTAAGTCTAGTTACCGAGTTTGTTATCGAGCGCTTCTTTGAGCACGTCCACGCGCTGGCCAATGATTTCGGTGCGCGTACGGAAGCGATACAAGCCATACGAGATGAGGGAAAAGCCGAACAGTGCGCACAGCATAGGTGCGAGCATGTCGGGCGAAAGCCCCGAGTCCGTACGTAAAATAACAGGGTGAACGCTCGATGGAATCAGGCGCGTAATCATAAAAGAGATAGGCACGTCGATAAACATAATGATGCTGAATACACTCGCGAATGTCGCGCGGCGTTCTGGTTCATCAACAGCAGCCCGCAAGATGAAATAGGCAATAACCATAAGGGTTAGGATGAGGTAGGTGGTCAGACGCGGTTCCCAGGTCCACCACACGCCCCATTCAAAACGCGTCCAAAGGTCGCCGGTAATCATGGTGCAGATAACAAAAACGAGGGCGAGTTCTGTACATATTTTCGCCTTAAGGTCATAGAGCGCATCACGCGTCATAAGGAAACGGATAGCGAAAAAGGCCGTACCCGCAAGGACTACCATGCTCGTTACCGCAACTGGCATGTGGAAGTAGAAAATCTTTTGCGAAAGCAGGATTTGGTTCCCAATCATTTCGTCGCCGATAAGCTCTACCCCATTCACTTTCGCACCCATAACAGGGCTTGCTACGGTAAACGCCAACAGAAATGCTAGGGCTGTCAGCACCGTACCCAGCGTCAAGGCAGGCAGCGCAAGCTTGTCGGCAAGACCGCCGATGGGATGCTTCGATTTGCGCATATCTTCCATCGATTTCCTTTCTAAGCTGAAACGACAAAGTCGTAGAGTACCCAAGACAATAACACCATGACGAGGTCATAACCTGCAGCCATGAGAACAGAATTCCTAAAAATGCCTTCAATGTCGCCTCCTGCTACCACAACCGTTGTAGCAGAAACGCAGGCGAACAAAAGCGGGAAGATCAGCGGGATAAACAGCACCGCCAGCATGACGTCTTTGCCGCGTGTGTTCACGGTAATGGTTGAAAGCAAAGTGCCAATGCCCGCAATACCGATGGTGCCCACAAAAAGCGGCAGGAGCATCATGGGCCAGGTGGGCGCAGGGGTCGTGGTGGTCAGAAAAAAGAAAAAGAACAGCGGCAATATCAGGACCTCAACCGCCAGCAAGAAGATAAGATTGCTGCAGGCCTTTGAAAGAAAGACTACGCTACGATCAAGCGGCACGAGCAGAATACCTTCCAGACAGCCGTCTTCTTTTTCGTAGGAAAAGGAGCGGTTAAGGCCAAGCAGGCTCGTGAAAACAATAAGCGCCCACAGCAGGCCACCACTCATTTGCAAAATGTCGAATTGACGCCCCGTTTGCGAAAGCGCCGCGCCGTAGACCACCAACACAAGCAGCGCATAAATTGCCATGGAGGACAGCATGTCTTTCGTGCGAAATTCACGCTGCAAGTCTTTGATGAGCAGCGTCTTAAATTGCGCAAAGGTCGACGGTTTTTTGACAGATACGGCCATGGCTTTAGGCCACCCCCATACCAACCGTGTCGTGGTAAACGCGCGAAAAGTCTGCGAAATCAAGTTCTTCCTTCGCGGCATAGACCACCTTCGCCCCGCGGGCAAGCACCAGCGCATGGGTGCAGGCGTCAAAACCCTTGCGCAGGTCGTGGCTGACCATAACGAAGCTACGGTTTTCACGCACGGAATCAAGCAGTACATCAAAGATTTCAACCGCATGAGGGTCAAGGCCAGAATATGGTTCGTCAAGCAGGACCACCTGGGGGTCGTGCAGCAA
>JAFUCE010000145.1 GCA_017459805.1 Eggerthellaceae bacterium
CCTGCACTTCAAGAAAGGAATATTGCATACTTATCCGTACGCGTTGGGCTGAGTATGCAAAAATTTCTTTTGTGTACGGTTCAGCATGCAACTCAAGGGAATTTCGCTGACACTTCGACTACCTAGATTATTTCCCCTGCTGGGGTGCAATTTTGTGCTATTTCCCGTATACTATTACATTACGTAAAAACTTGTTAAAGGGAGCTGAAATGAACAACAACGTAGTGGCACGTTCTTTCCTCTTTGCCTGTGCAGCAATTTTGGCTGCGGCTCTTTTGGTGTCTGGTGCCCAAGCCTTTGCACTTGAAAATGTAAAAGCCCAGGCCACCAGCGAAAAAGACAGCTATCCTGCTAACACGTGGGCACCTTTGGCGGTTTCCATTAACAATGAATCGGCCTACGACATTACTATCCTTGAAGCTGGGTTTAAGTCGGTTCCTAAAGCTTTGGAGTATCGTACGGCTCTTTCGACAAAGTATGACGCCGAACCGCTTGTGGTAACGGCGGGTACAAGTGCCTACAAAACGGTTCATGAAATGGAAGTGCGCAAAGTTACGTCTTCGAGTGCCACTCCTGCTTCGACAACCCCTTCGAAATCAACGGTGAAAACGGCTGACAGCGTGCATCCTTTGTTGCTTGTTCTCGTTTTATTTGCAGCTGCAGCACTAGCCGTATTTGCTTCGCGTCGCATGAAGAATGGTGGCATGTTGTCGCTGCTGCTTGTGGGTGTTCTTTCTGTTGGCGGCTTAGCGGCTTTGCCCGCGGTAAACGCTTCTGCTGCCAGTACAACCGAAACGGCAACGTGCCAGATTAAGCTGACGATTGACGGTACGGCTTACACCTTTGATGGCTACGTGGAATACACTTACGTAATACCCGATCCTACGCCCCCGATGCCCGATCCTGTAACGGCTGACATTACGCTAACCAAGACCTGGGACGATGCGGACAACCAGGATGTTTTGCGCCCGACGGGTGACGCCTTCGCGGAGGCACTTACGCTGAAGGCCGACGGCGTGGCAGTAGCTGATGTGCAGCCGCAGGTTTCTACAACCAGCGGCAGCAATACCTACACCGTGGTGTGGAGCGGCCTACCTGGCACGAACGATGAAGGTGCAGAAATCACCTACACCATCGAGGAAGCCGCAATTGACGGTTACACCGCTGGCGAAGTTACGGGCAACGCCGAGGACGGCTTCGCTATCACCAACACACATGTGCCTGATGTACCGCCTACGCCAGAAACGATTGACGTGACGGGTACGAAGCGCTGGGTTGGCGATGGAGGCAAAAAGCACGACAATGCCACCGAAGTCAAACTGACACTGTTCCGTCAGGCGGGAGAAGGCGAAATCGAAGAGGTTACTGGCGCTGCTCCTACATGGGAAGGCGCTACATACACTTTTACTGCGCAGCCTAAGAGTGATACCAGCGGTGCTGAATATACCTACTATGTGTCCGAAGAAGACGTCGAAGGCTACGATAGGGAATATACTGATGCAGACGGCACTCCTGGTCTCGACTTCGTACCCAACGGCGGCGTTATAGTCAATACTCTCGTGGATGAGACTATTGATATCTCAGGTACAAAATTTTGGAGAGACGGCGGTAGGACACATGACAATGCAAGCGAGGTTGCGCTTACGCTTTACAGGAGAGCTTCAGGCAGCGTCGCCGACGCAGAGCAGGTCGCGGGTGCAACCCCGACATGGGACGGCAACACATACACCTTTGTCGACCAGCCGAGATACGACAGCAACAGAAACGCATACACCTACTACGTCACCGAAGAGCAGGTGGAAGGCTATGATGCTCCGAAATATACCGACAAAGATGGAGTTGCAACTTCGACCCCCGGCGCGCCCAATGGCGGGTTGATTACCAATGAGCTTACGCAGCGGATGATCGACGTCACGGTCGATAAACTCTGGGTCGATGCATTCGATCAGGACGGAAAGCGTCCCAACGATTTAACGCTGACCCTCTATCGCACCGGCAGGGAAGGCGATTCTCTGGACACCGGAAAAGTGAACGTCACACCGGAGGTAACCAAGAGCGGCCACATCTGGACTTACACCTTCAAAGATGTGCCTGCATACGATTCGCAGCGCTACGAGTTCATCTACGAAGTGAGCGAAGAATCGGTGCCGGAGGGCTACACCCGCACGTACTGCGACGGCAACGGAAACCCGCTACTCAGCAGTGCCACTGGCGCACGAAACCGCGGCATTATAAAGAACACCCATACGCCCGAGACGACAAGTGTAACGATTGCCAAGGTTTGGGAAGATACTAACAACCAGGATGGCATCCGTCCTGCAAGCATTACCGTAAGCCTAAAAGCTAATGGCGAGCAAGCGAAGGATATGGACGATAATGCTATAGGCAACATCACGCTGAATGATGCAAACGGCTGGAAGGCCATCATTGACGGTCTTCCGAAATATGAATCTGGGACTGAAATAACATACACCGCAACCGAAGATACCGTGCCTGAGGGCTATACCGCATCAATGAGCGGGACCACAGTCACGAATAAGCATACCCCAGCAACCATGGTTGTTACTCTAATCAAGACATGGGACGATGTCGAGGATGCAGACGGCATCCGCCCTGCTGCGAGCGCCTATGCGCAGTACCTGACGCTCAAGGCGGATGGAACTCCGGTTGATAAAGCGCCGACTATAACGGATAACAACAACATCTACACGGTCACCTGGAGTGGCCTGGATAAGAACAAGGCTGGCACGGCGATTGTCTACACGGTGGAGGAGTCCGCCATCACGGGCTACACCGCCGGCGCGGTGGGTGGCAACGCAGCTGATGGTTTCACCCTTACCAACACGCACGTTCCCACAGTTACCATAAGCGGCATAAAGACGTGGAAAAGCGCGACCGGAAATAATGACGATCTGGATACATCTAAGATTCCGGAAAAGTATACCGTGCGGCTCGAAAAGTCGACCGACGGCACTAGTTGGACACCTGTTTCCACCCTGGAGGTTGTTTCCTACATAGCACCGCTACCACCGTCGCCGACCGATCCGGTACCGCCAACGGATAAATGGACCTTCGAAAACCAGCCGAAATACGAAAACGGCGTGGAACTCCAGTATCGCGTCGTCGAAGTGACGGTGCCAGACGGCTTCACCATGTCCGGCGGAACGAAAGACGCGAACGGCGAATACAACATCACCAACACCTACACGCCATCGGAGCAGGAAACGATTGATGTCTACGGAACAAAGACGTGGAACTTCGGCCAAGGCCTTGATCCAGAAGCCATCAGCTATCCCGTTAAGCTCACGGTAACGCTCCAGCAAGAGACCTCCTCTGGGTGGGAAACCGTAAGCGACGCAGAGCCCTTCGAGGTTGAATATACTGCCAACGATAACGAGTTCAGCCCGGGTGGAGCCGGTGAGTTTGACGACAGTACACAGATAACTGATGAGTACCGCTGGACCGTTCCAAAGTACGATTCGAACAATCAGCTCATCAATTACCGTGTAGTCGAAAATGCGACAGAGCTTGCTGCTAAAGGCTTTACGCAGCAGGCAACCAGCCCGGTAAGGCAGGCAGATGACAATATCGAACACAACCTCGAAAACAAGTTCTCAGGCGCTTCTACGGATAGCTTCAATATAAGCGTCAGCATGAACTATGAGAATGGTTCTTGGGCAGATTGGTGGGGTTCTCAAATTGGTTGGGGCGGCATCGTCAAAGGCAACCAGGAAGTGACTATTACCAACACTGAGACCGGTGATGTCAGTACGTTGACCTTTACGCCGATAAAAGGCGGCGGAATGAGCGCAGCACAAACGGTTCAGTTGACAGAGGGCACCTATACTATTTCTCAGACTGCTTACACACCAGAAGGCCTAGATGCGAAAGTTGATGGAGCCGATCCTTTCACTGAGATGTACCTAATGAGAACAATCGACCAGACCATTACTATAGATAGCTCCGGGGAGTGCACGCTATCTACGTCGGGAAATCAGCCAGGCGATTGTTTCTATGCTCAGTACTTTGGGCGGACAAATGCAGAAAATCCCGAAACAGGCGATTTCGACATTCCTGTATATGTGCCCACTCCAGCTTTTGATCAAACAGGGCGCACCAGTGAGCATACCGGCAGCTGTGTGGTTAGCGGAGACAGTATCACTTTGAAAAGCGTTCTTGCATACGGTGATCTCGAGCTGGAAGACGTATAGAATCGCATGTAGTTAAGTGACTCATAGGGAGTGTAGCGAGTATTACGGGGTCGGGCTTTCTGTCTCATTCAGAACTTGACGTAATAGCAAACTCTAGCAAGCGGCGGGAACACCACCCGCCGCTTTTCGCGCAATACTACAGCAGTATTTACAGGATTGCTTATATATGTATAATAGCAATATGTGGGAAATCGATGACATCGACTTCGAATGGGATCCCGAAAAGGCCGCCATCAACCTTGCCAAGCATGGTGTTTCGTTCGAGGATGCCATGCGGGTGTTCTTCGACCCCTACGCCCGCCTGTTCGCCGACCCCGACCACTCGGGCGACGAGGAGCGCTTTGTCATCGTGGGCATGGACTTGAAAGCGCGGGTGCTTACCGTCTGCCACTGCCAGCGGGGATTGGGTGACGTAGTGCGCATCATCTCTGCCCGTAAGGCGACGAAGACGGAGTCGGCAGAGTATTGGAGGTATTGCCATGAGGGATGAGTATACGCTGGAGGGCTCCGCGCCCAACCCCTATGCAGAAAAGCTGCGCAAGCCGGTCACGCTGCGGCTCGACGTCGACACCATTGCATTCTTCAAGGCCGAAGCGGCGCGCACTGGCATACCGTATCAGAACCTTATCAACCTCTACCTGGGGCAGTGCGCCCAAGAAGGTAAACACGTTGTTTTTGCGTAAGGGTGTTAATGGGGCATAGTCTTTTACACACATAATTATGCAAGCAGGCGGCGGGAACACCACCCGCCGCTTTTGTATCTTTTGATATCTTGACGTACGTTATAGCGTACGTTACTATATTTAATTGCAGAAGGAGCGTGATTTCAATGACTTCCATTACAGCAACAGCTTTGCGGCAAAACATCTACCAGACTATTGCGCAGGTGAACGCCAGCTCTACGCCCATTGCCATCACCAATACTAAGGGTAAGGGCGCTGTCCTTGTGGGTGAAGACGACTGGGCTGCTATTGAAGAAACGCTCTATCTTACAAGTATTCCCGGCTTGTCGGATGTGTTGCAAGAAGGCATGACAACCAGCGCAGACGACTGCGTGCCTGAATCCGATCTTGAGTGGTAGTGCATGTATAAGGTCGTTTTCACCAAGCACGCCGCCAAAGACGCTAAGAAGTTGAAAAGCGCTGGCCTTGATGCTAAAGCGAAAATACTGTTGGATGTCGTGCGCGAAGATCCGTTCCAAAGCCCACCTACGTACAAGACTCTAGTGGGCAACCTTTCGGGACTCTATTCGCGCCGCATTAACCTTCAACACCGTTTTGTCTATCAGGTTATCGCCGAACCAACCACAGAAGAGGGCACACGGTTCGACGGAATAGTTAAGGTTGTTAGCATGTGGTCGCATTACGAAGACCTCCGTTGATAGCATGCAACAAGCACTTCAAACGGCGGGAACATCACCCGCCGCTTTGTGCTGCAAGCCACGTTTCGTCTCTCTAGGCAATAATGAGTAGTTGTCAAGTGTCACGTGATACGTTACAATTCGTGCATGATCAAGTCGTTTGCAGACAGACGTACCGAAGACCTTTTTGCGGATGGGTTCGCGAAGGGGGTCCCGCACGATGTTGCGAAACGCGCGGTGCGCAAGCTCGACATGGTGGATAGCGCATTTTGCGTTGAAGACCTGCGCGTTCCTCCGGGAAACCGGCTGCACGTGCTTTCGGGTAAGCGTACTGGCCAATGGGCGATTGCCGTAAACGACCAATGGCACATCTGCTTTCGCTTTGAAGGCGAGGATGCGTTCGATGTTGAGTTCTGCGATTACCATTAGGGGACTACCATGGACAACGGTTTTACATTCATAGCGCGCCGCCCTACGCACCCGGGTGAAATGTTGCGCGAAGAGTTCATGCCGGACTTCGGCCTTTCGGTGGCAACGCTGGCTGAAAAGCTAGGCGTGTCGCGCCAATCGGTAAACGAGCTGGTACACGAGCGCCGCTCGCTAAGCCCTAACATGGCCTTGCGCCTTGCGCGGCTCTTTGGCACGTCACCGCAGTATTGGTTGAACTTGCAGCGCGGTATCGATATCTGGGATTCGCTCGAGCTCGACCAAGCTTCCATAGAAGCCGTGCAACCGCTTCAAGCCGTAGTGGCGATGTAGCATGTTGAACATGGCTTTCCAGCTGTAGATTACGGAGCCTCTTACTGCTTTTGCTCGTAGAGCAGGCGGTCGGCTTCTTCCAACAGCGCATTTGCTGTTATGTTGGGCGTATTGCATGCTGTGTACCCTACGCTGCAGCTCAGTTTGTAAGGAAGCTGCGATTCGTTTATCGCCTCAGATAAGCTGCGATGGATGGACTCAACAACTTGTTGCGGCCCACCATCAAGTGGCTGGGTGCATATAATCACGAATTCGTCGCCGCCCCAGCGGCCTGCAAAAGCATCAAGCTGATTACAAACCCTACGCAGCGTTTCTGCTACCAGGCGCAATGCTCGGTCTCCTTCTAGGTGGCCGTAGTTGTCGTTGATTTGTTTAAACTTATCTATGTCAATCATGAATAAGGTGACAGGGTTTTCAGGAGAGGTGTGCTCAATGCTCGCTTCCAAGTAAGTGTCGGTGCGTCTGCGGTTGTTCAGACCCGTTAGACCATCGGTGGAGATGCGCGAGTCCTTCAAGTACAGAATTACAACCATGATTGCTAGCGTAATCGCCGGAGCAGCAATGGGGGAGTTGGGAACAAGCGTATCGAAGACGGCAGCAAGCACAGGTCCAACCATGAACGAGATAAAGACGAGGCATATCAGACGTTCCTGTGTATAGGTGGCAGCTAGATAGCGTTTGATTGCCGTGATGGTAGCTACAAGCAGATAGAACATGGCACAGAGCAGGATGGCAGTATGCGCAAACCCGTATGATATGGTGCCATCGCCAGACAGGATTACATTCTGGTTAACGGCAATGCCGTATAGGTGTACCACAATCGCTGAAGCCACTGGTGCCGCAGCGAGAAGGCGCATATTAAAGTTGTATGCAAGTTTGTGTTCGAAATAGGCGAGCGTGAAGCACATCCAGAAATAGGCGCACAAAACCACAAACAAAAGTGCCATGCCGTTTACAAACGAAAGTGTGGTTGAACTGGGTTGGAAGAGACCAGACAACAGCAGCAAAGCCCACAGAGCATCAAATGAGACGAACAGCAGATTCGAAAGTAGGAGGAGTTTGAAGAAGCGCACCTGTGTTTCGCTACCAGTGTCTTGCGAAGCACTTCGCAGTGCAACAAGGGTTAACGCAAAACAGAATGCGTCAACAATAAGGTAGGCGATACAGTATTGCGGATTGCTAATCATACCTATCTATTGTAGCTGTTACGCGGGCGAAGAACGAAAGAGGAATGGAAGTTGTTAGAAATGCCCTATGGCGCATTTTACGCGGCTTATCAACGGAAAGGTCTTGGTGACATATTCCGCATGGCAAGTCGAGCAAAAACAAGTAAGATATGGCTTGTAAACGTAAAAGCAAAATGAAAACGAGGATTTATGAAAAAGATAGTGGTAACTCTAACAGTAATGCTTGTACTAGGCGTTTTAGCTGGCTGTAGCAGCGCGGCGCCAGCTGCTTCGAGTGCAGGTGGCGATACTTCTGCTTCGGGGGCTGCTACTCCTGCCGCAGCCGGCGCGCTGGATCTTTCCAGCCTGAAAACCTTAGGTGACGCCTTTGCCGTTCAGGGAATGGATGAATACAGTGAACAAAGTGCTGCCTATGAGGGCAACTATGTTTATGCGTTCCAGGTTGACGGTGTCGCTTATCGCGTTGCTGCCGATTTGTCTGATGAGCAATTCCAGCAGATTATGGATGCGGGCAGTCAAGAAGCTGAGCGCGCAATTGTAGCCGACCTTCCTATCAGGAGTGCTGAAAACCTCAACGAGCAAATTCTTTCCCAGGATGAACTTAACGCGCTCGTTGGTAAGACGGGTCAGGAACTCTTCGATGCTGGTTGGAGTGAAGGCAGCTTCTATAATGCTGAAACCCTGGAAGTGTGGCTGAACTATGGACCTTTCGCCTACGACATGCACTTTGACGGCGAAATCGCACCAGAAGAGAGGGAAGACTTTAATGTGGTGGAAGGCCTTGCCGACAAGAAGCTTCTTGACGCAAGCTTTGAAGGCCTTGGGGACGCAACCAATCTGGAATAGACTTGTAATTGCTGATTGCTGGTTGCTTTCAAGAACAAAAGTTAGCTAGATTATACTTAGCACATGGCTATTGACGGAACATATGCAATTACTGCTACCGCAGGGAGCAAAACAAAAAAGGGCACGGCCGAAATATCGAGCTACAAGGATACGGTCACGGTTACGCTTGATGCTCCTGTGTTGGGCAAAGTAACTGCCAGCGGTGTCTTGAAAGACGACGGCTCCTTCGTGCTTTCAGGTGCTACCCGTGTGATGTTGAAGCGCATAAAATACACCATTGCAGGCCGCGTAAAAGGCGATAAGCTTATTGCCGTGTGTGAAACAAACCTTGGTAATGCGGAAGTGCAGGGCAAGCGTATAGCTTAGGCGTTCAAAAGGCGCTGGTACAGCTCGACTTGCCCTGGAATACTGCTCGCAAGGCTAACGGTGCCTATTTCTTCTTCAGGTGCAAGCAAATCGTGTTCGACAAGGCGGCGGCGCAGGTTGCGCGCGGTACCTTCTGCACCGTCGAAAAATGCAACATCGCCTAGCACTTCGCTAATTTGTCGCTTGAGGAAGGGGTAGTGCGTACAACCAAGTACGACGCTGTCAACCTGCCCCCGCAAGTGACCAATCTTTTCTTGAAGATAGGCTTCTATGGCAGGGTCGTCTAGGTTGCCCGCTTCAATCAGTTCTACAAGGCCCGAGCAAGCCACCGTAGTCATGTCATCTGCCCCATAGGTGGCGGCAAGCACATGATATTTTTCCAGGTGAACGGTAGCTTCGGTGGCAAGCACGAGAATGCGCCCCCCTGCAAGAGCGGCGGGCTTGAGCGCAGGCTCGATGCCAATAATGGGGAGTTCGGGGAACATTTCACGCAAGTACTGGGCAGCTGCGCTCGTTGCGGTATTACAGGCAATAACGATGGCTTTGGCTCCTTCGTTTATCATGCGAGTTGCGTGTTCAACCGACAGCTCGCGAATACGCTCTTCACCTAAGTCACCATAGGGAGCGTGGGCCGAATCGCCAAAGTAGCGGAAGTGTTCATGGGGCAGTTCGGCCACCAGCGCGCGTAAAACGCTTATGCCGCCGGCGCCGCTGTCGAAAACGCCTATAAAACTGCTTTTTACTGCTTCAGACATGCTACATATGATACCAGTTTGTTGTTTGTCTCATTTGGGGACGGGGGTAAAATGAGACGGTACAGATGATAGCAAGGCGGTACCTGTGTGTGCTGCCCAAAGAAAGAGAGCATGTATGCTGGAAGTTGGAAATGAACTACACGGTTTTGCGGTAAAAAGCACCGAAGAATTGCCAGAAATAGATGGCCATGCCATTGTGATGGACCATCCCGAAAGCGGAGCTAAGCTCCTTTTCCTGCAAAATGACGACGAAAACAAGGCATTTTCCATTGCTTTTCGCACGCCCCCCGCTGACGACACAGGCGTATTCCATATTTTGGAGCACTCGGTTTTATGCGGATCAGAAAAGTTTCCTGTGAGGGAGCCCTTTGTAAACCTGCTGCGCACGAGCATGCAGACCTTCCTGAATGCTATGACTTTTCCCGACAAGACTATGTATCCTGTGGCCAGTACCAACGAGCAGGATTTGCTCAATCTTATGGATGTGTATCTTGACGCGGTCTTGCATCCTAAGCTTCACACCAACAAACACATTTTCGAGCAAGAGGGCTGGCACTACGAACTGAACAATGCCGCCGCTCAGGCAGGCAATGAAGCCGTCGATGCTGCACCTGAAGCCGATGGTACTTTCGGCCTTTCAAATAGAGAGCTTGTTTATAACGGCGTGGTGTTTAATGAAATGAAGGGTGTCCTGGCTGAACCCGACAGCGTACTTTACCATGCTATGAATCGAGCGCTTTTCCCGAATACCTGCTATGCCTTTGAAAGCGGTGGGCATCCACGTGCTATTCCGCAGTTGACCTATGAAAGCTATTGCGACACCCACGCACGTCATTACCGTCTGGACAATTCTTATATCGTGCTGTATGGCGACCTAGATATTGACCGCATTCTTGCGTTTTTGAACGACAATTACCTCGGTAAAGCGGCGCAAGACTCCGTTGCAACTCAAGTGCCTCAGGGCGAAGGGTCGCTTTTGCCTCCCAATCCTATCGGCAAAATTGTGCCCGTGACTAGTTTCGACAATGTGGTTGAAATGCCTACATCGCCAGAAAACGCTATGGTGGGCTTGGGCTATGTGATAGGCGAATCGCACGATTTCGAACGCGTCCTTGCTGCCGACATTTTGAATGATGCACTCATGGGCGGAAACGAAGCGCCCTTGAAGCGCGCTGTGCTTGACGCGCAACTCGGTGGTGACTGTACCGCGTTTTTAATCGATTCGCAGGAGCAGCCCGTCGCTTTGTTCCTTCTGAAAAATGCGAAGCCCGATGTGGCGGGTCAGTTCCGTGAACTCGTGGAAGGCGAAGTGCGCAAGTTGGTAGAAGACGGTATTCCGCGTGATGTGTTAGAGGCATCACTGGCACAGATGTCCTTTGCTTTGCGCGAGCGTGACCGAGGCATAGCCGACGGAGTCGTGCTTGCCATGAACGCCTTGAGTGGGTGGCTCTATAACGATGACGATGCTACCACGTATTTGCATTATGAAGACCCCCTGGCTCACTTACGTGCAGGCCTGGAAAACCGCTATTTTGAAGATGTGCTGTCGGCGCTTGTTTTGGATTCCAAGCATGCAGCTTTGGTCGATTTGCAGCCTCATGCGCAGGCGGGCGCCGGGCTTGAAGAGGCGGAGTTGGCGGCTAAACAGGCAAGCTTTGCGCCAGAAGACTATGCGACCATTGAAGCAGAGGTTGAGGCCTTGCGTGCATGGCAGGAATCAGAAGATTCGCCTGAAGCGCTTGCTACGCTTCCGCAACTTCACCTGTCCGACATTGGGCCCGCTAAGCCAGAGCAAGGACCTGTTATTTCTGAAAACACTCCCGTGCCGTGCTTGTACCATAATCTTTCTTCGCGGCACATTAACTATCTGTACTACTACTTCAATTTAGAGCATTTGACCTGGGAAGATATGCCCTATGTAAGCTTGCTCATCATGCTGTTGGGTAATTTGGATACAGAGGCACATACCGCCGCGGAACTTGATGTTTACACGCGGCAGCACTTGGGGCGCATGAATTTCATGAGCGACATGCATGCCGACCACAATGACCGCAGCAAGATTGCGCTTCACTTTGTCGTAAGCGCATCGGCCCTTGCAGAAGAGTGCGAAAACCTTGCGGCCCTGCCGGCCGAGGTGTGGTCCACAACTCGTTTTGATGACTCGGGCCGCATCCGCGACATGCTTGTGCAAAGACGCATAGCTCTCGAGGAATCATTCTTGAGCGAAGGCCATGTTCGAGCCATGAATCGTGCGAGTTCCTACCTCTTTAAGTCGGCGCTTCTTACCGAATACATGGCGGGCGTGGACTTCTACTATTTCCTTAAAGAATTAATTGAACACTTCGATGAACGTTTTGATGCCTTGCGTGAGCGCTTGGAAAGCTTGCTTGCCCGCATCTTTGCTCAGGAAAACTGTACGCTCAGCTTTACGGGCTCGCCTGACGAGATGGAAGCATTCTGGAAGCATTGGGATACAAGCGTTGCTCCTGCTCTAGGGACGCTCAACGGCGCTCCTAGTGCCCTCGAAATACCTGAACCTACCAACAAACGGGAAGCATTCGTTATACCTTCCGATGTTTGTTTCGTATCGAAGGCGGCGGATTTTGGCGAACTTGACTACGACGGCACCTGGACAGTGCTTGGGCGCGTCTTGGGTTTTGACTACCTCTGGAAAGAAGTGCGTACCATGGGTGGTGCCTATGGCTGTGGGTTTAGGAGTGGCAAGAATGGGCATGGGCGTTTCTTTTCCTTCAGGGATCCGCAGCTTGATGATACGCTCGCTCGTTTTGATGCCGCGCAAGAATGGCTTGCGAACTTTGATCCTAATCCTGATGAAATGGAAGGCTATATCGTTTCATCGGTGGCTACGCACGACGCCCCGCAAAAAGCACGCCTTATTGCCCGCCGTCAGGACGCTGAATACTTCGCTAATCGGCCGAATGCTTGGCGCGAATACTTGCGCGAAACTTTGCTTGCGGTAACACCTGAGGCCTTGCGGGGCTTAAGCGACAATCTTTCCAGAATGGTGCAAAGTGACGCGGTGTGTGTTTTTGGAAGCGCAGACATTATCAATGCCGCCCAGGAAGACTTGAATAGCGTGGCACTTTTTGAAGAACAGCCTGATTCTGGCCAGGTTGAATACTACTTAACCGTATCTACACCCGACTACATCCAGTCTGCTTCGATACAGGGCAATACCTTAGAAATTAATGCACGCTTTGCCCGCGGTGAAACTGAAGAAACAACTCAGTTTTCACAAGTCGCGGATTCGTTCGAGTATCTTAGTTTACAGCTAGTTGATGAAACCTATTACTACGGGACGGGCGGAACTGGCGGTCCATACGTTTATACCAAGGAAGACGCAGAGTCGTTTTTTAGTAACTATAGTGGTCTGGCCGTTATGCTTAAAACGCAAAATGGCATAGTATTAGAAGTACGCTTTATGAGCTAACGAACGGCGACGTGCGTGAAAAGGAGCTTAAATGAAGATGGGGCATGTTGGTCAAAATACTTTAAAAACAAGTGTATTGCTCGTGGGCTTTTGTACCGCATTACTGTGTGCAGCTGTAGCCCTCGGGGGCTGCGCGCAGGCCGAAGAAGAACAGAGTAGTTCTGGAGTTACCATTTCGCTTGCACAATTGGACGATAGCTCTTCTGAATCTTCAGCTCCGCAGCAGGTAGTCGTTGAAGAAGTTCATTCCGATGATGCTGACATTGAAAGTCAGGTTCAGGCCAAGCTTGCCGAAATGTCAAACGAGCAAAAGGTTGCTCAGCTCTTTGTGGTGACGGGTGAAACCTTGTGCAGCGATGGTTCGACGCTTACCTATGTTGACGACGACGTGCGTAAAAACTTACGTGAGAGCCAGGTAGGTGGCGTTTGCTTCATTGGGTCTAATTTGGAAGATGAAGAGCAGACACGTACGCTTCTTTCAGAGCTGCAGGCTGAAGCAAAGGCAAATACGGGCCTACCTTTGATGCTTTGTGTTGACGAAGAAGGTGGGGAAGTAGCTCGCATTGGGCAAAACGATGCCTTCCCGCAAAAGGACGCTGGCGAGGCACGTGCCATTGGTGATGCAGGTGATACCGCCCAGGCGCAGGATGCCGCCAAGATGATGGGCGACTATCTTTTTGATTTGGGCTTTAATGTAAACTTTGCCCCCGTGGCTGACGTTGATACTCCCGAAGCTGACACCATGCAAAGTCGTTCCTTTGGCGAAGACCCTCAGCGCGTTGCGGAAATGGTAGTTGCTCAAATCAAAGGTTACGCGCAAGCAGGCATCATGAGCACCGCCAAACATTTCCCCGGTATTGGATCTGCCATTGGTGATTCCCACGATGAAGGTATCACCCTTAATAAAACGCGCGAGCAACTTCTTGCCGAAGACCTGGTTCCTTTTACGGCTGCCATTGACGCAAGTGTTCCCATGATTATGATAGGCCATATTGCTTGTCCCGAAATTACGGGCGACAACCGCCCGGCTACTTTTTCACCCGCGGTTATATCAGGCTTGCTTCGCAACGAGCTTGGCTATGAAGGCGTGGTAATAACGGATGCTTTAAACATGGCGGCGGCTACCCAAATCTATGGTGAAGATGAAGCGGCCCTCCGTGCGTTTGAGGCTGGCGCCGACATGCTTTTGACACCTCTCAATTATTCGCAGGCAAGTGCGCTTATTCTTGACGCCGTTAATGCTGGCAGCATTAGCCAGGAACGCCTTGATGCAAGTGTGGCTCGCATTTTGATTATGAAGTACAAGTATGAAAAAGCTACTTCTAAAATGCGTGATGACGCGCAGAAGACTGCCAAAGACACAGCTGCCAAGAAAGCGGAAGAAGAAGCCAAGGAAAAAGAAGACGAGGCAAATAAGGATAAAGCAAGCAACAACGATGAAACAGGCAACGAGGAAGCAGACAGCAAGGACGAGGAAGATAACAACGATGGAGCTCCAACTGAACAGGAACGCACGAATAATGTTTCTGCAGCAAATCTGAATATGACTGAAGACTACCGCGCGAGCTTTGTGCATGGCGACAAAGGTGCCGAATATCAAAAATACATCGTGTTGCACGACACCGAAGGCACGGGCGATGCGTATAGTGTAATTAACTACTGGGATGGTTCAGGCCAAGGGGTAGCGGCCCACTTTGTTATCAACACCGATGGTAGTGTGGTGCAATGCGTGCCGCTCGACAAGATAACCCACCATGCAGGCTTTGGTGATGCAGGCCACAACGCGCAATACGGCGTGGAAGATGAGTCGCGCGACGACAAAGTGGGTACCGTACCCATTGGCGATTGGGCGCCTGACTACGGCATGAATTCCTATTCGGTTGGAATTGAGATGGTGCACGTCGGGGGGAGCGGCTACTATCCCGAAGAGCAGCTGAACGCCCTTGATGCCTTAATTGCCTATATCGATTCCTACTATGGTTTTGAGTCGACCATCATCGACCATAAGGCTTGGCGCAGCGGCAATTCCGACACCTCACCTGAATTTGCGGGCTACTTGGCCAACTACCAAGACCACCGCACCCACAACTAACAGCCTGCCGAGTGATGAGCAGGGGTGACAGCTAGGCTTAAAGGCGATGTTGCGAGTTAAGCCTAGCTGTTCGCCTTTATCCTACTTGTTGCTTTGCCATACCCCAGAGCTTTTCAAGTTCGGCGGTGCTAAAGCTTTCGATGGTGCGGCCCTGCGCAAACGCTGCCACTTCCA
>JAFUCE010000146.1 GCA_017459805.1 Eggerthellaceae bacterium
CGCTGACTATGGAAATGGTGACATGTATCGTGCTGCCAACCAGCGCCTGGTGCTGCAGGCTATTGCGAAGAAAATCCTTGCCTCCGATGTGGCGACCATAGCTAAAACCATGGGGGCGATTACCGACATGGTCCAAACAGACTTACAGGTAAACGACATCATTGGTTTAGCGCAGGCCTTCCAGGGTATGGATACCGAAAATGATCTGTGGACAGCCAATATGCCTACCGAGTCTTTCATTGAAGACGAGCTCTGGTACGAGCGCATCGTTGAGCCCGACTGGCACGACATGATGCAGCGTATCGATTCGGGAATGCCGCCAACCACCGACAGTTCCATTGATTTCTTGACCAATACCGTCCTTGCCAACGCTGGCAACGCGGGCACGTCGGGGCAGTCGGGCAGCGACCTAGCGGCGAAGACGGGGACGATTGCGGTGCGCAACGGCTCCGGTGTTGACGGAATTGCCGCCACGGTTCAGCTGCGCCTTGAAGCCCAGGGTTATACGGTTTCTGACATTGGTGATGCGGATTCCTATAACTATGACCAGACCGTGGTTGTCTACGAGGATGACGAACGTGCCCAAGAGGCGGCAGACATCGTGGCAGCTTTGGGCGAAGGCCGCGTGGTAAAGAATGACTACGAATATATAATGAGTGAGGACTTCCTTGTTGTTATTGGCAAGGACTATGCAAATAACCAAGACGAGTAGGGCACCATGACTGAAAAAGCACCTTTCGAGCAGCTGATTTTTAATTTAAATGACCGTGTAAACGGTCGTGTTCTTTTCCAGATGGCAGTTGCAGACGATGACAATTACGACCTCCATGTGGAAAAGGGTCCCGCCACGCAACCCAGCGTGGACTTCACACGGACCGTGCCGCGCAAAACCGCTGAGGCCTTGCGCGATGCCATGGCGAATTTGGGTGTGTTTGGTTGGGATGAAGAATACCCCGACGATGAAGCTGGTGGCTCACGCCGTTGGACTTTAAGAATTGTATTTCAGGAAGGGGTCTATACCCAGCAATGCAGCGGAGGCAGCAAGGTGCCCGATAACTTTGACGCCTTGCTTGAAGAGTTTTATCAGCTCGATTTACCGCGCCCCGGTGCTGACGATGCCCCAGGTATTGCCATGCCTGCGGGAATGCCAGCTGGCATGCCCATGGGCTTTCCCGACATGAGCGCGCTTTTTGCGGGTGCACCCGAAGGCGGCCCCGATGCCGCGCTTCTGGCAGAAATGCAGCAGGCAATGGCGGACTTGCAGGCTCATCCCGAACGCTTCCAACAACAGTTAAAAGAAGAGTTTCTCAGTCTTCCCCCTGAAGCACAAAACAGCATGCTCGACATGCTCGCATCAACAGGCATGGGTTCGCGCGATTGGTGGGAGCGCTTCCTTAAGGGTTAGTTATTCTGTCGTTCTAACGAACGACGGAACCGCATTGTGTTCTTCTCAACCTATGAGACTTGAGATAAGTGCAAATGATTAGGTGTTCGCGAGGGCAGCGTGGTGGGCGTCTTTCATCACGTACATGCGCTCGTCGGCCTTGTTGAAAAGGTCTTCCCAGGTCCAGGAGCTATCGGCCATCTCTTCGGTTGAAGATGTGCCATAGGAAAGCGTGAAGGGTATGGTCGTCGTTTCGTTGATGTAGCAAATCTTACGCATGTGGTCATAGCCATCTTCGATTTCCTTGATGAAGTCCTCATAGCTTCCTTCGCAGCAAATGACAAGCATTTCGTCACCGCCGTAGCGGATAGTGAGACGTTCCTTGTTCTTCTTCCGGCTGTCGAAGCGCGCTTTCCAGAAGCCACCCACGTCGGTTAGCAGTCGGTCACCCGCCGCATGGCCGTAGGTATCGTTGACATCCTTGAAGTTGTCCAAGTCGATGATGGCTACGTGGATAGGCATTTGGTTGGCGCGGCGGAAACCGACTGTCGGCATAAAAATGGTATCCAGGTAATTGCGGTTAAACACCCCTGTGAGCGAATCGAAAACGACTTGATTGTTGTAGCCTTCAATGATTTCGCTAATCTGTTCGACGTTGTCGCCTTCGATGATAATTGAATCGGTGGTGTCTACGACAAATTCAAGAACGCAGTCGTGTCCTTCAACATTTATATAGCGCGAAATAATCCAGTAAATACGGTCGTCGCAGAACTCCATTTTGTAGAGCACTTCTTGTGCCTGGAGGGCGCGCAGTGAAGAACAGTTTTCACAACGATGGGGGCGTCCCCAGACCGAACGGCAGATATTGCCAACCTGCAATGTTCCGTCACTGTTGACCAAGAACTCACTCAATGGGTCAACAAGGCGCACGATGTTCGTATCATCGCTGAGTAGGTCGATAAGTTGTTCGACCTCTTCTTTGGTAAATACTTTTTTCAGTGCCACAAGTACCCCTTTTGTGTGCTCCTACGTATTCTTAGCCTAAAAAGTTTAGCACTATACGTCCCATTTGCGCTACCTCGATGTGTTACTTCCTTGTTTTCGCAAGAGGAAAGGTCGGATATAATAATGCAGCTTGAAAAAGCACTTCTTTGATTGGAATGCCGCTTGTAAAGGGCGGTTTGTACATAGGAACAAGGGACGCCTTTGCTCGACTTTAGTTTCAGTGCAGTTTTACCTGCGATGATAGCCCAGCCTGCTCTGGCGGCCATTATCGTGCTTTCCATGGGAACCCTATTTATGAATGGCGCCCATGACGCAGCTAATGCTATTGCAGCAGCGGTGGCGACTCGCTCCATTTCACCGGGGCGGGCATTGCTGATGGCAGCGCTGTGCAACTTCTTTGGTGTTTCGCTTGCAACGCTCATCTCGACGGCGGTTGCCAAAACCATGATTACCATGGTGAATTTTTCAGGTGACAATCAGGCGGCGCTTATTGCTCTTTGTGCGGCTATGGTTGCCATCATTATTTGGGGTGGCGGAACTTGGTACTTGGGCATTCCCTCGAGCCAAAGTCATGCACTCATTGCTGGTGTGACGGGTGCGGCAATCGCTTTACAGGGCGGCATTGATGGCATCAACTTTAGTGAATGGGTAAAGGTTATCTGGGGCTTGCTCATAGCGGTGGGCCTGGGCTTTTTCCTGGGCTGGGGGCTTTCAAAGCTGGCAGGCGTGGTATTCCGCAACGTTGAGCGCCGGGCTTCAGAAAAGGCTTTTTCCCACCTTCTCAATATTACGGCGGGTGTTCTTGCTTTTGAGCACGGCATGCAGGATGGTCAAAAATTCATGGGCGTGTGCTTCTTGGCTATTGCGCTTGCCATGGGTGCCGACCAAAGCGTAGACCTGCAATTCCCCTTGTGGCTTATGGTTTCTTGCTCCCTGTGTATGCTTATCGGTACGGCGGTTGGTGGCAAGAACATTATTAAAAACGTGGGTCTCAACATTGTGGCTATGGACAAGTGGCAGGGTTTCGTTGCTTCGCTTTCCGCCGCCATCTGCATCGGCATTTCAAATATGACTGGTCTGCCCATTTCGACTACGCATGCTAATACCACAGCCATCATGGGTGTGGGCACGGCCAAGGGGCGCAAGAAGGTTAACTGGGGCGCATCCACCAATATGGCAAAGGCCTGGATTTATACCTTCCCTGGTTGCGGTCTTATGGGCTTCGTTTTCGCGAAGGTGTTCATGCTCCTTTTCTAATCTAACTAGTTTAGTGAGTGCCCTATGGCGTGTATTTCGTTTAACGCTTTGGTTGCAAAGAAATACTGAAGTTCACAAGCACCTATAATGGTGCGCTGAACTAATCGCGGCGAAACGACGAGAAGTATGATCGAGCTAAAAGACCTGCGAAAATCATATAAAACGGGTTCCTTCGAGCAAAAAGCACTTGACGGAGTAACGCTGAATTTGCGTGACAATGAATTTGTGGCGGTGTTGGGCCCTTCGGGTTCGGGCAAAACGACGCTTCTGAATGTGCTTGGTGGGCTCGATCGTGCCGACTCGGGTGACATTGTTATCAATGGCGTTTCCACCGCTCATTATAAAAGTGCCGATTGGGACACCTATCGCAACCATCGCATCGGTTTTATTTTTCAAAGCTACAACCTGATTCCGCATCAAAGCGTGTTGGGTAATGTTGAGCTTGCTTTGACGCTTGCGGGGGTGGGCTCCGCGGAGCGCAAAAAGCGTGCCCGTGAAGCGCTTGAACGCGTGGGCCTGGCAGAGCACATTCATAAGAAGCCCAGTCAGCTTTCTGGTGGCCCAATGCAGCGTGTGGCCATTGCACG
>JAFUCE010000147.1 GCA_017459805.1 Eggerthellaceae bacterium
CACGCAGCCCACACCTTACCTGCTTCTACAACCTTTTGCATCATCGGGGCAAGCCCCACCTTGCGGCCCTTAAACAGGCGTACGACCTTGTCGGCAAAGCGCGGGTTATATTCTTTAATAGCTTCTTCTACGGGCAGCACATCTTCAATAACGGCAAGTTCATTGGCGGGCAGTTCATCTACGTGGTTAACAAGTACACGGGCTACCTGCTGCACGGGCACACTGGCCGCAGCACTGCCCCCTGCACCAATACCAAGCAGCCTATACCCTGGCATCGCCACAAGCACCACGCACAAAAGTGATGCACCAAAAAGCAGGGCGACCTGCTTCCAGTACCGCCGCAACACAATGCAAGCAAGACCCGCAAAGATAAAAGCAACAATCGCAATGTTGGAACGAAAGAGGCAAGAAAGGACAAGCCAGAGCGCCAAACGTGCAGGTGGAGCAGGCGACGCAAAGAAGGTGTTGGGACTTTCCACAAGCTGTACAAGCTCTAGCATTAAAGGAATCAGGCACACGCCAAGAAAAACATCCTTAGTAGGCGTAATGGCAAAAAGCGCCAGCACCGGGTTTAAAAGCAGAAATACAAGCACCAAAACCACAAACCAGGTTTTTGCCCCTCGCGCCACCATGAAGGACACCAGATAAGCGAGGGCAGCAGCTAGACACAGCATTTGGAAGAAGGTGTACCAGGTAATGGAATGCAAACCTGCTAGGCCTTCCAGCTGGAAAAAGAAAGCCAAGATGAGCGTATGCAAGGGCGGTTGCTGCGTAGACCACGAACCGGAAAACACCATGTCAATTTGCGTGGGAATGTCGTAGGTTAATAGACCTGGCCAATACGCGCGCAGGCATAGAAGCCACACAGCGAACAAAGCCAAGCACAGCGCAATAAAAGTAGTGCGCGGCGAAAGAGGAAACGCTGCGCCTGCAGCAGACAGACGCGGTAAAGCCGCAAAAAACAGAGCCGCCAGCACAGCGACAACCGCCGCCACACAAACAAATTCCACCAGCCCCAAAGCCAAAACGCTGGCAGATGCCCCGAAGAGTGAATTTGTGCGGTAAACGTAAGCGCCGCACACGCAAATAATGGCCACGATTACACCAAACACAAGCCCCCACAGGCGGCTTTGCTTTGTACTATGACTTAAGAACCACTCCATGTTAATGCTGCGTTTCTGATGTATTAATCTGAACCACTGGCAAGCGTAACGACCACTGAATTAGGATCGCCGCCTTCATCCACCACATCCATCAAGCGCTTCCAGGTTGACGCATCGCGAAAAACAGTAAAGCTGCCTTCTTTGTCCACGCTGCCCCGATATGGACCGCTGCCAAAGTAAACCGTGTAGTCGTCCTTGCTCGTTGCGTAGTCAAGCATAAGCGCAAGCAACAATGAGTCTTCAAGGTTAGTTTTTACATTACTGTTGAAAACGGTGGCAATACGGCGAATATGGTCCTCGTCACCCTGGGCAGCTGCGTTTAAAATACCGCGCTCCACCGCACGTATGCTGACCTGTCGTAAAGACTCAAGCTCGTTTGATTTTTCCCACGACGAAACCACCGCCAAAGCTTCAGCGCCATTAAGCTGTTGCCTGGGCCCTGCCGACACATGCACTTCCCTTCCTGTCAGCGGGTCGAGGAAAGAAGCGTCGTCGGGGACGTCAATAACCACGCCACCGATGGCATCAATTATTTCTTCAAAACCAGCAAAGTTCACCAAGGCATAGTAGTCAATCTCGATGCCCGTCAGCTTTTCAACCTCTTCAATAGTCCTTTGCGGGTTGCCTTCCTCAAGCCATTCGTTGATTTTTGCATCGCTGCCTATAGAAAGCGTATTCCGCGGAATGGAAACAAAGGTTACCGTTTCTTCGCGCGGGTTAACACGCACCAGCGTAAGCACGTCTGCCCGGATAATCTTTTGACCTTCTTCAGTGGTATTGCCCGTGTAAAGCGCTGTGCCTTTGCGCGAGTCCGAGCCTATGAGCAACATATAAAAGGGGTCGTAAGACGAAAGCGAACCAGCCGTGGTTGTGTCCGCAGCCACCAAGTCCACACCCTTGGAAGGCGCGAGTAAATACCACGAAAGTGAAAAGACGACAAGAGCCATAAGTGCGGCAAGTAGTATGCCCCGCGAACGCGCGCGCGAAGGCGCATAGTCGGCTAGATGCGTTTCTTTTGCCTCGCCTGTGATATGTTCTTGGTCCTTAGCCAATGCAGCTTCCCTTACAAACTACAGGGGGTTATTTAAGTCACGGCGTGGCTCAACTTTTTCACGCCTGCGGTAGTGGTGTTGCAAAACAGGTGCGAACAGGCGTAAGCGGTAGATAAGAATGAACACACCTATTATTAGTATGCCCAAAGCCACCCAGCGCCTGAAACCTGCAAAGCTACCGATAAAACAACCAGCGAAGGCAAGCACCGCAGTCAGGGCATAGAGCACCAACACGGTGCGGCGCTGCGAATAGCCTGATGCCATAATGCGATGATGCATGTGTTCCATGTCGGCTTCGTCTATGCGCTTGCCTTCGCGCAAACGGCGAATAATGGCACTTCCTGTATCGATTACTGGCACACCAGCAATAACCAAGGGCACGATAAAAATAGCGATACCTTGCGAACGCATGACGCAAGTAATTGAAATAATGGCGATAAGCGTGCCGAGGAATAACGAACCTGAGTCGCCCATAAACAACTGCGCAGGGTGAAAATTAAAGCGCAGAAAGGCCAGGCAGACAGCAATAATGATCAGGCATATAAACGCGAAGGTAATATTGCCGCGCACCAAAACCAGGTAGAGCAGCGCCAGCGCGTCAATAGCTACAATGCCAGCCGCCAGGCCGTCCAAGCCATCAATCAAATTGATAGCATTCATAAAGATAAGGAAGTACACGATGGTCACAGGGAAGTCCATCCAGCCAAGCGCAATGTATTCGCCAGTAAAGACCCAGCGCAGCGATCCGATGGTCACACCCGAAAGGCAAATGACCACGGCGGCCACAATTTGTCCTGCCAGTTTACTGCGCGGCGACAGGGGCGAAACATCGTCAATCAGCCCCACCAAAAACACGATGGTCAAGCCACAAAACAAAAGGACATAGTCGACGCCGCTCACAGAATAAAGGTCGTTAAATTCCCAACCCAAATAGTGCTTACCTGCATAAAGCACAAGCGCGGCAACCACAAAGCCTGTATAAAGCGCGATACCGCCCGCGCGCGCCATAACATCTTTATTCACACGGCGCGGGCCTGGGTAGTCAATAGCGCCAATCGCAATGGCAATGCGCTTTGAAACAGGAACCATAGCGTAAGTCGTTCCAAACGCAACCAAAAAGATAAATATGGCTTGCCAAACGGGCATATACCCCCTGGGTTTTGTACATAAAACTTGAGGGTATATGATACCTTATCTCGATTTATCTGGCGCTAAGCTGCGCAAATGCTGTGAAGAAGCCTTAGAAAGGAGCCACTTCTGGCAACGGCACTATTTTTGTTGGATCTTCCCCGTTTTCAACCGATGTGAACAACTCTTCCCACTGGGCTTGGTCGTAAGGAATCATCCAAAGTTCATACTCTTCCATGAGCCAGCCTTCATACGGCGTTGTTCCCGACATAAAGGAAAGCTGTCCGCGGTTTTCGGCAAAGAGGTCAATGTAGAAACGCAGGTCTTCTTCGGACATATTGGTATCCGTAAACTGCATGGTCGCTTGAGCGTAGAGGTCGCGCACGTCTTCGCCCCCTGCCGTGCCCGCTTCAATAATGCGCTGAATAATCTGCCGATCCTGAATTTGGCGGCAGGCGTCCTGATAACCCGCGTACACCTTGCGCGCGCGTGCAAAACCCAGAGCACCTTCGCCGTCGAGATGGTTTTCGCCCTCGGTTAAATCGTAGGGATCGGTGCTACGGACGATGCCGGTGTAGTGCATGTTAATAGGCGACACAACGTCAACGCCGCCAAAAAAGTCAATCGCGTCCACGAAGCGAGCGAAGTCTGTGGTAAAGGTGTATTTGATATCGATACCCGCCATGTCTTCTATGTTTTTCGTAGCGGCATCACTGCCCTTCGTGGCCATTATTTCATTAATCTTGACAACCTTGCCGTCCATTTCAGCTTGGGTGTCACGCGGGATGGAAACAAGGGTAATTGTATGGTCTTCAGGCTGGACATGAAGAAGGATTATCGTGTCTGAATAACGAAGGTTGTAGGTGCCGGGCTCCGCTGGTTCACCCTCCGTAGTGTTGGCGCGCGTGTCGCAGCCCATGAGCAAGACCCAGAACGGCATTTTTAGTTTAGCTTCGCGTGTCAACTTGTCGCCGATGACCGCTTCCTCTGCCGAACTGCCAGACGAACCAGTACTCGTTGCGCCTGGCTGCGCACCCGAACAAGCTACAAGCATGGAAAAACAGGCCAGAATGGCAACAAGAGCAAGAGATATGCGCAAAGATACCTTCATAGTATTCTCCTCTAGGCTATCGCGCTTTGTACGTATTATCGTACTTTATTTAGTATTGATTGGTATATTGTACAACTTATGCGCACGACCACTTGCGCAGCACATGATAGTTACGCTCTTAGGCAGCTTCTTCACTCCATGCCGCCTCTTCACTCCAGGCATCTTCTGCAGCGCGTTCAAGTTCTTCGTCGTACAAGACATCGTCATCGGAGAACTTCTTGCTTTCAGGAATTTCGCCTGAACTGGGAATATAGACAACATCGTCCTTGTAGCTAACGCTTGCAGGGTCCTTGCCTTCGTCGACCAGCGTCATCAGGCGCTCCCAACCGGTAGGATTTAAGTAGCACATCCACAAATCGCCGCTACCAGGGTCACGATCGCCGTCACTCGGGCCTGTGCCTGAATAAAACTTCGCGTTGGCCCCTAAACTATTTGCCAAAGACAGAAGCTGTAATGCCGAAAAATCGGTGTCGAGGCACTCCGCCGCCTTAAGCAAAACACCAGGCAACTCGTTGGTAGGCACCGATAGCGCCTTTTTATAGGTGGCCTCAATCACGCCACGCACCGTATTCTGACGGCTCGCGTCTTGGTCCCCGCTGTATTCCTTGCGCGAACGCATCACGACTGTCGCCTCGTGGCCCGTAAGGGTTTGCTTTCCTTCTTCAATGACGAATTGTTCGCCCTTGTCTTTGTCATTGTGATGAATGGTCACGGGAACGTTGTATTCAATGCCGCCCAAGGAATCAATAAACTCCTCAACCTTGTCAATGCGCACTTCAATAAGGTGGCTAATTTTTACCCCCGTTAGTTCTTCAATGGCATCGATGACACTGCCCATGCCATGCGTTTTATACACCTGATTAATCTTGTAGTACTTGCCGTCTTCTGCCTTCCAGGGTGTGTCACGAGGAATAGAAACAAGCGTAACAAGCTTGTTTTGAGCA
>JAFUCE010000148.1 GCA_017459805.1 Eggerthellaceae bacterium
CACCCACAACCCCCACATCTTCACAGGAGGTCGACCATGAATAGCCTTGGGCTTGCAGGTTTGCTTCCTGTTGCAATTTTTCTCGTTGTTGCCGTAGGCATTGCCGTATTCGCGCGGCGCCAGGCAGCGGCAGGCACCGGTGGCTTCGTGACCGAATACTTTATCGGCAGCCGCAGCCTTGGTCCTTTCGTGCTCGCCATGACAACCATAGCCACCTACGGCAGCGTGTCCAGCTTCGTGGGCGGGCCTGGTCAAGCCTGGACCATTGGCTGGGGCTGGGTGTACATGGCAACCGTACAAGTAACAGCTCTCTTTTTGCTCTATGGCATTCTGGGCAAAAAGATGGCGCTCGTCAGCCGCAAAACGGGTGCTATCACGGTTATCGACGTTATTCGCGAACGCTACCAGTCAAATGCGCTTGCCGTGCTTTCGGCCGCCGTGCTCGTAACCTTTTTCGCCACAACGATGATTGCTCAGTTCGTTGGCGGCGCGAAGCTGTTCGAGGCGGTTACGGGCTATAGCTATGTTATGGGTCTTGCCATTTTTGGTATTACGGCCATTCTGTTTACCACTATCGGCGGCTTCCGCGGCGTTGCCTTCACCGACGCGCTCTGCGGAATTGCCATGATTGTGGGCATCGTGGTGCTGGCGGGCGGCATCCTTTCCGCAGGTGGCGGTTATGCCAATATCATGGACACCATTGCGACCAATCATCCCGAAATGATGGAACCGCTTTCCGGCGGCAATATGCCCATCGGTCTGTATTTCACGCAGTGGTTGCTCGTGGGTATTTTCACCTTTAGTTTGCCGCAAAGCGTGGTGCGCACCATGAGCTACAAGGACACAAAGTCTTTGCACTCGGCCATGATCTGGGGCACGGTTATTTGCGGCGCCATGATGATAGGCGTTACGGCGCTCGGCGTGCTTTCCGCGGGCGTACTTACCGGGGATCTAGAAACTTACGGTGGCAGCGTGGACAACATTATTCCAACCGCCATCGTGCAAACTCTGCCGCCTTGGCTTGCTGGCATCGCCATCATAGGCCCCATCGCGGCTAGTATCTCTACCGTATCCAGCCTGCTTATTGCCAGCTCGTCGGCCATTATCAAGGACCTATGGCTGCATCACGTTCAGGCGCAGGGCCGGCGCGCACACGAAGGCACGGTAGTGCGCGCGAGCCAGGTAATCACTCTCGTTATTGGCGTGGTGGTATTTGTGCTTTCCATTGTGCCGCCCGACGTCATCTGGAAAATTAACATGTTCGCCTTTGGTGGCTTGGAAACAGCGTTTTGCTGGGTGCTCGTGTGCGGGCTGTTCTGGAAGCGCGCGACAGCAACCGGTGCCCTGCTTTCCATGGGCGGCGGCGTAGCAGCCTACTGCATCGCTATGGCCGTAGGCTTTAAGATTGCAGGCTTGCACCAGATAACCATCGGCATTACCGTGGCGCTCGTGCTCATGGTGGTGGGCTCGCTTGCAAGCAAACCTGCCGATTCACGCCACCTGGAAGCATTTTTCCCATCAAACTAAGCTGCTGCACCTCGCCTCGCTCACCTGGTTTATTTATGTAACGAAAATAAAGCGCGGCTTGTGGAACATCTTGAGGCGTAGGTATTTAACGGAAGAGTCTTTGGTAAGCTTTTCGTATGTCTGCAATAGGAACAATATTTAAAGGGCTCGGACGCGTTTTGACGGCGCCCATTCGTTGGGTGGTAAAGTCGCCCGTGACCTTCCTTGGCGTCCTGCTTTTTGTTCTGCTTGTACTGGTTATCATTGTTCCTAATTTTGTCGAAGTGACAGGGCAGCTGCGCAACTTACGCACAGTAAGTGAACTGAAGGACGAAATCTACTTCCTGGATGAAGACCTGCCTGCAGGCCAGGAGGGCGCTAGCCAAACCACCTTTGGTACCTACGACTGCATCATGGTGCTGGGCGCGGGAGTGCGTCCCGATGGTACGCCATCGCCCATGCTGCGGGAGCGCTTAGACAAAGGAATCGAGCTTTACTTTGCAGGTGTTGCGCCTAAGATTCTGATGAGTGGCGACAACCAGTCGGACCGGGAAACTTACAACGAAGTCGAAAACATGCGTCGTTATTGCATCGCGCAGGGTGTGCCAAGCGAAGACATCTTTTGCGACCATGCAGGTATTTGTACCTACGACAGCGCCTATCGCCTCTATCATGTGTTTGGTGCGCATCGCGCCGTTGTGGTGTCGCAACAGTACCACCTTTATCGCGCTTTGTTTGATTGCGCGAGCTTTGGTATTGAGGCCGTGGGCGTGCCGGCCGACGTGGAAGAATACCCAGTGAAAATGTATTACCGACTGCGTGAAGCTGCCGCCCGCATTTCCGACATGTGGAAGGTGCTGACGCGGCAAAACGCAACGTACTTAAGTGAACCCGTTTCGTTCGACCAATCTGGGGACGTTACAAGTTGGGAGTATTAGGTTCCGCTGTCCTGACGGACAGCGGAGTAATCGACGCTGCGGTCCAGCCGGGCGGCACGCTGGACCCTAACTACGGCTTGGCCCGTACCGAAGTACGGGCACTGCGCCGAGAGCGGGTCCATCGCACTCGCCGGGCTGAACCTCGCTGACGCTTCGACCACCTGCGGCTTCCCGCCGCCGAAACTCGCTGACCCTTCGACCACCTGCGGGTCTCCATCACAGGCCTGTGGCATAATTGTTGGGTCGAAAGGACTGTCATGTACAACGAAGTAATGTATGCAATGGGGGTCGAACCCTCTGTTATCCGCGAGCTGTTCGCCTATGGTGTTGCGCGCAAGGCAGAAATTGGTGCCGACAAAGTTTTTGACTTCAGCATTGGCAACCCCAGTGTTCCTGCGCCTGCTTCGGTTGGACACGCGCTTGAAGAAATCGCCCAGCTGCCACCGGCACAGGTTCATGCCTACACGCAAGCTGCAGGCGATCCTGCCGTGCGCACTATCATCGCCGAAAACTTAAACGCACGGTTTGGCACTGATTACACGGCAGCTAACCTATATCTTACTTGTGGGGCTGCGGCTTCGCTCTCCATTTCGCTAAAAGCCGTGCTCGAACCAAACGAAGAAGTGGTGGTTGTCGCCCCCTTCTTCCCCGAGTATCGCACCTGGATCGAAACCCATGGTGCCACGCTCGTGATGGTGCCGGCGCGCGAATCCGACTTCCAAATCGACCTGGACGCCATGGCCGCTGCTATTACGCCGCGCACCAAGGCCGTCATTATTAACAGCCCTAACAATCCCGTGGGCGTGGTTTACAGTCGCGAAACGCTGGAGGGTTTGGCTGCGCTGCTGAATGCCAAGCAAGATGAATTCGGCACGACCATCTTTCTTATTTCGGACGAACCCTACCGCGAACTGGTGTACGGCGGTGTGGAAGTTCCCTGGGTGCCCAGCATCTACGCCAATACAATTGTGTGCTATTCCTGGTCCAAGAGCCTTTCGCTTCCGGGCGAGCGCGTGGGCTATATTCTGGTGCCGCAAACCCTGCGCGACTGGGAACATATTTATTTTGCCGTGGCCGGTGCGGGCCGGGCGCTTGGCTTCGTGTGCGCGCCTGCCATTTTTCAGCAGGTTATTGCGCGCTGCATAGATGAACCTGCCGACCTGGCTGCCTACGAGCACAACCGCGAATTGCTTACCAGCATGCTTGACGAACTCGGCTTCGAATACATCAAGCCCCAAGGGGCCTTCTACCTATGGATGCGCTCGCTCGACCCCGATGCCAAGGCCTTTAGCGAACAAGCGAAAAAGCATGAGTTGCTTATTGTCGCGTCCGATAGTTTCGGGGTTGAAGGCTGGGCGCGGCTGGGTTACTGTATCGCACCCGAGACCATCACGAACTCACGCGATGCATTCGCTGCGCTTAAAGCTGACTACGAATAAGTACGGGCGCACCGCATGTTGCGCGCTGTAGTCTTGCCCTAGCGCGTAGGACGGCTGAGCTGGTGTACCCAATGCCTGGGCCAGCTGCGCCAGTGCGTCCTAGCGTGCGGACCGCTTGTGCCAGTGCACCCTAGCGGGTAGGACGGCTGCTCCAGTACTTTGCGTCAAAGTCTTCAAGATAAATGTTTTGGCCCGAATAGCTAAGGTCGCGTGTCAGCGGCTCAAGAATCTCGGTCTGGTGCTGATAGGGCGAATCGTACTTCAGCGAAATTTCGTAGGACTCCACAATAACTGCCAGCCGCTGGTACTGATCATCTAAAAGGTGCCGTACGTTTTCGTAGTCGTCGTATAAGCTCGAAGCTTTTCCAATGTTCATCGCATCGAGCATCTTCATTTCTTTTTCGATTTCTGTCAGAAGCGAATTTGCAATGCCCGCCGCCGCTTCGCGCTGGCTGCGATCGCTTGCCACAATCACATTGTTATAGGTTTGGATGCAACTGTAGACTCGTTCGTTATAGGACTGCAGGCCGTCGTAGGTTTTGGTGAGGTAGTCGAAGGCCGTGTCGTCATCGAGGGCAGTTGCCGCGTCCGAAACTGCGAACGAAGAAGCGCCGCTCGAAGTGCTTGCTGGTGTTTCTGTTGCTGCGCCCGCGCCGTCCTGACCTTCTTCGTTTTCGCCAGTCGCTGAACTATCTTCAGCGCTTGAAGCCGCTTGCGCTGAATTGGCAGCCTCGAGTTGCTTCTGAATGCTTTCTTGTGTTTCGGGTTGGGTCAAAAGTCCAATGCCAGCAGCAATAAGAATGACGGCTGCTATACCAACAACTGCCTTAAACACTGTGCCCAGGTAACTCTTTTTTTCTTGGGGCGCAAGATATTCGTTGGCGTTGCGCATGCCGCTTATGGGGGCAATAACGTCGGTGCGGTCGGCCGGAGCGACAGGCTGGCCAGCCGCCGCTGCCTCACTTGCGAGGATGTCAAAGCCGGTAAAATCGGCGAAGGAACTGAAATCTTCGTCGTCGGCTTTCGGCTTGTCCATGGACTCGGTTTTGGATTCGGCTTCGTTCTGCGCTTCGGTATCGGTATTGGCCTTGGGTTCAGAGTCGACTTCGGCTTCACGGGTAACTATGGCTTCGGTTCCTGCTGCAGCTTCTGCTTCGGCTTCGTGCATAGCTTCTGCCATAGCTTCGGCTTCGGTTTCGTGCATAGCTTCTGCCATAGCTTCGGCCTTGGCCTCCGCTTCTGCTTCCTGCACACCTTCTGCCGCAGCTTCGACCCCAGCCTTAACCCCAGCACCAGCCTCACGTGCAAGCTCGGCCTCGACTTCAGCCTCATGCGCGGCCTCGACTTCAGCCTCATGCGCAGCCTCGGTTTCGCCTTCAGCTTTGCTTGCCAAAATGGGAACGGGCTCGCCACAGACCGCACAGGTCTGTGCGCCCTCTTCTAGCTTTTCGCCACAGTTTACACAGTAATTGAGAGCCATTACGTCCACTTCCCCTATATGTTGCGTTTTGGACTTATGCTGAATACATAATAACCGACTTATACCCTGCTAGACTATACTTAATTCACTATTTTTACGAGGAGTTGTTCATGCAGGAACAGGATTCAATACGCCACGCAGCCCATGCTGCTAAGGTGGATAGACTAAGCGACGCGCCAGAAGCGCCCGAAGTGCCCGGAGCCGCTGGAGTGGCAGAAGCGGCGGAAGCGGCAGAAGCGGCGGAAGCGGCAGAAACGCTTGAACCGACCAAAGCCGCCGAAGTGATTGAATCGGCTGGAGCTGCCGAAGGGGTGGAGGCTTCAGAAACCGAAAAAGCAGCCGAACCCCACGGCGAATCGACCATCGCGGTCATCGCTGCCATCATTGCCAACATCGCAATAGGCGTTGTGAAATTTATTGCGTCAGCTATCAGTGGGTCTTCGGCTATGTTCTCCGAAGGTATTCACTCGATTGTCGACTCAGGCAATGGTTTGCTGGTGCTGTTTGGCATCCATCGCGCAAAAAAACCCGCCGACCCAACGCATCCCTTCGGGCATGGCAAGGAACTTTATTTCTGGACGATGGTCGTCGCTATCCTTATTTTTGCCATGGGTGGTGGCGTGTCTATTTGGGAAGGTATCCAGGCAATCAAATCCGTCGGGCCAGACACCAAGCTGGGCGACCCGACCGTTGCCTACATCGTGTTAGGCATTTCAATGCTCATTGAAGGTTTTTCCTGGACCGTGGCCGTAAAGCAGTTTAACCTGGCGCGCGGCAAAATGTCGCCCCTGAAGTTTATCAAGGAGGCAAAAGACCCTTCGCTCTATACCGTGGTGCTGGAAGATTCGGCAGCAGAACTTGGTTTGCTTTTTGCCTTCCTCGGTTTGTTCTTCGGGCATTTGTTCAATAATCCCTATCTTGACGGCATTGCGGCAGTGCTTATTGGCGTGCTGCTGGCGAGTGTGGCAACCATTTTGTTGCGCGAAACCAAGGGCTTGCTTATTGGTGAAGGCTTGAACATGGCCGAGGTGGGCGAAATCCAGCAGATAGTTGAAGCCGACCCCGCCATCGACCGTTGCGGCCGTGTGCTCAGCATGTATATGGGACCAGAAAACTTGGTGATTACTATTGATGCGGGCTTTAAGTCAGGCATTACATCTGACGAAGTGCTGGAAGCTATCGACCGCGTTGAAAAGAAGATTTTCGCGCGCTTTTATCAAGCGAAAAGTGTCTTCATCGAAGCGGAAAACCGCAAGACCGTGCAGGCGCAGCACGATGCATTCGAAATGCTCAACAATAACGTATCGCTTGAAGACCGCTTCTTCTCAGGGTCTTAATTGTTCCGCCGTTCTACCGAACGGCGGAATTGCCGACGCTACGAAGTAATTCTGCTTCATCCTAGGCCCTAATTATGGCTTGGCCCGTACCAAAGTACGGGCACTGCGCCAAGAGCGGGCCTATTATTTTGCAGAATTACTTCTCGCTCATATGGCCTGGCCAGCTGTCAAGAAGCAAAATGGGGCCAGCCCCCTCCTTAAGAAAGGGGACTGGCCCTTCCGCTTCCTTCGCCGGGGTCGCAAGGCGTGCCCTCTATCCGGTGCCTACTTGCACAGTCTCATATCCGCAGATACCGGCGACCCGGCCTGCAATTCATCTTTCCGGCTGGGCTTCCACCTATAAAAGGAGTCTGACTTCGCGCATACCCGCGCGGTGGGCGCGCACAGCGAGATCGTGGGTTCCCAGCGGCATCCGGCTACCCGGCTCGGGAAGGGCGGTGTTGGTCTGTACTACATCGTCTCTTGCACCATGACTCCTATCGACCAAAGCCACCTCACGAACTCGGAGGCGGTTGCGACGTTCGCCTTGCACGGGTGCATGCCGTTCTTGAGGAAGTGGGCCCTCCGCTTGCGCAGCCGCTCGCTTCCGTGTCTGGCGTGCCGCGCAATTTCGTCGGGCACTTCCAGCCGCTTCGGGACGGCTTTCGGGTTGTGGGATGCGCCCTGGTAACTCCAGCTGCACTCGACGGCGAGCTTGCGCACCAGCGAGTTGCCGCTTTTCGTCACCGGGCCCCGCGACTCCCTCTCCCCGCTCGACCTCTCCATCGGCACCAGGCCGAAGTAGGACGAGACGGACCTTCCGTTGCGGAACCTCGAGAAGTCGTCTATCTCGGCGGCAAATGCGAGCGCGAGCCGGAACCCGCAGCCCTTCATCGCCTGCAGACAGTTGACGACCGGTCCCAGCGCGCTCTCGGCAGCCATCCTCTCTGCGTCTGCGACGAGCGAATCGCGTAGTTCCTCGAGGTCGGCCAGGGTGTTCACGTAGCAGCCGAGGGAGGCCTGCGCGGCCGGGGTTGAGAGCTTCGCCCGTTCCACCCATCTGCGGTGGTCGCAGCACCATGGCCTGCGCACGGCGCCTGCCGCGGTCCTTTCGTCCCAGACCAGCCCCTCGCGCAGCAGCAGTCCCAGGATCTGCTGCTTGGCCACCTTGACCCGGTCGACGGCGTCGTCGATGGCGGCCGAGAGGGTCCTCAGGCCCTCGGCCTCGATTCCAGGCACGTAGACCTTGACCGCGGCGTGCGCGGCGTCGGCGCGCGCCAGCCTCAGCGAGTCGTTGCGGTCGGACTTCGACCTGGAATCGTGCGGGGCGCGCGGCAGCTTCGACACCGCTGCGATGTCGACGTCGACGCCCAGCGCCCGCAGCTCCCTGGCAGGGTGGAACCCGCAGCATCCGCTTTCGTAAATGGCGTGGGACGGCTGGGGGAACGCGAGCATCCACGCCGCGATCTCGCCGTAGCAGTTGCCGACAAATCTCTTTGTTTGCGTCACGCCGGTAGACGGGTCGAGCGAGCTGATTGTAGTCGACCTCGCGTGCACATCCATTCCGAAATAGGTAGAATAACGACTCATAAGGCAGACCTCCATAGTCTCATTGCGACGCGGCTGCGCCTGTTGTTACGACACCAACATTGTCAGCCAAGACTCGCGTATGGCACAAGGCCCATGAGAAGAGAGGTCTGCCTGACAGCTGGCCAGGCCATAGTGTCTG
>JAFUCE010000149.1 GCA_017459805.1 Eggerthellaceae bacterium
CCCGCTTCACGAGCCTATGGAAGGTCCAAGTTTTTACCGCATTCCCGAGTTGTACGGATTTTTCTAGTTCAACTCGTACAATACCGTCATTTCTTGCCACTTTTGAGCTCCAAACCGTACAACTCCGTCATTTCTTGCCACCAACTGCCTTAATTCTTGCCGGAGCGCTATGATTATCGCGCTGCGCTTGGAGCGGGCCTATTGCGCTCAGCAGGCCGCACCCTCGCTAACTCACCATGGGCGACCTGTGACATATGCCTGGATGTTTACACAGTTTGTCTATTCGACTGTTTCTATTCTTCTGATTAGCTCGTTTGTCCACTCGATTGCCTGCTCGATCGACTGAAGCACTTCAATCTTTTCATCTTCAACTAGGACTGCATAGCCGTCTGCCCAACCTTCGTTTTCGACTACCGTTGGCGGCCATTGTTGCTGCATCCTGTATTTGAACAGCTTCATGCACGTTTCTTTGGTTTTCTTCCAGTCAATCTCTTCACGCGTGACGATTATCTGCAGATCGGCAAGGTCGTGAAAACGGGTGCTGCCTGGCTCGCTTGCACCATGGAGCTTTTGGGCAATCTGATGGTGCAGGGGCATGAGGGGTAGAGGTGCTGGGTCTGGAAAACCAAGCGAGCGAAACATTTTGATAATGTCCGGTGCTATGTAATACTCTGGTTCATCGGCATCGCCAATCTCGTCGTGTCCTACCTCTAGTGGAACGGTTAACCACGGTTTTGCGTTGTAGTTGAGTTTGACTTCGAAAGGCTGCATAACGTACTGCGGCGGGACGCCCTCGGGGGAGGCGGACGTGAGTGGGACAATGCGCCCCGTAAAACCGTTCCATCCTCGCTCGAGTTCTTCCGAGAGCGCCTTAATGAACGACTCAACGTCTTTTGTGCGTGCTGTATCAAGGTCGCGGCTGCCGCGCGTCTTATCAAATCCGAAACGTACCTTCATGGCGCTGCCGCCCTTAACAACCCCCTCGGGCATCATTTGACCAACTATGACGTTTGCAATCGTTCTCCTTGCCTGAATGGCTGTGTTTCTGTCCGGGAATAGTCGCTCGATGGCGATATCGAGATTGCGCCTGCTATTGGGCATCTTCGAGTTCATGGAATTCCTCCTTTAGCTTTTCGAAATCGCCGAGGTAGAGCAGGTGTTGGCGTTGAGCGTCATGGATGGCGTCAAGAAGCCGGTCTGTCATCACAGTCTTTTTGCATGTGATGATGGCGTCTGTGACGCTTTGCGCAGGTATGCCGTTGTCGAATACTACTTCCGTATGAACTTCCGGCTTGACTGGTTTAATCCACGCGGGAAGCGTTTTGCGAACGCGCCTGTCCGTGGCAACCTTTATCTGGCGTGGGTTGACAAACCCAAGGTTGTGCATGGCAAGAACGGCATCGCCGTACAGGTAGGCTCCTTCTCCCAGGTGGGCGACTGCTTCGGCATAAGCATCGTAGTCGGTAGGGATGTAGCGCGTAAGCTTATAGAGGCCGTGGCCGATTTTGGTAAGGCGGCCGTCTTGTACGTAGCGGTTAAGCTCTGCGCCAACCACCCCAGTCTCTTTTGCCTGTGCGGCAGTCACCAAGCCGTAGTTGTCGGCGGCAATCTCGTATATTTCGTCAAAATGAGTCATGTCAAAAGTTTAACACTTCTATTAAACTTTTGGCAATAGAGTTATTTCTCGATACTAACTGCCTTTAGTTCTGATGGAGTGCTACAACCTTTACACTGCGCTCGGAGCGGGCTTATTGCGCTCTGCAGGCCGCACCCTCGCTAACTCACCATGGGCGACCTGTGACAATTGGTCCTGCGAGTTTTTATTGCTTGTTAGTAAGGGGGATCGAACCCCGAGAGGGCCAAACAAGCCCTCTGGCTTGTTTGTCGCGAGCGTTAGCGAAGCGGGTTATTGCGCGAAGCGCAATGTCGATCCCCCTAGGCTTCACCAACTTTATTGCGCCGTTCTACCGAACGGCGCTTTTTCATACCATACGTCCTGCCGCTGCGGCTATCGAGCAGGAGTAACGTGTTCGTCTAGAAGACGCTCGATATGTTCAGTGCTTATATGCATAGATTCAATGTATGCCTCGCGGAGCTCATTAGGATTGATGTCGCTAAAGTTGAGCTCCCAGCCAGCATTTCTTGCAAGCTGATTAATAAAGGCCCGCTGTGTGCGACCATTGCCTTCCCTGAACGGATGTAGTGCATTAATTTCAGCAATGTAGAACGCAAGGCGGTTGATGAATTTGTCGCGGTCTAGTTCTTTCAGGTATTTTTCGTTTTTCAGACCCCTGAAAAGCTCATCGGAATATGGAATTATGAATTCGGGCGAACAAAACAAACTGTTGCCCTTTGCGATAAACCCTTTTGCACGAACCTTACCTGCCCACGGGTAAATATCTCCGAAAAGATGACGGTGGATAGCGCAGAGATGTTCTAGGTTGAAAGCGCCCTCAATAGGCAACTCTTCTAATTCGGCATAACGCACACCAGAGATAGACCTTTCAATTTCTGAAAGGTGCGCCCAGTCCTTGATATCGAATAGGTTTACAAGAACATCCGTGTTATCGTATACGTAGCGCTCATCGTCTTCGTAGGAGTACGTTTCCTTATCGACCATATGCGGCCCCAAATCGTCTGGCCCTTGCCGCATACATCTCAATAAGGTCGGAATAAGTTAGTTCCTGGCGTGAAACCCTTTGGAGGTTCTCGCGCTCCTCTAGTGTCATAATGAGACCTTCAACCGCAAGAGCGCTGGCTGTTTCCTTGATAACTTTTTCCATTTGTGTTTCAGTCATGGTTTTCTCTTTTCTGCCTATTAATTTTACCATGAGTGACCCTTTGCCTTATGCACCCTATTGCACTCGGCATACCTTATTATGCAGGTGAATTAGGAATCAGAATTATTCTCTAGCATTTGGAGCAAGCTTACTTCCATACGCTAGGTAAGAAGGACGAAGTGGTTTTTGCGGCATTCTATGAGCCCTTCGCGCCGCATGTTACCCAGTTCCTTCGAAAGCGCCGTTCGATCGAGGTTGAGGTAGTCGGCCAGCTGCTGTCGGTCGAAGGGGATGTCGAATTCGCGCGTTCCCTTTTGCAGGGACATCGTGTTCAGGTAAGCTTCCACCCGCCCGCGCACCGTCTTGGGAGCGGTATGAAAGCTGCGGGACGAAAGCATCAAGTTCTTATGCGCACAAATGGAAAGCAGGTTGGCCACCAGTATGCCTGCCCAGGCTTCCTTGCGCTTGGCTAAGGCCTGCAGATTGCCAATGCGAAGCAGCAAAATGCGGCTTTTTTCCGTGGTACGTGCGTCAACAAGCATGGGTTGATTTTCCAAAAGCGCGTAAGTTTCCGCGAAAAAATGCCCAGGCGAAATATGGCTTAAGATGGTGCGGTTACCCCAGAGGTCCATACTTTCAATATTCACGCCGCCCGCCAGCACAAGGCCTAGGGTTTCGGTTACCGTGCCTGCCGTGAACACATTCGCGTCTTTGGTGTAGCTGCGCTCGTGGGCACCCAAGGCGTCGAGCGCATTTTGGATACTACGCTCATCCATGCCCTTAAAGATTGCGGTTCTTTGTAGTTGGGCCAAGTTTGGCGTCTTATTCGAAGGGTCGGTGTCTTTTGTTGGGCGCGCTCTATTCATTCGTGTGCTCCTCCCCTTTAGAGGTATGTCGAGAAATTATGTTGTCTCGAGTATTTTTCTTTTATGTGGTTATAACCACATTCTAGCGCAGAGTTGCGTCCTATGATTATGCAAGAAGAAACGAGAAGGAAAGAATATGATTCGCACGATTATTAAAATTGACGAAGAAAAATGCAACGGCTGTGGCGCCTGCGCCCAGGCCTGCCATGAAGGTGCTATTCAAATGATAGACGGCAAGGCAAAGCTGGTGCGCGAAGACTATTGCGACGGTTTGGGCAACTGTCTGCCCGCGTGCCCCACAGGTGCCATTAGTTTCGAAGAACGCGAAGCGGCCGCCTACGACGAAGCGGCGGTGTTGGCCGCTCAGGCGGCGGCGGGGAACGCCGCGGGCGCTGAAGATGTGCATGCACCTGCACACGACGCCCATGCCGTTCACGAAGCCCACGCCCACGGTGCGCAAGCCCATGCCCACGCCCACCATGCAGGTGGCGGCTGCCCTGGTGCGGCCATGCGCAGCATCGACCGTTCTGCCCAGGCGGCGGCTCCTGCCGCAGGTGGGGGAGTGGCTACGGCAGACACTCCTCAAGTCGCCGCGGCCCCCATGCCTTCGCAGCTCGTAAACTGGCCCGTGCAAATCAAGCTCGCCCCCATTAATGCCCCCTACTTCGATGGTGCTAACCTGCTCATTGCCGCAGACTGCTGCGCCTATGCCTATGCCAACTTCCATGCAGACTTCATCAAGAACAAGGTCTGCTTGATTGGCTGCCCCAAGCTCGACGACATCGATTATTCAGAAAAACTCGCGGCCATCATCGAGCAAAACGACATTAAGAGCGTCCATATCCTGCGTATGGAAGTTCCCTGCTGCGGTGGCCTGGAAGCCATGGCCAAAAACGCGCTGCAGCAGTCGGGCAAGTTTATTCCCTGGCAAGTGACCACCATTTCACTTGACGGGCAAATATTGGAATAGAGAGACAAAGTTAGGAACAAGCGGCCGGTTCGGTCGCTCGAAAGAGAAGGAGTAGATTCATGGAAGAAATGTTTTGTTACCAGTGCCAAGAAACCGTTGGCTGCACAGGCTGCACAAAAAGCGGCGTCTGTGGCAAAAAGCCCGATGTTGCCGCCATGCAAGACCTGCTGGTCTATGTGAGCAAGGGTGCTTCCTGTGTTACCACCGCCATGCGCGCGGCGGGCCTGCCCGTTAAGCCCCACGTTAACCACAACATCACCCTGAACCTGTTCACCACCATTACCAACGCTAACTTCGACAAGGAATCCATCGTAGCGCGCATCAAGGACACGCTCATTATGAAGAGCAAGCTCATTGAAGCTCTGGGCACCACCGAAGGTCTGCCCGAGGCGGCGCTGTGGAACGGCGAAGAAAGCGACTTTGAAGCCAAGGCTGCAACCGTGGGCGTCCTGGCATGCGAAAACGAAGACATCCGTAGCTTGCGCGAACTGATTATCTATGGCCTGAAGGGCCTGTCGGCATATACCAAGCATGCCAACGCCCTGCTTTCCGACAACGAAGACATCGACGCATTCATCCAGCGTGCTTTGGCGGCTACGCTCGACGACAGCCTGACCGTGGATGACCTGATTGCCCTTACCCTCGAAACAGGCAAGTTCGGTGTGGACGGCATGGCTCTGCTCGACGCTGCTAATACGGGCACCTATGGCAACCCCGAAATCACCGAAGTTGACCTGGGCGTACGCAGCAACCCTGGCATCCTGATTTCTGGTCACGACCTCAAGGACCTGGAAATGCTGCTCGAGCAAACCGCTGGTACGGGCGTGGATGTGTACACGCATTGCGAAATGCTGCCCGCCCACTATTACCCCTTCTTCAAAAAATACGAACACTTTGCTGGCAACTACGGCAACGCCTGGTGGAAGCAGAAGGAAGAATTCGAAGCCTTCAACGGTCCCATTCTCATGACCACCAACTGCATCGTGCCACCGGCTGAAAGCTACAAGGACCGCCTGTGGACCACGGGTGCAACGGGCGTTTCTGGCTGCAAGCACATCGATGCTAAGTACGGCGAAACCAAGGACTTCAGCGGCATTATTGAACAGGCCAAGACCTGTGCTGCTCCCACCGAACTGGAAACCGGCAAGATCGTGGGTGGCTTTGCGCATGAACAAGTCTTTGCCCTGGCCGACGCTGTGGTGGACGCCGTCAAGAGTGGCGCCATCCGTAAGTTCGTGGTTATGGCCGGTTGCGACGGCCGCCAGAAGAGCCGCGAATACTACACCGAATTTGCTCAGAAGCTGCCGCAAGACACGGTTATCCTAACGGCAGGTTGTGCGAAGTTCAAGTACAACAAGCTTGACCTGGGCGACATTGGCGGCATTCCCCGGGTGCTTGATGCCGGCCAGTGCAACGACTCCTATTCGCTAGCACTTATTGCCCTCAAGCTTAAGGAAGTGTTTGGTCTAGATGACGTGAACGAACTGCCCATTGCCTACAACATCGCGTGGTACGAGCAAAAGGCCGTTATCGTGCTACTTGCCCTGCTCTACCTGGGCGTGAAGAATATTCACCTCGGGCCAACGCTGCCAGCATTCCTTTCGCCCAACGTGACAAATGTGCTTGTCGAAAACTTTGGAATTGCGGGCATTGGTACGGTTGACGAAGACCTGGAGCTGCTTCTGTAAATCAACATTTGCAGCATGATTGTTCATTGAACGCATGACTCATGGGCTCTACCCTTATATCAAAGGAAAAGGGGGAGCCCATGTCTTATTTTACCAGGCGAAACTTTATGCTAATGAGCGGTCTTGCTGGCATGTCTTTGTTGGCGGGCTGTGCGGGTGGCGCCCAGCAGGGGAGCGCGGGTGGCGAAAACGCCGCTTCTGCCTCGCCCACAACGGCGGGTGCGGAAGCCTCAGCGACAGCCTCAGCAGACTCGGCGGCAAATAACGCACGCACTATCACCATTGGCACGCTTCCCACCGAAGACATCCTGCCTTTCTGGGTGGCGGACGAAGAAGACCTCTTTAGCGCCCACGGTCTTACGGTAGAAATCGTTCCCTTCCAGGCCGCAACCGAACTTATCGCAGGTGTTTCGTCGGGCGAGGTCGACCTTGCCATGACTGACATCATGGTTACCGCAAGCATGGTCGCCAGCGGCACCGATGTGTCCATGCAGTGGGTTACCCTAGGCGCCACACCCGACCAGGGCCGCTTCGGCATTATGACTGGCCCCAACAGCGCGGCGGTCACGCTCGAAGATCTTGCCGGTGTGCCCATCGGCGTGGGCAGCAATACTATCCTTGAATACGTTATGGACAAGCTTATGGAAGCTGCGGGTATTCCGGCCGATCAAGTAGTGGTAGAAGAACTGCAGAAATTGCCCGTTCGCTTTCAGGCCATGATGTCGGGCGAAGTCCAGGCGGCCGCCTTGCCTGGCAGCTTGCTTGCTTTAGGCGAAGCGCAGGGCTGCACTCTTATTGCTGACGACACGCAGGGTGAAAACCTGTCCCAGTCGGTCATGATTGCGCAAAACAATCTGCTCGAAAGCGAAGAAGGCGCTCAAGCACTTCAGGTCCTTAAAGAGGCCTGGGATGAAGCGGTTGATCTGATTAACGCAAACCCTGAAGCCTACCGCGCCACGCTGGTTGCACATGCAAACCTCTCCGAAGTTATTGCGGAGACGTATCCCATCTGTCAATACCCAGCGGCCCAGTTGCCCACGGCGGCTATGGTTGACCCTGTTCTGAGGTGGATGGAAGAAAAGGGCTACCTTAGTCAGAAGCTTGTCTATCAGGAGGACTCGGGCGCCCTTGCCGTTCAGTAAAACCGTCCGAGCTTGGTCCCGTTCGTTTAAACAAAACGGATGCAGAAAGTACATGAGCAACGCAAACATGGAACATAGTTGGCTAACGAAGGCGGGGGGCTACGCATTTGCCATCGTCTTTATTGTGGTCGGTTGGTGGCTTTTGGCTCTTGCGCTCAACACACCTGCCCTGCCCACACCGCTTCAGGCCATTGAAGTGCTTGTTGCCAACACCGACCAGCTTCTGCCCTTCTTTGTAACAAGCACCTGGCGCGTGATTGTTTCGGTTGCGCTCGGCACTATCCTGGCAGTGCCAATTGCGCAATTTTGCGCGCGCTCTAAAACCCTCGATGCCCTCTTTGCACCCGTGCTCTATTTGCTCTATCCCATCCCCAAGGTTGTCCTCTTGCCCATTTTGCTCGTCCTCCTTGGGCTGGCCGACGCTCCCAAAATTGTTCTCATTACACTCACCGTGTTCTTTCAAGTGTTGGTTGCCACGCGTGACGCCGTTCTCAACATTCCCGAAACGGCCTTTTGGGCCATTCGCAGCCTCGGCGGCAACCGCTGGCACGAATACTGGCACGTCGTAGTGCCCGCAACCCTTCCCGCGGTGTTTACGTCCTTGCGCATTGGGGTTGGTACAGCCATCGCGGTGCTCTTTATTGCTGAAGCGATGGCGGGCTCAACGGGGCTGGGTTACTTCATCATGCAGTCGTGGTCGATGGTGAATTACCCGCGCATGTTTGCGGGCATCATTGCCATGGCGGTGCTTGGGGTTCTGCTCTACGCCGCCTTTGACCTGGTCGAACGCCGCCTCATGATATGGAAATAAAGGATAGGTCTTGGGTAGCCTGATAGCTGGCTCTGAGCTACCTTCTATCGCGAAAAATACGAGTATTTTTCGCACTTTAAAAGTGAAGTGAAGTGCAACGAAGCGCATGAGCGAAAACAGTCCAGTGAACTGTTTTCGCGAACAGCGAGAGTGGCAGCTAATAAGGCTACCCAAGACCCGTCCGTTGCCAGCTATAAGGCTATCTCCAACCCGTCCGTTGCCAGCTATAAGGCTATCTCCAACCTGTCCGTTACCAGCTATAAGGCTACCCAAGACCCGGCTGTCTAGTCCTGTGCCCGGGAGCGGGCGTCCTTGATGGCGAAGTCATACACAAGGTGCGCCAGGTCGCTTGCGCTCGTTTCGCCGGGGTGGGTTAGCCAGTCAGAAATCATGTACAAAGTGCCCGTGAGCGTATATTCCAGCATGAGTTCAACTTCATCGTCTGAACGCGCCGTGTTTGGCCGCAGAACATACTCGCGCCAAAGCGGCTTCAAGTTATCCTTGAGTCTGTGCATAAACGACGAATCTCCGCGCGTGCCCAGAAGCGCGCGGATATACACTTTGTTGCGTTCATAAAACAGCACAACGTCGGTGCATGCAGCAATCAAGCTGAGCTTTCCCGAGTCTTTTGCAAGCCGCTGCATGCAGGCTTCTATGCATTCGGTCATGCCCGCCAGTAGCGCTTCTTCGCGTTCTTCCAGCAAGGCGTAAAGATCTCGAAAATGCAGATAGAAAGTCCCGCGATTGTATCCCGCGCGTTCGCACAAGGCGCCGACGGTTATTTTTTCCAGCGGCGTTGTGCTGTAGAGCTGCCAAAAGGCCTGCTCGAGTTCTGCTTTGGTGCGGGCGGTTTGTTCGGGACGTTTCTTCATGGCATAAGCATAGCAGAGGGCAATCGGGCAATTCAAAATGACTCAAACTCTTGGGGCAACGAGCTACGCTAAGGAACGGGGCTTGCGAATCGCTTACCTTGCGTCCACACATTAGGTGTATAGTAAAGAGGCGCAGGCAAGCGCAACGAGAGGGGTGCATCATGCAATATTTCAGCTTTAAAGGCCATGATCTGTCTGCCCTTGGATTTGGGTGCATGCGCCTGCCCATCATCGATGAAAAGCCCGACAACATCGACGAAGCTCAGGTGGCCGACATGGTGGCATACGCCATGGAACACGGCATCAATTACTACGACACCGCCTGGGGCTACCACGATGGTAACTCCGAATTGGTTATGGGCCGCGTGCTTTCGCAGTACCCACGCGACTCCTTTTATCTGGCAAGCAAATTCCCCAGTTACGACCCCAGCAATTTTGGTAAGCACGAAGAAATCTTTGCGCGCCAGCTTGAAAAGTGCCAGACGGACTACTTCGACTTTTACCTGTTGCACAACATTAACGAGGGCAACATCGACCATTATCTTGAAGAAGAAAAGTACGGTACGGTGGCCTATTTCAAGGCTATGCGCGATGCGGGCAAGATTGGCCATTTGGGCTTTTCGGTTCACGGCACTTTCGAAACCTTTATGCGCTTCATGGAAGTCTTTAGCGACGACATGGAGTTTTGCCAGGTGCAGCTGAACTACATGGACTGGAACTTCCAGAAGGCGCGCGCCAAGGTTGAAGTGCTGCAGGAACGCCATATCCCCATCATTGTTATGGAGCCGCTTCGTGGCGGCAATCTTATTTCCTTCAGCGAAGAACAAATGGCTTCTCTTAATGCTTTGCGCCCAGGCAAAAGCGCAGTCGATTGGGCGTTTCGCTGGACGGCGGGCGTGCCAGGCGTCATGACCGTTTTGTCGGGCATGAGCAACATGGAACAGCTGCAGGACAACGTGCGCATCTTTGAAGACGACGAGCCACTTACCGCCGAAGAATGCGCTGCCCTCGAAGCTATCGGCGACGAAATTGCAAGCTCAAAGGGAGTGCCCTGCACAGCCTGTCGTTACTGCACGGAATATTGTCCGCAGGAGCTCGATATACCGCGC
>JAFUCE010000150.1 GCA_017459805.1 Eggerthellaceae bacterium
GCGACTTCATAATGCCTGGTCAGAAGGGTGCTGCTTTAGTCTATGCAAACGCTAGATCCAAACATCGCCAGATACTCGATTTTTTTGCCAACCTACAACTGCGCAATCGCGTTCTGCACTGGACTAACCGCGGGCGACGAATAGGGTCGGGTGCTGAGAACGAATATGACGGGACGCTGGATTAACTTTGCTTTCATGCTAACCTTGTTCCGAAAAGATTAATAAGTTTTACTTTTTCGGAACTATATCGTCATTCATGCGGCTTGCCAATCGTGTCGGTCATGATGGTGTCCTTTCTTTGTTGCTTGAAGGGACCTTTGTCTGCATGTCCTGATGCCGTCCGAGGCAGTTATTCGAAAAATTCGTGTGACAGATCACTCGACCCCGCCACATCCGCCCACCACATCCGACCCTATTCTTCTATACGGCATTCAAAATCCTGCGTAAGATGAAACATGCGCATCACGAATACCGTCTCGCTATCGAAACGATATAAGAAGACGTATTTGCGAACCTGTTGTTCACGGTACCCCAGCTCACGAAGAAGAGGCTTCTGCGATACGGCGTTAATAGTGGGTATCTGCTGAACGAGTTCGATTGCCATATCAAGTTCATCAAGCAGGGTTTTTGCTGCCTTTGGTGCGTGCAGTTGATTAACGTGGTAATCGACTATCGCATCAAGGTCGTCTTCAAATTCTGGGGCGACGACAAGGCTATAGCCCATACTTGTCCTTTAGGTTCTTGCGAACCGTGGCGTAAGTAGTGGTCCGCCCTTCTGCAACACTTTGCTCCGCGTCGAGCACTTTCCCGGCAAAGTCAAGAAACTTCGGCTTCAGCTCTTCGTACTTTTCCAGCAGCATGTCCCCTTCGTATCCTTCGTCAATAAGATGGCGCAGAAGCCTAACGGTAAGATCTTCACTATTGTCGGCTGGATCCAGCGGTTGAATAAGAATGCCGTCTTCAGTGAACGTACAGAGCGCATAGTCTCCAAAGTCGTATTTCTTGCGTGCGGCGGAGGGGATGGTCACTTGGTTTTTGCCCGACACCTTGATGGCAACAGAGTCGCCGACTTCACTTATTTGTGCTGCTAAAGGCATTAGGTCCTGCTTTCTGCTTGGTACTTGGTACTTGGTACAAAACATACTTTATAGGTCTGCCTGTAGCCTGTCAAGAGGGAAAAGTGGGACGAATCACCCGCCCCCGGCACATTAAATGACCAGGATTCTTTTCGCTAAAGTATTCCTCCAGGATTGCCACTATTGTTTCGCAAACCGCTCGATTCTCTTCCGATGTGTAGTAGGGGCCCTTCCTTGCAAAATTATGGGACTCGATATCCCATTTCACCAGGTCGTAATAGAGCCTGCTATCAATTTTCAAATCGCAGTGCCTCGCAAGATTCTCTTTACGAGCAAGCTCCATATCGTCCCATGCGTCTTTTCTATCCATTACAACCACTCCTTTGGTGGGGTGCATTCAGCTTCCTCCCAATTTGTGTGTGCGTCATCACTATGGATGCCGTGCGCCCGAAGCGCATGTCACCTATAAAAAAGGTTCTCATTTCTTTTTCCCTACTTTAGCAATAGGCTTGTCTTTCCAGGCGTGCTTTACAAATACGCCTAGATAGATTTCTCGCCACTCTTCCGGGACGTTCTCCATCGAGAAGTTATCGACTTGAAAAACTTCCGGACTAAGCTCTACAGCGTTCGATATGTCATAGGTTTTTTCTGAGCCAGACCGAACAGATTTTGCAAAAAAGATGCCACTCTCTATTGAATAACGTGACCTTGAGTGCCGTACATAAGCAATATCCCAGCCTTCGTCAAAATAGAAAATAGAAATGCACTCATCCTCGTTGTCAACGTAAGGGTAAACAAGCAGCACGCCCGTTGTTCCCACACGGTTCAACCAGGGGTCCCCAGTATATGCAGTCATTTTTGCTCCGAGAAATACTTTATTGAGTTTTATAGTGTCCATAATCAGTGTTCCTTCTTCCATCGTTCGTTGTTGATGACAAGTTCTTCAAAGGTCACGGGCATGTAGCCGTTGACCTCCACGCAGCAGTTGAGGGCGCACTCCATGTTGCGAAGCAGGTCCCAGTAAGCAGCGTTACAGTTGTTGTGAATATGTCGTTCCTTACTCGTGAGCCTTGAAGTTGTAGATGGGGCGCATCATGTCCACCACGTCCACCGCTTCGGCGATAGGCCCCATAATGTCGTCTGCCGCCTTGTAGGCGTCGGGCGCTTCGTCCAGGGTGGACTCGGTCACGCTGGTCGAATACACGCCTTCCATCTGCGTGCGGTAGTCTTCCATCGACAGCGTTTCCTTGGCCGTGCGGCGCGACATCAGGCGTCCCGCCCCGTGCGGTGCGCTCATGTTCCATTCCGCGTTGCCCTTGCCGCGCGCCAGCACACTGCCGTCGCGCATGTTCAGCGGGATCAGCACCAGTTCGCCGTCGTGCGCGGCGATGGCCCCTTTGCGCAGGATCATTTCGCTGGTGTCGATGTAGTTGTGAATGGTGTGGAACGCGTCGCGCCCCGCAAGCTTCATGCGCCCCAGGATTTCGCGCGCCATCGATTCGCGGTTTTCGCGCGCGAACTGCTGACAGATGGCCACGTCGTGCAGGTAGTCGTCCAGGTAGCTGCCGTAGAGCCAGCACAGATCCGCCGGCACGTCGGGTTCCTGCTTGTTGAACTTCGCGCGCAGCTTTTGCAGGGCCTCGTGGATTTCGTTGCGGCGCCCCGCTGCCTTGTAGCTGGCGATTAACTTGTCGCGTTCTACGAAGAACTCCTCCTTGCCGCTGTGCAGGTCCACCGCCAGCGCCTGGTAGTATTCGGCCACCTGCTTGCCCAGGTTGCGGCTACCCGAATGGATGACCAGGTACTGGGTGCCGTCGTCGGCCACGTCGATTTCGATGAAGTGGTTGCCGCCACCCAGCGTGCCGATGCTGCGCAGGATGCGCTTGGTCTGGTGCAGGTTGCGGTAACAGCGCAGCTGTTCCAGGTCGAAGTGTTCGCGGCGGCCTTCCCACACCTGCTTGCCGCTGGGTACTGCGTGGCAGGCGTCGTCGAAATCGGGCAGGCTGATGTTGCCCTTGCCCAGTTCGACCGTGTACATGCCGCAGCCGATGTCCACGCCAACGATGTTGGGCACGGCGGCGTCCTTGACCTTCATGGTCGTGCCGATGGTGCAGCCCACCCCGGCGTGGGCGTCGGGCATGATGGCCACGTTGGCGTCCTTGGTGAACGGCATGTCGCACATGGCGCGGATCTGTTCGATGGCCGTGTCTTCTATGTTGGTGGCGTAGCACTTCGCCGTTTCGTATGTTCCTTCAATTTCAAACATGGTTGCTCCTTATATGGCATGCAGGCTTGTGCAGGGGGATGAGCCCCGCGCGCTGCAGGTGCCCTTGTTCCTTTTGTTTAGCTTGTTGTTTTGCTTGTTATTTTGCTAGTGGGGTGTCTAATGCATAGACGAAAGGACTGGGTTGACTGCGTGCGCGCATAGCAAGCTGCCCTGGAGTTTTATGCTCCAAAGGTTTTGCTTCGTATCTTTTATGCGCAGGGTCACGCTGCTTGTCCTTTCTTGCGATTCGCCAATAAACGAACGGACACAATTATACTTTCTTGCATGGAACTTGCAATCCCTTCTTTTGGGCGCTGTGATGGGATTGGGCGGGCAGGTAGCAGGCGTAATAGCCCCTAGCGTTTAATCGCTAGAACGCTTAACTGCCAGTGCTGGGACTCCAAAGTCTCCGAAGCGCCTCTGGGCCTGCTTGCCAGGATAACGCGTATGCATGTCGAGGTGTTGTGATTTACCATCTCACTCTACTCGAATCGAAGGACTTCCTGAAAAACGAAGTTCTTTAACACAGACTTCTACGGAACTTCTACGGAGACAGCAACCTGTCCCCTTGTCTCTTTGTCTGCAAAAAGCGAGCTTTCGGAAACGCAAACCACCTATTTAAGGTCGAGGGCTTCCTGAAAACTGGAACTATTCAGCCCCGAAGACAAGCTACCTGTCCCCTTGTGTCACCTATTAATACCCTATCTATTATCGCTTTTCGCTGGGTAGCACGCCGCGACCGCCGGCTTGCAGGTGATGCTTTAAACCTATAACCTTGATTGCGTCACCTTCGATAATGTAGTAAATATCCCAGTTCTTGTAAGTCACTATGTAGCGCGTTGAACCGTCCTTGCCAGCTTTTGTGGTAGCAGAAGTGGGCATAGCACGCTGGGAATCGAGCAGTTCACATACTCCATCGAACAGAGCCCATGCTGCCATGGGGCTGCCAAGTTCCTCGGTGATGTAGGCAACAGCCTCGAACAGGTCCTCGGTAAAGTCGGGGGTCCACAAGACATCGTAGAGCTTGCCGTCCTCTACCATCCCATGCGCTCCTTGATGTTAGCCACGCCTTCGTTCATGGTTATACATTCGGAAAGTGGGGTCGACGCAGATTGCGAAAGCATCTCCTCGAGTTCGTCCTCGGTCTGCGGAAAAATGCGTGCGTAGCTTGCAGTCGCTGGCACAGAAGTCCGTGTAGTTACGGAGAAAGGAATTGCCTGATTGCGCACAACCGTCTTGGCGAACACGTTCATCAGTGATGACGCCGACATACCAATCTCATCGCAAAAGGACGTGAACGCATCCTTGGTTTCGGCATCCATACGCACGTTCAATGTCGCGGACTCAGCCATGATATGCTCCCTTTTGTAACCGTTTCAATACCAATATAGCCACATTTTAGCATATAGAAGCATAGGCAGCGACTAATTCTTTCTATCCTGTGCCATATTGTTCGCCTTGCATGCTTCACGCAGATTGTACGCATCGACCACTGCCTGAGTGCGCCTGCGGGCGTCCTAAAAAACGAAGTTCTTTTAATAGCGTACTCACACAAAAAAGTCTAGTGCAACTTTACTTGATTATGCCGTGTTCCCTGAACTTTTCTATTGAGTAGAGAGTGTCTTCTTCTGTCCAGTCGTTGTCGTCAAGAGTGAAGAACTCGCGTAGTGTTTTGTCCTGAGTGCCGAACATTGTAAGTATGAACAGAAACGTAAGAAATGCGCTTGCATACTTCTTTTGCTCCGCTTTAATCCAATCAGGTATGAGCAGATTCACTCGCTTACCCGCAAGGGGCGATGCTTTCTTACCCGCAGAAGGCGGTATAAGGTCCTTAGACGGCGGCTCTTGCTCTTTCGGTGCTTGCGCGGGCTTTGTTGGCAGCTTATCTGGTTCGTTGTAGTTACCCGACTCAATGCGCTCCATAGCTTCTTCGGCGCTTATCTTTTTTACTTCGCGCATAATGTCCATGCTGCCGTAGGCATACGGCGAACCTGCAGGCTCGCTGGGATCAAAGCCGTGCAACAAATCCGAGATAACAAAGCCCGTATCTTCTACCCAGTTGCCATCCTTATAGAGATAATAGGTTAAAGCCTCTTCGCTTAATTCACCTTTACCCAAATACTTCCCGTAAACAAGGTAATACGTGGTTGAAGTGGTTGGCTTTTTTGCTTTGGTTGCTTTGGTTGCTTTGGTTGCTTTGGTTGCTTTGGTTGCTTTGGTTGGCTTTTTTGCTTTGCTTGCTATTAGCATAGGCACCTTTCTCTTGAAGCGACACTTGAATGACCGCTTGAAGCGACACCTCTATGCTACGCGCTACGGTTCCTGCATGCGTCCCTCTCGTGGGACTTCGGTGGAACCGATTTGCAGGGAATGGGCAATTCTCTTTGTCGATAATGTGATGTTAGTATAACACATCAAATGATGTGTTATACTAACATCATTCGAAAGGTAAATTAATGGAGGAAGCCGCAAACCGTAAATCGATTGAAGTGTACCTGGCGCTTTTGCAGAAGGTAACCATGGACACATTCATTCTTACTGGTCTAGATAATGCTGGAAGCAAAAATGCACGTTGCATGATTGAACTCGGGTACGATACGAACGATGTCCTTAATGTCTTACAAGATCTTACGGTTCAAAACTATTCGCAAGGTCCACTACCAGATAAAAAAGGTCGTCCACACGATTTATGGGTGTTTGGAAAGATAATCGAGGGAACCCAAATCTATATCAAATTTACTGCATTCTTTGAAGAAAACGCAGTGACGGCAATTTGTGTTTCGTTCCATGAAGCAGAACATGAAATGAATTTTCCATACAAGGAGGCGTAATAATGAAGGATTCGGTGCACACATTTTGCGACGATTGCATGCATGCAGTTGATGCTTCTACTCAGGAGTTCTACGAAACTCAACCTATTCGTGGGCTTGAGCTTGATGTGGTATTCGAATGGCCTGTGTGTCCAGATTGCGGAAAAAAAATAACGGTAGGCTCATATGCCAACAAAAACTATGCTCGGCTTTACGACGCTTATCGAAAGGCTACAGGGCTTCCTAACGGCGACGAGATTCGTGCCATGCGTGAAAAGCTTGGCTTATCGCAGAAAAAACTCGCTGACCTACTTGGTATTGGTGTGGCCAGCATTCAGCGTTATGAAGGAGGCTCGCTTCCTACCGAAGCGCACGCTTCCATGATTCGCCAGCTAAACGATCCAGTCTTTTTGCGTCAGCGCTTATTAGATACTAGTTTTGGCAGCGCGAAGGAGCGTGACGCCCTGGTTGCTTCTGTGGAGCAAAAGATTACAAGGGAGGAAGAAGACGCTTCACTTTCACGTAAGGTTTTTTTGATGGTGCAGCGTGTGCCTGACGAACATACAGGAAATATAGCTTTTAGCGTGGAGCGCTTCCGGGAAATACTCGCTTACCTTGCGCTAAATATTCATGACTTATATCGAACAAAGCTTAACAAAGCGTTGTTTTACCTAGATTATTCAGCCTACAGAGATCTTGGACACGGAATAACAGGCCTGCGTTATGCAAAGGCAGACTACGGGCCTGTTCCCGACAAGTACGAGCAATTGATTGCAGCTTTTGCAAATGAGGATGCGTTTTATTTCAGCGAGCAAGAAGACGGGGGACAGATTTTCTGTACGAGACAGGAAGAAGTTCAACAGTGGGTGTTTTCTCCTGAAGAAAGAGAGCAGCTGTCTAAAGTGGCAGAATTTGTTAATAGTTTTGATACTGCAACGGCGCTGACCAAAGCATCGCACGAAGAGCCTGTTTGGATTCAGGCAGACTGGGGCGAGATATTATCTTATCGTGGCGCTCATACGCTTAAAGGAATATAGCGTACGCTAATCAAAAACATTATCCATTTAGCCATTTGGGGGTACTCCCCTTTTGGCTCGTTTGGCTTATAAAGCTTTCTGTTCAAGGCTTATAACTCCAAGGGAGACAAGCGACCTGTCCACTTGTCTCATGTCCTCGACCTCGGCACATCCGACCCCGTTACATCTAGGCGTAATTAAGACCGCGTTGTTCCCGAAGGTCGACGAATAAGGCCCCCTCTCTCTCTTGCGGGTAGGATCCGGCTTGTACTATACTTGCCTGAGCCGAATTCTACCCGCGGCTCCATCGAGCCATTCCGTAGTGCAGCGGAACGCGGGCTTAACGTCCTTGCACCGGGCGCACGGGGTGGCTGCCGTTGCGTCGTCCACGAGAAAGGTGCAACGGATGGTTGCTTCTTCCCATAACACGAACTCTTGCGAGAAACTCCACGTCAACGAGACGGCCCGCGCATTGGCCGAGGACCTGGGAATCGACAACCCGCTCATGGTTTCCAACCAGGGACCGGCGCCCGTCGAAGGGGACACCGGGGTTGTGGTGTCCGTAAACACATCGCCGAAGAAGGGAATGCGCAAAGCGCCCGTGGAATCGGGCGTTATAAAGCTTGCGGCAGATTTCGGTGTCGCGGGAGATGCGCACGCGGGAGACTGGCATCGTCAGGTCTCGTTCTTGGCCGAAGAATCTATCCAGGTCGCCCGCGACAACGGCCTTGACGTAGGCTACGGCGATTTCGCCGAGAACATCACGACCAAGAGCATCAACATAAAGGAGATGCCGCTCGGCACGCTCGTGCAGGTCGGAACAGCTACCGTCGAGATCTCGCAGATTGGCAAGGTCTGCCACACGCGCTGCGCGATCTACTATCTCGCAGGAGACTGCATCTTCCCGCGCGAGGGTGTCTTCGGCTGGGTGGTCGAGCCGGGCGAGGTGCGCACGGGCGACGAGGTGCGCGTGCTCAAACTCGGAAGCGGCGAAATGCATCACGCCATATCCGACAAACCTGGCAGGGATGCAGCCCTCCTGCCTGGTTAGGCTTTCGCCTTCAGATATCCCTCGTCAAAAACCGTCTGGGAAACACTGACCCGCTCTCATAACAAGGAGACCCTTCAGCCAGGCAATCCGCTTCTTGAAGCTAAGCCGTAGGCGCGAATGAGAAGCACGAGGGTTATTTTTACATCGTTCTTGCATTTACCCATCTTGCAAACATAGTCGAACTGTTTTACAAGTTCAGGCGTTGATTTTGGTCAAGGGGGTTCAATCGCCTGGAAAACGAGCCAACAGTCCCATAGCCATTGCCTCTCACTAGTTCAATGCAATTGATTCTGTATCGATCTTCTCTTTTTCATCATTTTACTTGAATGACGTGCTTTTCAGATTGCCTACTCAGGTTCATGTGGTATCCGGTGCGATACAATAATTCAGCGAGGACGGAAAGGAAGTCACAATGTCAAATGCAGTACAGCAAGCCAGCAACGTAGATACCTCCTATAGGCAAATACGCATTCCAAACAACCTGAATTTTTTTGTCATTCGCGTCATGCTTTGTTCTGTTTTCGCAATTATGCTGGGCATAGGGCTGGTGTCTTGTGCGAACGACGATGTAAAAGAAAGCTCAATTAGTACTACGAGTAGTGTTTCAAACTACAGCGTCGAAGCGGAAAACAGCGTGTCTGATGTAGCTCCTGGAAACATAAGCGTTGCCGACACGGCTGATCTTCCTGTTCAACATATCCCTTATGGTTCGCTTATGGTAAGCGATGGCGAATATCTCTACCTTTCTTACCGCAGCAATGACGAAGAGAAAGGTGGCTTGTATCGTATTGACCTTAATCTAAGCCATGCCGAACGCATCGACGGCGGGTATGCGCAAGGTCTGTGCCTTAAGGGCGTTGAACTCTACTACATTGACAATATTGGATACGGCATAGACGAGCCTAGCTACAGGTGCCTCGATACGCAAACGCTTCATGCTTCCGAAGTAAGTGAAGACTCGTATAGCCAGGCACTCATGGAGGTTGACCCGAGGCTTGCCTTTACTGCCCCTGATGACGTTCGCCATCTTGCCGTAGTGGGGAATGTGGCCTATTTCGATGAATACCTCGGGTCAAGTGAGGGCGGCAGCAGCAACGAAAATGAAGTGCCGATGTACGACCATGTGCTTTCGTATCGTGGTCAAATGGGTGACAACACCCAGACCGAAGCCACCTGGCAGCATCGGGGCTATTCCGAAGGCCTTGTGTCAGCCTACGGCGACTACGTGTTCTACAACCGCCCCTGGGCCATAGGGGCGCGCACGGGTAGTGTTGCGGCGGACAGCGAAAGCGGAGCGAAACCGTTTGAAAACATGGTGGGCGATGCCGAGGTCGACCCAGATGACATAGAGCCTCCCGCTGGTCAGCGCGACCAAGACGAAGATGCCGCACGGGAAGAAGACACCCCGTGCTTCTATGATACTAAGACGGGTGAGACAATGGTATTGGCACGTAACTATGGGCTCACCCTCGGTCTTTATGTCGTTAACGTTAATGCTGGTTATATGCTCGTGTCGTCCTATGATGATGCGGTGTGCGACGGCGATTCGTTATATTTGGAAAAACTTGACGATCCAAGTGTGAGTGTATGGGTAAACAGCCTGGTAAGCGGTGCCGCACAGGCAAGCGCCTTTGAAGAGCGGGAGGCCGCAGAGGCTGCCGCCGAACAGGAGGCTCTCGACAACGAGCCCTATGGGCCCGGAACCAGTGCACTCGTGCTTTCGGCCCCCGACGACAAACAAGCCTGCTACAGACTGGTGCGCATGAACGGCTCGACCGAATTCATGATCTTGCTGCAGCCAGGCGAAACCGTCACGCAAAGCTTCCCCAGTGGACGCTACGTGCTTAAGACTGCCGAAGGCGAATCCTGGATTTCAGACGAAGAAGCCTTCGGTCCAAGTGGCGACTATGGTTCGACCGACGTGTACTTCTTCGAAGACGGTGGCGAATACAGCATCGGTGGCGGAACGCATGGTGACTTCCACAACGAAGACGCCAGTGGCTTTACAGGCTAGGGTCTTTGCGTATCCACAGGGCGGGTCGGACTGCTGTCTCTATGGCAACGATGTTGTCATCGCCGTCGAGACCGCCGGCGACCCCGTCGCCTGTCGTGTGCACTGCTCCGTCGCGGTCGACGTTAGCAGCGGCGGCCCCATCGGACCAGCCGCCGGGCGAGCGAAGCCACCAATCGCAGGAGCCCGCGGCGCTCGTCCAAACGCCGCGTTCCCTTGCATGCGGGGTCGGGAAGCACACGCGCTCTTTTATGCTTCCAAAGTAGATGCGCGCCTCATCGATCGAGAGGCAGAACACCTTGTCGCGCGTGTCGGGTCCGCCGGGAATGCCGAAATCGGGGTTATCGTCGTTTGCGATGCGTACCTCGAGAATCGTCGCGCGCTCGGACGGGTCGAAAGCCTCTTGAAGGAACTCGCCGTTGAGCCATGCGCGCAGGCTGCATTCAGACCAGGTGATCGCTTCTGGCGTGCGGTGGTATTGCCTGCAGTCGATGGCCTTGTCGGTGATGAGCAGCACGCGGTTCGGCTCCACATCGAGTACGCGCCACTCGATATCTTCTCCGTACCATCGTCCGAAGCATACGAGGCTTCCTATTTCTAGCGGTTCATCCATTTGTCTAGGCTATCTGCCGTCAATTTCCGACCTCAAGCAATTGTTAAACGACACCAGGCATCTTAATTATAGCCAACTATCAAAGTGGCTTGGGGCTATCCTATTATCGTTACTGTCACTGAGGTATCGGCTGCCGACCGACTCACAGTCTGGAAAATCCAATCATCACTCGTGACAATTTTTTCGAGTTTCGGACGATTTTTCTCACATATCTCGAAACCGTTAAACGGCAGCTTGCGATGTACCCGTTCACACGCCTGCTTGTTTTGACCTATCGATAGCATGGCTAATAAAATCGCCCGAAACTCGAAAAAATTGTCACAAACATAGTTCTTGCGCCTGTACACGCCA
>JAFUCE010000151.1 GCA_017459805.1 Eggerthellaceae bacterium
TCAAGCGTTCCAAGCAGCGGTGAAACGGAGTTGTCGTCTTCTTCATCTTCTTCAATAAAAGGCTCGAACAGGGCTTCACCATTTTGCGAAAGCTCTACGGTGCCTGTCAGCACATCGGCAAACTGATAGCTCTGTCGAGCGGTGCGGCCGCGCTTGCGGTCGACTTCCATAATGAAAAGCTGCGGGTGAACCTGCACCAGCACGCCTTCAGATTCTACGATTTTCGAACGGCCCATGTTTGCGCGCACGGAAAGGCGCTGGCCAATAAATTCATCCAAAGTGTCGTGAATGTTGTCGACAATCTTAGCCTGTTTTTCAAGATCCATGACGTATCGTCTCTTTCCAATAATTACCTCGGGGACACAAACAACGCGCGCCATTCTACCACGCTGGTCAACGTTTGTCATTTTTTTGGCTAACTATCTGCGATTTTTTGCATTTGCTCCACATTGTTGTTAACGGAGCGAAAGAAAGGGATCGACGGGTGCCCCTGGCGTGCTTTTACTCCGCCCAGGTGGGACATGCAGGGGAAACTAGCGGCTGATGGCCAAGCCTTCTTTCGCAAGCAACAAGGGAATATCGCGCGAACTACAACGATTCCATTCGCGCGCGCGTTCGGGCAGGTTCTCCCACTCCGTTAAGTAGGGGCTTTGCTTTGAAGCAATATTGCGCACCTCGGCGTAGCGCCACCCCGCTGCTTTACGTTCTTCGCACCAACGCCTATGCTCAAGAATAGCAAGCACTTCCACTTCACTTGGCGCAAACGATTCTATCCTCTGTTCAGGATAACAACTTGCAGCGGGAACTATCTTATAGCCAAGCGTCTTCAGCTTATCGGGAAAGCTGATAATTCGCTCAAGGCTTGAAAAATGCAGGTCGTCAGGGAGCTGCTCGAACTCTTCGAATTCAGCTTCTGCCAAACTGTTCCGACGAAGTTCCAAATAACGGGCGTAGGCATTTTTAGCCATGCTCGTGATAACGTCATCGGTTGGTTGCGCTACATCAAGCGTAAGTGCCGAAACAGAGTCGGACATAAACGGGCGCGCATGCTGCGGCCCATAAATTGAGCAAACGATGATATTCCAGATAAGTTGCTCTTTATACGTTAACCAGGCAGGAAGCTTTGAGCCATAGCCATCGGTTTCGCTGTCGGGATGATTATGACGGGCATGCTCCAAAATATCGAGTAACTCAGATACTGTTTTCTCGCGCAAGGCACGCGGTACATCATCAATCTCCTTTAGGTAGCCATCGAGGGCTTCATTTACCATGTCCGTGAAGTAAGAACAAAGCGATTCTGCATGTCCAAGTTTAGAAAACTTCTCGCTGAGTTTATTGGCAACGAGCTGAATGACGTCTGCATCGTTCCACCAGTTTGCGCTTACGAGTTCTATGCGGTCCTGCAGGCACCAGACGGGCAGCAATTCATAGAGGGCATCAAGGGCATCATTGTCCTTAAAGCGGCCATATACCGCCGCCTCTGCTTCAACATCGGCAACGAGCTTTTCAAGCGCAGCGCGTTTGTCGGGGGAAAGATGTGGCGCCACACTTTTTGCTTGAAGGACAAAGTCGGCAACCGGACCTTTTCCGCGGACATCTTCTTTAGTGTTGCCCCGCCGATTGTTTTCTACTAGCGGAGGACAAAAGCGCTCAAAAGTTGATCTGACTTGGGATTCATGCAAGGTGTTTAGCTTCATGGTATGCGTGTTCCAAGCACTTATGGCTGCGAGCAGGCTGTGCGCATCTTCTTCGCTCGCACACGCTGCCACAATGCGGTCTTCATAGGCAGAACGCCAGTAGTTCACGTTAAAGAGGAGGCGATCCATCGACGCCTGGGTTCCACGCCTCAGGGCAACACGGTCGTCCGATTCTGCAAGTGTGCCCGATTGCGCAACGGGCGCATAGGAATAGGCCTGGTACGCGCAGAACGCAACCTTCACAACCTCGATGGGTTTCAAACTATCTGGGCGTTTGCCCTCCTCTTGCTGAAGCGCAAGACGCACGGCGTCCAGGGCATTCTTCGGTTTAGGCTTCGGCTTGGTCATAGCGGGCAGATTCCTGCTCTGTTTAGGTGTTTTGTTTACTTGCCAAGCCATAATATCTGCCAATAATCCGCCCTATTGCCCAATGAAAGGGCTCATTTATTCGCCGACGCTTCCCTACCCGCCGCAGAAAGCGTCTCGTGGGCGAGCGCGATAAGTTCGTCGAGTGTATCGGTTTCCTGGTTTAAGTTTTGTGCAGCATCGACATACTTATATACGTACACTTTGTCGTTGTGATCCACGATACTTTGAGCCTCAATTGCATTGTAGCTGCTTGAATTTGTATCTTCGGGTGGCGCTTCCCCCGCAGCCACCATTTCGTTGTAAGCAGATTGATAATCGAATGCTTCAGCCACTGAAACGTACAGCCCGTCGTCGGTAGTGCTAAATACCGCACCCATGAGATTAGTTGGTAGTTGAAAGACGAAGCTTCGTCCTTCGGTACTATAGCGCTGGTCAAAAGGATCCTTTTCCCATATGGTACCGTCGGAACAGGCAAGCAACAAAAGAATGTGCCCGGAAAAGGAATCTTTATACCATTTTGCACCAACAATGGGCGAAGAGCACGTTGTTTCATAGAGCGGCTCCTGCGTTGTGGTATCTAGCACAACAAGATTGGGGCCGAAACGCAGCGCAAGGGCACTGTGCTCGGGCTCGCAACCAATAATATCTGGCATTCCTGAATACAGCAGCGGCGCATTGGTCTGGTAGCCCAAGTCGAGGTCAGCCTTGGTCGTACCCTCGTACTCCCACAGTTGCTTTTTGTCCTGGTCGAAGGCTTGCAGTTTCCACTTATACGACGAAACCCACCAGTCCGACTCGGGGTGGTCGCTTGATGCTACATACAAAACATCGTCGTATTGGTACATGTCGGAGAGCTCCGAATATGCCACATCCAAACCGTCGAGCTGCTGGGTAAGTTCAGTAATACTCTGACCAAAGGGGTATTCAAACGTTCCAGCTGGTGTGTAGTCTTCTTCCGAAAGAGGGGCGCCGGTAGGCAAGTCATACATGTGCAAGGCTGTGTCGTCGTCCACAATGCCTAAAGCCTTTGTTTGGGCATTTACTCCTATCATGTTTGTGCCATTTTGTTCGAGCATATAGCGTGGAACCCACGTGCCAAGCCGAGGGCTAATCTGAAGCGCAGTGGAGAGCGCCTGCTGCGCTTCGGGAACGAGCGGGCGGCTTGTATCTGCTTCAGAAGTTGGAAGCGCTGCAAGCGCCGCTTCGATGGCACCATAACGGTCACCTTGCGCGTAGAGCTGCTGGGATTGGACGGCTAGTGTGTGCGACTCTTCGATGAACGCTGATTGTTGGCTGTTATGGGATGACCAGGCGAAACCGCCGATTGCGCCTGCGATTGCGAGCGCCGCCATAACGCCTGCCGCAATGCGCTTGCGCTTGCGCGAGCGGGTGCGTTGGCGCAGATCATCGAAGCCACAACCAGCCACAGCGGCGACAATACGCAGCTTCTCGTCGGCGTGCTTATGCGCAGACTCCGCCCGCAGGTCTGCCGCCAGAGGTTCGGTAGGAATGCTTTGCTCTTCCCCGTTAATATCCAGCACGGTTTTCGCGCGCAGGATTTCAGGAATGCTTTCACTCGAACTGCCCGCAGCGAGCACGGCGAAAATACGCTCGCGCCCATGGATATCGATATAGGCTTCAATCTCGCGCTGGACCCAAGCGCTGTCTTTCGTTTCGGGCGAGCATACGACCACGAGCGCTGCCGACTGATGAAGTGCCTCCATAATGCTTTCGGGCAGCGAATGGGCGGCGGCTAGTTCGTCTTCGTCGCGGAAGCACGTACCCAAGGGCTGCCCTGCCGTAAAGCCATCCATTACCTGAGCACCACGTGGAATGCGATAGCCCTCGATGGCTGCCTGCACAACCTTGGCCGCTTGCGCATCGCGCGGCAGGTGCCGGTAACTGATGAATGCTGCGTAGCGATAAGCTGGCATTTACAGTCCTAACCGAGCATAGTCTTGACTCTGATGAAAGACATGCTCCACACTTATCACTCCATCGCGCAGCTTGTAGAGCGCACCGTAGTTGTTGACGGGCATCATGTGGTAGCCGCGACGGGCAAGCCACTTGAAACGCGAAAGATCGTACAGGTCGGGGTTTTCGCAAACCAATTCAATTTGATGTTCGAATTCGTCGATGGAATTCAAAGCAGCCTGCGGACTTTTTAGGACCTCGTGTAGATAGTAGACAATGGCTTCGAATTCAACTTGGGCTTCATCGAGGATGATGTAACTAAGCGCCATACTTCTTCCTCATGGCAGACAGGAATGATTCGCCATCTGTGTAGGCGCCAGAAGCATACTCGCGCTCTGCAAGCTCCATGCGCTCGTAGAGCCGAGCCTTCGCCAATTCAACCTGTAGGGCTTCGTAGTCTTCACAGCGCATGGCGACGAAGGCGCCCACGCCATTGCACGTAACCGTTATTGGAGTTGGTGAATCCTCAACTGATTGGGCAAAAGCTGCAGTGTCCTTTAGGTCTCGAATAGGCAAGGTTGTTGGCATAGCTGTCCCCTTTCATGCGTGGGATAATTGTACCATACTCCGTGAACAAGATTAATGTTTCCTTCCTGGAATAACTATTGCGTAAACGCAATAGTTATGGGAAACTACCATCTAAGGAAAGGATTGTTCATGCTCTCAACTAAAGAAGCTGCACAACAGCTAAAAGTATCCGAACAACGCGTGCGCAAGATGCTTGCGGACGGTCAATTACAGGGTGAAAAACTCGGCCGCAGCTGGATGGTTTCAGAAGAGTCGGTTCAGCAAAGAAAACTGCATGGTGCGCACCCAGGCAGGCCGAAAGAAACGACTTCGTCTGCCGCCCCTTCCCCCATAGACGCCGAAGAAGCCCATCGCATTTTCGATGATGCGAAACGTGTTCTAAGCGGCTGCTACAGTGCCCCATTTCTAGGTCTTGCAAGAAGCCCCGAAGAAAAAGAGTTTTGGATTCGTACGGCCAATCTGTTCCTTCAGCAGAAACAACGCGAGCTTATTGCGCAAGGTGTGTACTAAGTGAATCGGCCCTATTACATCCTTTTCGCTGGAATAAACGGAGCCGGCAAGTCGACCCTGTATCGCTCTGGCCTGTGGGAGCATGACCATATCGCAGATAGGTACCCGCGTATCAATTCCGATGAAATACTTACCGAACATGGGTGGAAATGGGACGACCCTAAAGCTCAGTTCCGCGCAGGACGTGAAGCGGTTGAGCTTGTTAGGCACTACCTTGCGGAACGAAAATCGTTTAACCAGGAAACAACGCTTTCCAGTAGATCTATCGTCAAGCATATCGAAGATGCGCATGCTGCTGGCTATTACATATCCATGCATTATGTTGGCGTTGAAGATGTCTCCATTGCACAAGAACGTATAGCGCATCGCCAATCAGTTGGCGGACATGGTATAGACCCCGAGGTCGTCACGCGCCGCTATGCCGCATCAGTCGCAAACCTCAAACGAGTGCTGCCAATTTGCAACGAAGTATTTTTGTACGACAACACCATCGAACTAGACATGATTGCCCAATTCGATTCTGGCGAACTGGCTTATTGCGCACCCAGGAACCCAGCCATCACTTGGCGCGATACGATTGTTCGGTAGACCCAGACGGCCGAGTTCATGCATCTAGTTCATAAACGTCAAGCACATTAGCGCTAAGTTCATAGTTACCTCCGACCAACAAATGCTCGAAAGGCAACCCTACCCATGCATGAGCATACAGGACGCGCAAAACTGCTCGAAAGCTAACTTGTAGTACACCTATATGTTTCAACAGGTGTTAAACAACCCAGTATGCAGGCTAATCCTTTAGCTTTCCGCTTTTTCAACAACAATATGCATACGCTTATCCATGTCATCTGGACTAGTCGAATCGCTCAACATTACTGCGTTGGTATCACCTGGAATAAAAACTGCAACCGGATAGGCTTCATTATCTATACGGAACACAGCACCATTTCCATCCGTAGCGCTTACCGTGCCTGTCAGTTCCACTGAAGGTGCATTCTCAACATCTGCCTTTATTGTTATGCCATCAGCTGTAAACACGATAGTCCCGCTTGCCAGAACGCTTCCAGCAGCCCCCTCTTGGTCACCCATAACTATCCCTTTAACATTCCAAGTTCCTTGTATCCCTTCGGGAACAACGATTGCCTGATCAGAACTTTGCTCTTCTTCGCTCTCCTGGTTTTGATCTTCTTGACCCTGGTCTACCTGAGGCAAGGGACCTTCAAGTTGCGTTGCACTGCCCGAGGCGACGCCTTCAATGTAGGTAATATCGGGCAAGTCCCGTTTGTTGGCCTTCGCCAGTTCAAACACATCCTCTGGAAGCCACTCATGTTTTTCGGCGGAGAAGGAGTCCCATTCAACACCCCGAGGTGTGGTATAGAACTTTATGGTCACATTTCTCGCAAACGCGGTTGTCCAAGCTTCTGCAGTCAAAGACCAGTATTTACGTGCTTGGTCTTGTTCTGCCGGAGTGCCAGTCCAGGACCATCCTTCGTCGTACTCCCCCTGCGCTCCCTCTGCTTGAGAGTATATAAATAACGAAATATCGTTTGCGTCATAGGAATACTCGACAGAATGCCAGCCTTTTTCAACGAGTTGATTCTTTATCGACTCTGCAAAGTCCTCGGTTTTCTCGTAGACATAGTCGTCGGCCTCTTTAGCAAAGTTGACCGCTATAGTAGCGGCATATGCATGCTCCGCATCACTCAAACCGTCATATGGTACATAGCAAATTCCAGACATATAGCCATCAGATGTATAGGCGCAGGTCACAATGTCGGACTTAAGCTGGAGGGCGTAATCTTTGTAGTAATCTTCATTAACTTCGTTAAACCCATCGTTTGTATATCCATATTCATCGAACATCGCTTCGTCAGAATGCGCGCGAAATACAACCATGGTTTCGCCATCGTAATACTCTTCGCTTGCCCAACCGTTCTTTAAAGAGTCATCAATTTCCTTCTGGATTACTGCACGCCGTTCGTCTTTGAGATCTTCATTCATTTCGACAGCAAGTCTATATGCTGAATCGTCACCGCTTCCTTCTGTCGTTAAAGAGGCAACGGTATAGTCCTGCAATTTTTCCGAGTCTGTAGCATCTATTGAAAACTCCTGGCCGTCCCTGCTGACAGTAATCTCTATAGGGGTTGTATTGGAATAGCTTTTCAATTCTTTTACAGCATCACTGGCAACAAGCCCGTTAACTTCGGGCACTCCTGTAACGGAGCTTTCACTGGAAGAAGCAGGTTGGCCACCCTGTGAGCATGCAGCTAGAAGAACCACAGATAGAAATAGTAAGGAAACAAGAACTGGATAATGTTTTGAAACACACATATACGTCCCCTTCCACTCTGCGCCTATTATTCCA
>JAFUCE010000152.1 GCA_017459805.1 Eggerthellaceae bacterium
ATAAGTAGTGTATGTTGCAAGTTATAAGAGGATAAACCATGGCTAAGAAGTCAAAAACGCAAAGGGCAAAAGCTTCGGCTCGTCGTGCTGAAAAGCGCGAGCTTGCTGAAGAGGTAGTCGAAAGTACTGAAGGTACGGCAGAGGAAGCGGCAAGCACTAAGAAAGCCGCTGCTAAGACTCCCGCTAAGGACGCCGTTCTTACCAAGAGCAGTGCCCCTGCAAAGCCCGCTAAGGAACCCGGCCGTATTGCCACCTTCTTCAGCGGTGTACGCAGCGAAATGAGGCGTGTAACCTGGCCAACCCGCACCGACGTTATCCGTTGGAGTGGCGTTGTTGTTGGTGCCTTGCTCTTCTTTGGCGTTTTTGTTTTTATTTTGGACAATATCTTCCCGCAACTTCTTGTTCTTATCGACACGTTGAATTCGACGGGAGCTTAAAACCATGGCACGCAAGTGGTACGTACTTCATACCTACTCAGGATACGAAAACAAGGTTAAAAAGAACCTTGAAAGCCGCATTGAAACCATGGGGCTTGAAAACAGCGTATTCTCAATCGAAATTCCCACCGAGACGGTTACCGAAATTAAAGACGGTGGGCGTCGCGTTGAAAGCGAAAAGAAGGTATTCCCGGGCTACGTGCTTGTTCGTATGGAACTTGACGATCGTAGCTGGGCTGCGGTGCGCAATACGCCAGGGGTAACTGGTTTTGTGGGTGCACAGGGCAAGCCCGAGCCGCTGACGCGGGACGAATACAACAAGATTATGAAGCGCACGAGCGTTGAAGCTCCGCGCAAGACCGCTACGAATTTGGAAGTGGGGCAGTCTGTCAAGGTTGTTTCTGGTCCGCTTGCCGACTTCGACGGTGTGGTTTCCGAAGTAACACCTGAAGCTAATAAGGTTAAGGTGCTTGTTTCGATCTTCGGGCGCGAAACGCCCGTAGAGCTTGGTTTTGACCAGGTAGCACGTATTTAGTGCGTGGGCGCCTGTAGGTGAAGCAACAGGTGCGAAGAGTTTGAAAACAGTGCACGTTCATGTCGTGCCCGCGTGGACCGGGGCTTCTCACGACAAAGGAATGTGCTTGTTGATAAAGAATAGAAACGATGAGTTTTAGGAGCAATTCTCATGGCTGATAAGAAGGCAACTGGTTTTATTAAGTTGCAGATTCAAGCAGGGCAAGCAAACCCTGCTCCTCCCGTGGGCCCTGCACTGGGTGCCCAGGGTGTAAACATTATGCAATTCTGTCAGGCATTTAATGCCGAAACAAAGGACAAGGGCAACACCATCATCCCGGTTGAAATTACCGTGTATAAAGACAAGTCCTTTACCTTTGTATGCAAGACGCCACCTGCTGCAGTGCTGATTAAGGAAAAGCTGCGTCTGAACAGCGGTTCTGGTATTCCGCACGTGAAGAAGGTTGGCCAGCTGACTGAACAGCAGCTGCGCGAAATCGCTGAAGTGAAGATGCCCGACCTGAACGCCAATACCATCGAAGCGGCAATGGAAATTGTTGCTGGTACGGCTCGTTCTATGGGTGTCACCATCGAAGGCCGCGCACCGAAGACGGAATATGTTATTACCAAGAAGCTGGCAGCTTTGCTCGCTGGTAAGACCTTGGAAGAAGCCGAAGGTGCCGCCGCACCTGCACCTGCTGAAGAAGCTGGTACTGAAGAAGCCGCTGAAGAAGAGGCTGGCGAATAAGAGCGTATTACGTGCAATAAGGCACGTACAAGTTGTGGGAGGGCCCGGTGCCCGTTTGTACCACGAAAGGGTGATTGAATATGGCAAAGTTAACGAAGAAGCAGAAGGCTGCTGCAGAAAAGATTGAAGAGGGCAAGTTCTATGCTCCTATAGAGGCGTTTGCCCTTCTTAAGGAAATCGCTTCTGCTAATTTCGACGAAACGGTCGAAGGCCACTTCCGTCTGGGTATTGACACCCGCCAGGCCGACCAACAGCTGCGTGGCATGATTAGCCTGCCGAATGGCAGCGGCAAGACCGTCCGTGTTGCTGTTTTTGCTGAAGGCGATGCTGCTAAGGCTGCAGAAGCCGCTGGCGCTGACATCGTTGGTTCCGATGACCTGATTCAGGATATCCAGAATGGCATGCTCGATTTCGACGCTACCATCGCAACTCCCGACCAGATGCCCAAGGTTGGTAAGCTCGGCAAAATCCTCGGTACTCGTGGCCTGATGCCGAATCCTAAGCTCGGCACTGTGACCAACGATGTTGAAAAGGCTATCGCCGACCTGAAGGGTGGCAAGGTGGAATACCGTGCCGACCGTTTTGGTATTTGCCACGTTATCTTGGGCAAAACCAGCTTTACGGCTGAACAGCTTGCTGAAAACTATGGCGTTGTGTATGACGAAATTCTGCGCCAGAAGCCAGCAGCTGCTAAGGGCCGCTATGTTAAGAGCGTAACGGTTGCCTCTACTATGAGCACAGGTATTCCGGTAGATAGCAGCGTTAACCGCGCTTACACTGAAGCTGTGGCTCCGACTGCCTAACGGCAGTCGGCTGTGCCGACGTTGCAAACCTTGAGCACTTCACTCTAGCCCCTTGTTTTGCGCCTTATGTACCAAAGTACACTTCGGCGCAAAGGCGGGGCTATAGTTTTGTGCTAAAGGTTTTCGCTGACTCGTCGACTACCTGTGTTAGAATTATTTTTCACGCTGGGCCATCGTCCAATGGCAGGACTCTGGTTTTTGGTGCCAGCTATGTAGGTTCGAATCCTGCTGGCCCAGCCAAATCTATTACGCCGTTCTAACGAACGGCGTTTTACATACCATACGTAGTGACGCTGCAAGAGCAGGAAATTAGTTAGTTATACCAAACTCCAGGCGTGATACACTGTTTCATGAAAGAAAGAAAGAAGGCTGTTCGTGAAACGCAAATGGAACATTATTAAAAAGTCACCTGCAGAAATAGAAGCCATGAAAGAAGCTGGGCGCGTTTCTGCAAAAGTGTTGCGCGAGGTGGGCTCCCGCATTGAACCAGGCATTTCAACCCTCGAGCTTGACCATATGTGCGAAATGCTCATTCGTCTCGAGGGCGGTATACCAGCTTTTAAGGGCCTCTATGGTTTCCCGGGGAGTATTTGCGCTTCGGTAAACGATGCCATTGTCCACGGTATTCCGAGTGCCGATGTTATCCTCCAGGAAGGCGACATTATCTCAATTGATACCGGCGCCACGGTTGATGGTTGGGTGGGCGATAACGCCTGGACCTTTCCCGTGGGCGCTATCAGCGCTGAAAAGCAGGCCTTGCTTGATGTGACCGAAGAATGCATGTGGGCAGGCCTTGATGCCATGCGTGAAGGAAATCGCCTCAACGACATTGGTAAAGCTGTTCAAGGAATTGCCGAAGCCCATGGTTATGGTGTGGTTCGTGAATATGTTGGCCACGGAATCGGCCGCGTCATGCACGAAGACCCCAACGTTCCCAATTACTATATCAAGCACGAAAACACACCCTTGGAAGTTGGTATGGTATTTGCCATTGAGCCCATGATTAATCTGGGCACTCATAAGACTCGTTTGGGTGATGATGGCTGGATCGTCTACACCGCCGACGGGCTTCCATCAGCACACTTCGAAAAGATGGTCGCTATCACCGAAAATGGTCCCATTATTTTGACAACCGAGCCCGATCACAAACGTCCTGTTAACGATTAAGCTTCTAAAGAAACTATTCGATGGGGGTTTATACCGCCTAAATCGCGACCGCTTCCGCTGTTCGTGCAAACAAGCCAGAGGGCTTGATTTGCACTCAGGCGCTCTCGCTTGACGCTCGTCAACTTTTAAAGTGCAATTTTTGGCAACAGCAAAAATTGCGAAGTATGAACTCACGACATCGCTTTTAGGCGGTATAAACCCCTCAGTAAGGGACTTACTTAAAGAAGGTTTCGCTGATGTGCTCGTAGAATGGTGCACGATTAAAGCGCAGCAGGATAGTTGGTACGCTCCCGCGGCGGATTCTGACTTTCCGAATTGGTCCGGGGAAGTCGATGCGAATACCGTCTATGAATAATTCTGCTTCACGCGTCGCAGAGTTGTCACCCATTTTTAGCTCAGCAATATCGATTGGATCGGTCAGAATAGCGCGTGCAACCAAGGTGTGGGGCGCCAGGGGAACAAGGATAAGCCCGTTAAAGCCAGGGGCCACAAGCGGACCACCTGCGGAAAGTGCATAGGCCGTCGAACCGGTTGCCGTTGCAATAACCATACCGTCACCGCGCATATCAG
>JAFUCE010000153.1 GCA_017459805.1 Eggerthellaceae bacterium
AGATAGTGTGGTCGTGAGGGTGGTTTGCCCATCGTCGGCCCATGCAGAGCCTGGTGCAGCAAGGGCAAACGCCATAAAAGCAAGCGCGATGGTCATCGCACAAGCAAAACAAACTTTTTTTGCAGACAGCAGCATAGTATTAATGCAGAGTAACTAGGCAGCAGCAATATCGGATGCACAGTGCGGGCACTTGGTTGCCTCTTCGGCAACTTCTTCCATGCAATAGGGGCAGGTGCGCGCGGGTGCTTCTTCTTCTGGGGCCGTTGCCTTGTTGTAGGCCTTTACAATCCAGAACACTACCAGGGCAATCAGGATGAAGTCGATAATGGCCTGGATAAATGCGCCGTAGCCAATCTGGGCAGAACCAACCGTAATAGCCAAGTCGGAGAAGTTTACGCCGCCCATAGCAACACCAACGATAGGCATGATGATGTTGTCTACCAAGGCACCTACGATAGCCTGAAATGCACCGCCGATGATAATACCAACGGCCAGGTTCATGACATTACCCTTAGCGATGAATTCCTTAAACTCTTCTGTGAATGATTTCTTTTCGCCAGCCATGTTTTGTCCTTTCTACTACATATATGGCTTTACACAAGGAGTAAGTCTACCCCTTGCAAGAGAAGCGGGCAAGGGAGAATGATAGGTGGGTGGATTTGTTGGGCGGGCGAAACTAGAAGAAAAAGGCTCGCAGGCCAATAAGGATGAGCACAATGCCGCCCACAATTTGCGCCCGCGCGCCAAAATGTTCGCCTAGCCTGCGCCCCACGAACACCATGGCAAGGCACAGCAGAAAGGTACACAGCGCGATGATGCACGCATCAAGCAGGATAGGTTCGCGCGTTGCTGCAAAGGTAACACCGACAGCAAACGCGTCGATACTAGTTGCAACAGCCTGCGCGAGTATGGCGCCTATGCTCACATGGTCGTGCGCAGCTTCGAGGTCTTCGCTTTCGTCGTCGTGAAGACCGTCCCACAGCATCTTCCCGCCCACAATGCCAAGAATAACAAGCGCGATAATACCTGCGTAGGTTTCCACAACGCTTGCCGCAAGGGAACCGGTGAAGTAACCCAGGGTCGGCATAAGACCTTGGAACAATCCAAAAAACAGGGGCATAAGAAAAGCACGCGAATTCGGCAGCTTGGGGTTAGCCACTAGGTTGCAAATGGTGACGCTCATCGCGTCAGCCGAAAGTGCGATACCAATGAGTATGACTGCAAAAATGCCTATGTTTGCTCCTCCGTCTGCGTTTTGTTTGTTAGCCGTGGTGACTCAATCACATAATATACAGCAAAATTGCTGCTAGAATAACACGATCAAAAGCGAGAAAGCAGGAGCAGCTTTGACCTACTTAATTACATTTCTTGAAGGGGTGGTTACCTTTATTTCGCCCTGTCTGCTGCCCCTGCTGCCTGTGTATATTGCCTATTTCGCTGGAGGGGTTCAAGCGAACAATAAAGGGACCGCGTCCTCGTCTTCTTCGTCCGCGTCTTCTTCGTCCGCGTCTTCGGCTGCAACATCGAACTTGACGCATACTATCGTTTCGGCCCTTGGTTTTGTGTTTGGGTTTAGCCTACTTTTTACCCTTATGGGCGCCTTCGCGGGAAGTATCGGTAGCTTTTTTACCGCGAACCAAGGTGTTTTGAATGTGGTCTGCGGCTTGATTGTCATTTTCTTCGGCCTGCACTTTATGGGCCTTATTAAAATCGAGGCTTTGCAGAAAACCTTGCGCCCGAATGTGAACAGGCCACCGCGCGGCTTCTTTTCGTCAGCGCTGTTTGGCATGGTTTTTGCTATAGGCTGGACACCCTGTGTTGGCGCCTTCTTAGGTTCTGCCCTTTCGCTTGCAGCAAGTACGGGGTCAACGCTTCAGGGCGTGCTTCTGCTTCTGTGTTATTCGCTGGGCTTGGGCCTTCCTTTTGTTTTGGCTGCCGTGCTTATTGATCGGCTTGAAGGGGCGTTTAACTGGGTCAAACAGCACTACACGCTGGTCAATAGGGTGTGTGGTGCTCTACTAATAATTGTTGGCATTCTTATGGCAAGCGGGCAGATGGGCCGTTGGCTTTCGCTGCTTGCAGGATAGGTGAAAAGATGAATAGCAAAAATGGTGTCCTTGTCAGCGTTGTAGCTATTGTTGCCGTCATCGGGCTTGCTGCCCTTGGTTATAACGTGCTAAAGGGCGAACAGAACACAGAGCTTCCTAACCTCGGTAGCGCGGCTGCAACAAGCAGTGCGGCAGATGACGGCCAAACGAGTGCGGCCGAGGGCAGTACTAGTGACGCTGCAGACGCGATGTCGTCAGAGGGCAGTGCCAGTGACGCTACGGACGGAGCCGCAACTGAAAGCAGCGCGTCTGCCGCAAGCAGCGAGTACCTGACCTTCGCGGACTTCAGCATTAAAACGCTCGATGGTGAAAGCGTGCAGCTTTCGAGCTTCTATGGCAAACCTACGCTCATGAGTTTTTGGGCGACGTGGTGCCCACCCTGCAATGCCGAAGCTCCAGAAATTCAAAAGCTGTGGGAAAGCTACGGCGACCGGGTCAACATTGTTATGGTGGACGCTTCAGTAACCGACGGACGCGACACACCAGAAAAAATTAAAAAATGGATGGAGGATGGCGGCTATAGCTACCCAGTCTACTATGACGAAACAGGTGAAGCGGCTCTCGAAACCGAGGTCTATTACCTGCCCACCATGTACGTGCTCGACAAAGAAGGGCGCGTGCTGACCGCCTTCAGTGGCGCGCTTGACGAAGCGAGTGGAGCCCAGCTTATCGAGCAGCTTCTTGCCCTTTAAAGAAGCCATGAAGCTACTTGCACGTTTGAAGTAGTTGTCGGATAATAAGCAAACCCTTTCGGGCGTTTGGCGCAGCGGGAGCGCAACTGCCTTACAAGCAGTAGGTCGCAGGTTCAAATCCTGCAACGCCCACCAACCTTATTGCGGCGTTCTTCCGAACGCCGCTTTTACGTTTGAGGCGTCATGACGCTGCGGCCGCGTCTGCTGGCACATAAGCCCTTCATTTGCTTCAGTCACGCACCGAAATTGCGGCGTTCTTCCGAACGCCGCTTTTACGTTTGAGGCGTCATGACGCTGCGGCCGCGTCTGCTGGCACATAAGCCCTTCATTTGCTTCAGTCACGCACCGAAGTGCGCTCCT
>JAFUCE010000154.1 GCA_017459805.1 Eggerthellaceae bacterium
CGTGTGGTACCGGGACGAGCGACTCAAGGCTTTCGATGAGGACGGTAGAGTGGTGTACGATACGATAAGTGGTAGAAGGAAGAGGCTGGGCTATGTTGCCTGAGACCCCGAATCTGGTCCAAGATTCTTACCGCACCCCCTTCCGTCATTTTTTGCCAGCAACTGCCTTCGGTATTGCCAAAACACTATGACCGTCACGTTACCCCTAGAGCAGGATTGTTGTGCCACCAGATACACGCGCAGTGTGACTGTCGTATGGTATGAAAACGCCGTTTGTATATCGCAGGTGGCGAGGAAAGAATGCTACTGGTTGGCGTTAGTAAAACAGCGAGCGCGCATCTGGTGAGTGCCACAAGCCCGCTCCAAGCGCAGCGTAGTACTCCGTACACGCAAGCGCAGGTAGGGTTTGTGGTGCCACCAGATGGGCGCGCAGCGTGACTGTCGTATGGTATGAAAAAGCGGCGTTCGGAAGAACGCCGCAACATAAGTGGCGGAGAGATGGGGATTCGACATTGCGCTTCGCGCAATAACCCGCTTCGCTACGCTCGCGACAAACGTGCCAGAGGGCACGTTTGGCCCTCTCGGGGTTCGAATCCCCGTCTCTATATATCTTACAACCGCAACATTGCTGTTGCGTTTTATCAACCTGGCGGAGAGATGGGGATTCGAACCCCAGATACCCTTTTGGGGTATACACGATTTCCAATCGTGCTCCTTCGGCCAGCTCGGACATCTCTCCATGATACAAGGGTATTCAGTTGTCAATTTCTGGCGGAAGGGCAGGGATTCGAACCCTGGTCACCATTTAACATGGTGAAACGGTTTTCGAGACCGCCGCATTCAACCGCTCTGCCACCCTTCCGCATTCGCTTTATCTGGCAAGCGTGAATAGGTAGTATAACCCAAGCAAAGAACAGCTGCTAGTGAAACCTTAGCCTTTTAAGCAATTAGCGCTCGGGCTGGGCCTCGGAACTAATTTCGGCAGGCTGACCACTTGTCGCATCTGCCGCTTCCGAACTAGCAGTTTCTTCGTCGCTTACCGCATCGGAGCTTGAAGTTTCTTCGTCGCTTGCTGCGTCTTCATCCTCAACGTCAACGATGAGTGAGTCATCATCGACAACTTCTTCGCTGCTGGCAGCAGCTTCAGCCGCAGCCTCGTAAGGAGCCAAATCAATGTCGTAAGGAAGGCCCTCGGGCATGTCGTTAATAACAATGTCGGCAGCCTCTTTGTATTCCTTATACCAATCGTTGACAGCGGTGGTTTTAGCGCTTGACTGCAGCTGCTCGTCAATTACTTCAAGCAAGGCCTCGGGAAGCTGATCGGCTGAAGTAATGCCGCCTTCCGGTACGGTAAATAAATCGGTGCACTTGATGATGTGATAGCCATACTGGCTTTCCACGAGGCCACTTACCTGGCCCACTTCAAGTTCCGAGAGGGCATTGGCATATTCTTCAACGAAGGAATTGATCTTGTCCCAGCCAACGTCGCCACCTTCGGCGCCAGAGGTATCCTCTGAATACTCCTTGGCAGCATCTTCGAAGCTGATTTCGTTGTTGTTAATCATGGCAAGGACCTTTTCGGCGGTTTCCTTATCCTCTAGATTAAAGAGAATGTGCGATGAACGACGGCTGCCGTCAATAAAACTCGCATACATCTGGGCTGTTTCAAGGCGTTCCGTTTCTGATACCGGTTCGGCCTCTTTGCCAATTTCTTCCTGTAGCTTTTCATCAAGCATGCTGGTGCGCAGGCTGTCCCTATAGCTTTCTTCCGTAAGCCCGGCTTGCTCAAGAGCGGTTTGCCACGCTTCGTCGGACGAATAATAGGAGCGCATCTGCTCGATTTCTTTATCGATTTCTTCGTCGGTCACTTCAATGCCACGTTCTTCGCAGGCCTGTGCTGTCAGCTTTTGCGAAATGAAATAGTCAATAAAATCTTCGCGGAACTGCTTTACGTCTTCACCGACAGAAACGAGGTAGTTCCCCCACGCATCATCGTCATCGAGTCCGTTATAGCTGCGGTAGGACTGGATGTAAGTTGTTACATCGTCTTCCGGGATTTCCTGACCATTGACCGTTGCTGCAATGCCACCGGTCAAACCTTCGATGGAAGATGACGATGTGCTTTCTGAGCTGTTACAGGCCGCAAGACCAAAAGCAGCCGCAAGGCTTAGCAATAGCGCGATTGACAGTTTTTTTATTGACTTGGTGTTCATGTTTCTTTCCTTATGCATTTACGCAGTTCAATACAAACAGAGTGTATTTTCTCACAGCATGAAAAACGCGCTTTTTGCTGCACAATATGCCCATGTTCGCTACACATTAGTACCGCCGACAAACTTGCTACAATATAGCCATGGCAGAAAAGGACAACATCTATTCGTTTACGCGCGCAGAAATTGCCCGCCACTACGAGGCTTTTTTCGAAGGCCCCACTGAGGCGTTTTTTCTCGTTGTGTGTTCACGCAGTCTGAGCCAAAATGCGCACGATGCGTTGGAAAAATCTGCGGCGGCACTTGGCTGGACCACAGGACCGAGCCTTGTTTTTGCCGACACGGACACGCTCAGCAAAGCAGATATTTACAAAATCATTGAGGGTCTTGACCCTGTCTGTCTTGTCCTTCTTGGCAGCGAAGTTCAAGCCAAGGTAGCCGATGCCTATAACTGCGATGTTCCTACACAGGGTCGGTTCCGTCTTTTTGGACGCGAGGCTTGCGCATTTTCCGACCTCGACGCCATGCTTGAAAAAGAGTCGAGCAAGCAGGCGGCCTGGGGGCTCTTGCGCAGCCTCCCACAGGCTTCCCAGTAAGGCCATAAGTCGCCAGTAAGAGAAAACGGCAGCCGCAAGGGCTGCCGAAATCTAGACGAGAAAGCATAGGCGCTTCCAGAGGAGTGATATTATCCTAGCTTAAGAATAATACTCTGTCAAGTATAAATTAAACCTGGTACATATAATCAAACACATCTTGGCGCTGCAGTGTAATCTGCAGGCCGAGCCGCTCGCCCACCGCAGCAAGTTTTTCCTGGACGCTATTAAAGTCGGCGTCGGCCTCTGAAAGCGTTACCAACATGGTCATGCTAAACAAGTCACCCAGAAGCGTTTGGCTGATGTCATCGATATTTGCCTTGCAATCTGCCAGCACGTTTGCCACTGCCGCAACAATACCGCTTTGGTCTTTTCCCAGAACAGAAATTACGCACTTCATTTCTTTTCCTTACTGATAGATAAGCGCAAGCGCTTCAGCACGCGTTGCTTCATTGCTCTCGAAAATACCACGCACGGCGCTCGTTGTCGTGCGTGACCCAGGCTTTTTCACCCCGCGCATATTCATGCACAGATGCTCAGCCTCAAGCACCACGAGCACACCCTGGGGGTCAAGATGGTCCACCAAAGTGTCGGCCACCTGGCTTGTCAGGCGCTCTTGCACCTGCGGGCGGCGCGCAAACAAATCGACCAAGCGCGCCAACTTAGACAGGCCGCAAATACGCCCTTCAACCGAAGGGATATAGGCAATGTGGGCCTTACCGAAAAACGGCGCAAGATGATGTTCACACATGGAATAAAAGGGAATGTCGCGCACAAGCACCATTTCCTGATGGTCTTCATCGAAGGTTGTTTCAAAAAACATGGCAGGATCGGCGTGAAGCCCTGCACAACATTCTGCATACAATTTTGCCACGCGTTCGGGTGTCTTGAGCAAACCTTCGCGATGAATGTCTTCGCCAATGCCTTCCAGAATGAGGCGAACCCCTTCCTCGATCTTGGCTAGGTCCATAGCTGCACCAGAGTTATCGAGTTCGTTACTCATATCTCCCACCCCTATAAATCTATCTCGAGCGATACCGGACAATGGTCGCTTCCAAATATTTCTGAATAAATATGCGCATGCTGGATTTTCTTCTTCAGCTTTTTGCTCGTAAGGAAGTAATCGATGCGCCATCCTGCGTTGTTTTCGCGCGCTCGGCCACGGTAGCTCCACCAGGAATAGGCACCTGTTAAGTCGGGGTGCAACATGCGGAAGGTATCCAAGAAACCTGCATCAAGAAGTTCGTTGAATTTGCCCCGCTCCTCGTCAGAAAAACCCGCATTGCCACGGTTAGGACCAGGGTTTTTAAGGTCTATTTCGTTGTGGGCCACATTAAAGTCGCCACACATTATGACGGGCTTCGGCTTGGCCGTGTTCGGGCCCGCAGGCGTTGTGCCTTCTTCAAGACCCTTGCAGAACGCGCGGAAGGCGTCGTCCCATTCCATTCGATGGTCAATACGCGCAAGGCCATCCTGGGCATTAGGCGTATACACGCAGACAAACCAAAACTTCTTGAACTCCAGCGCGCAAATGCGCCCCTCGGTGTCGAGATGCGGCACTCCCAGCTCGTGCAGCACCTGTAAGGGTTCTACCTTGGAATACACGGCGGTGCCTGAATAGCCCTTGCGCTCCGCATAGCTCCAGTAGCTGGTGTAACCGTCGAATTCAAGTTCGATTTGCCCCTCTTGGAGCTTGATTTCTTGAATCGCGAACAAGTCCGCATCAAGCTCGGCGAAGATGTCTTCAAAGCCCTTCTTGCAGACGGCACGCAGCCCATTAACATTCCACGAAACAAGCCTCATCGTTCACCTTCGACCTAACTTGCGTGAGCCGCTTTTTTAGCTTCGGTGACCGTTTCTGCCGGAGCCGCTTCTTTGGCTTCGGTGGCCGTTGCCGAATCAGCAGCTTCCTTGCTTACGTCGCCCTTCTTGGCAGCGTCTGCTTCCTGTTCAGGAGTAAGCCCCGCGGCACGTGCCTGAGCGTACTTAGCCGAAGCAACCGCGTCGCTTGCACGCTTGCGCGTAAACAAACCACGGAACAGCTTGCGCTCTTCTTCAGGTTCGGGGTTTTCTTCGGCTTCCTTAGCAGCCTTGCGTGCGGCGGCAGCTTCTTCCTTACGAATAGCCGACTTCTTCTTCGACTTTTCGAAGGCAATCATTCTGTCTTGGTATTCATTGCGCAAACGGCGCAGGTAAGTGAAATCGAAAATAATGGCAAGAAGGAGCAGGACATAGCTCAGGCCAATAAAGACAAAGGAGACATTAACGTAGTCGTCCCCCCTGCCGCTCAGGTAAAAGGAGATGACCGTAGATACCAAGGCAGCGCCAAGCATGCCCCACCACACTTTTTTCCATTTCTTGTATTCAGGCGTGTCGGGGCTGTAATATTTTGAACGCAGTGCCTGCTCCTTGCGGCGCTCCACGGTTTCTTTGCTTGCTTGCTTCTTTTTGTTGTCTTTTACCGCCTGCGATTTGTTTGCTTTAGCCGTTGCACGGGCAAACAGGCCCTTGGGCTCTTCGACCTTACCCGGAATGCGCACGCTCGAAGCCGCTTTGGTTACCGGCTTGGCAGACGCAGCGCTCTTGCGTGTTTTACCCACGGGCTTTTCGTCGGCGTTTTGATAGCGTTCATTTAAGGGGTTGCGTTGTGACATTAGAATTTCTCTCCTGTTATAAGCTCGTAGGCTTGAATATACTTTTCGCTTGTTGCCTCAATTATATCCTGAGGCAATTTGGGCGGCGTACTCGTGCGATCCCAGTTGGCATTCAGCCAATCACGCACAAACTGCTTGTCAAAGCTTGGCTGGCTTCTGCCGGCTTCATAGCCTTCCCGTGCCCAGAAGCGGCTGCTGTCAGGCGTTAAAACTTCGTCACCCAAACGTATCTGCCCATCAAGCACACCAAACTCAAATTTTGTGTCGGCAATAATAATGCCCCGCGATGCCGCATAGTCTGCTGCCTTGTTGTACACCGCAAGAGACAGGTCGCGCACAGCATTCGCTTGGTCTGCCCCCAGCAATTCGCAGCAGGCATCAAAGCTAATGTTTTCGTCATGGTCGCCAATTTCGGCCTTGGTCGATGGCGTGAAAATGGCTTCGGGAATCTTTGATGACTCCTGCAAGCCCGCAGGAAGTTGAATGCCGCATACTTCGCCTGTCTCTTTGTAGGAGGCAAGGCCCGAACCCGTTAAATAGCCCCGCACGATGCATTCCACCGGCAGCATGTCCATCTTGTGCACCAGCATAAAACGCCCGCGCAAGTAGTCGGCATAGGGAACAAACTCAGCAGGAAGGTCTGCCACATCGGTGCTGATGAGGTGGTTGTCGACCACCTCAGATAGCAAATCGAACCAGAACACCGACAGGCGCGTCAGTACCTCGCCCTTATGCGGTATTTCGTCTTCAAGAATATAGTCAAAAGCCGAAATGCGATCCGTTGCCACAAGCAGAAGCGCATCCCCTAAATCATAGAGGTCGCGAACTTTTCCTTGCGCGCTTGGCCGTAAAGACATCTCTGACATTGTGCCCCCTAGATTTCGTCTTCGTCCCAGGCTTCGTCAAAACTCGACTCGGCCTTGCGGTTTTCACTGCGAGTGCGCCTGCGCGCTTCGCGTTCAGTTTCTTCATTATATAAGGGAAGGGCAATGGTAAAGGTAGAACCTATGCCGACTTCACTTTGCACCTTTATTTTCCCATTGTGCTGTTCAACGATTTCATGCACCAAGGCCAAGCCAACACCGAGCCCGCCCTGTTCGCGATTACGCCCGCTTTCAGCACGCCAAAAGCGCGAAAAGACCATCTTGGCTTCTTCTTCGGAAAGACCAATGCCAGTGTCCGCCACAACAATATAGGCATTGTTGTCGTCGTGACTCACTGAAATAGTGATACTTCCTTGTGGCGTATAGCGGACCGCATTCGAAATAAGATTGGCCACCGCCTGACGGATAAGGTCAGGGTCGGCATAGACATAGACGCCATGCTCGAACTTTGTACTGAGCTCTAGGCCTGATTCTTTAATATATGCCTCATGGGTAGAAACAAGGGTCGTAATGAGTTCACCGACGTCGACAACTTCCCGCTTGAGTTGCGTGTTGTGATTTTCAAGACGCGAAAGTTTCAGAATAGCGTCGACCAAACGCGAGAGGCGCTGAACTTCCGAATCAAGCGTTTCAAGGCGTTCTTCGTCAGCCTCAAACACACCGTCAATCATGGCTTCAACCGTCGACTGGATGGCCATAAGGGGGGTGCGTAATTCATGGGCTACGTCCGTGGTAAGGCGGTGTTCAAGCTCGCGGTCTTTTTCGACCGACTCCGCCATGCTGTCAAAGGTTTGGCCCAGCTGGGCAATTTCATCGTCACCAGTCAGCATAGTGCGTGCACTTAAGTCGCCTTCACCAAAGGCTTTGGCTGTCCGCGAAATGCGGTTGATAGGGTTCACGAGTCCGCGGGCAAACAAAGTCCCCACGATACCTGCCAGCACAATGGCAATCAGCGCCGCAATTATCATCGCCTGGTAGCTGCGCGCGCGGAACTCTTCGTCGGCCTGGGTTAACAGCGTGCTGCTCCCGTACACCCAAACACGCACGGCGCCCACCGTTTCATGGTCGACCACAATGGGTGCTGTTGCAATAGATTCTTCATCAAGGGGAAGCAAGGTGAAGTCGCGCCTGCCGTTGCGATGGGTACTGTCATAGAGCAGGGTTCCTTTTGCATCGACCACCTGAACACCCACACTCGGCGAAAAACGCGTAGCAGCTTCTGCGGGAATGAGTATGTCATTGCCCCATGCGTGAACAGCTTCGTAGCGTGTGGCAATTTGTGAAGCGGTATTGTTAGAAATGTTTTGAATGTTTTCGCGCGTATAGGTATGAAAGTGCTGTTCCCACACGAAGGACAGAATGCCAAAGGCAATGAGTGCCGTCATGATGGCGATAAGGACAAAATTGAGGGCCACCCGTGTTGTATATGAAAAGTTGAACCAGCGCGAGGAAGCGCGCCGGTTCGTTGCGTTTTGAGTTTTTTGTTTTACGTCATTCACGCTTGCTGAAGAAGCTCCCTGCTAACTACTGGGGTGCTTTAGTGGGATCTTCAAAACGATAGCCCACACCATGTACCGTGTGCAGCCACTTCGGGTCGCGCGGATTGTCACCAATCTTGGCACGCAGGTTCTTTACGTGGGAGTCGATAGTGCGCTCGTAGCCTTCGAAGTCGTAGCCAAGCACTTTTTCCACCAGTTCCATACGTGAATACACGCGCCCCGGATAACGCGAAAGCGTCGTGAGCAATTTGAATTCGCTGGCGGTCAGGTCAACTTCATTGCCATTCACCAGCACCTTGTGCCCTGAAACGTCAATGGTAAGTTCGCCAAATTCAAGAACCTCGCGCTGGGGTTCAACATCTTGATGGACGCGGCGCAGCAAAGCACGCACGCGCGCAACCAGTTCACGCGGGCTGAAGGGCTTAACCAGATAGTCATCAGCGCCCAGTTCCAAACCAATGATGCGATCTTCCACTTCGCCCTTTGCCGTCAGCATAATGATGGGCACATCGGAATTGTCGCGGATAGCGCGGCACACACGCTCGCCAGGCACGCGCGGCAACATAAGGTCAAGCACGACCAAATCAAAGTGGTGCTTGCTAAACTCTTCGAGGGCTTCCTGGCCATCCCCGACGGCAGTGACCCAATAATTTTCTCGTTCTAAATAGGCTGCAACCGCATCGCGGATAGCCTTTTCGTCTTCAACTAAAAGGATTCGACGTGTTTCGTTGCTCATTTCGGCCTCCTTGCTCAATTCATATGCGTTTCTACACATTTTATTCGTGCAATTGTGAACGTCTAGTATACCTCGCAAACACGCATCTTGGAAATGCATCTGCGTTTATTCTATCAATTGGTCTGAAATCTACCTGAAAATGAAAGCAGGATGCCACAATAATAAAGGCTGAAAACGAAGGCGAAACAGGTCTGCAACAAACATGAGCGCGAATAAACGCATACCTCACATAGATACCACCACCTATGGAAAACGCAGCTCGGGCGTTGAACGGGCGCGGCGGCGTAAGGGGCGCGCACGCACGTCATCTGCGGCAAGCCCTTCGAATACAAAGATGCTACTTACCCGTCGTAACTTATTGCTTGGCGCGGCAGGAATTGGCGTTGTTGCCGCTGGTGTCGCAGGTACCCGTGTCCTTTCAAATCGTGAAGAAAGCACCGATGAAATAAAGACATTGCAAGTTCCCGAAGACGCAGTTTTTGACCTTGAATCCTGTGCAGAGTTTGACCCCTATGACGCATTTGAAATGGTGGGCGACTTTGAACGGCCCTTCGGCACCTTTCTCTGGGCAACGACGACACTGTTGCAGCCTGCCTCTTCCCCACCGACGAGCCAAGCCCGCTGGTTCACATGGGTGTTTTACATCTTACGAGTGGCGGCTTTTACACCCTTCGTGAACATGCTGTTGGCGAAGAGGAAGGTTTTGAAATATATGACGTACGCGCTTCTTCGTCTGGCATGGTGTGGATGGAGGCCGCCATCATGGAAGGTCTGTGGCGGATTTACGTAGCCAGCCTTTCAGCTGACTTAAGTTTAGGCGAACCACAGCTTGTTGAAGAAGGCGACGCGAGCATGGAAATCCCGAACTTCACCATTATTGACGACTATGCCTACTGGCAGTGTATGGCACCCGTCACGAACGAAAATGCACGACGCGAGCCATCGTCTATTCGCTGTGCGCGTGCGGGGGACGGCAAAGCAAAAACTTTGTACGATTCGGTTGGTCGCATGTCGGCCCCCCTGACCACCTATGAAAACAGCATTATTTTTAGTCCACGCCACCCTGACGCTACCAGCTACTGCGACCTGATGCGCATAGATGCTTCGTCGGGTAAGGTGCTCGATAGCCTCACGCTTCCTTCGGGTATGTATCCACACCAGATTGCCTATGGCGCCACCGGCTTTTCTTTCTGCTTCGAAAACATCTATGACTACGGTGGCGGCATATCGAACTTGGGCTCTTACACCCCTGCCGAAATTCACAACGCTGAAAAGTACGACGACCTGTCTTGGTTCCGTTTCAACCGCACCCCCACAACGGCACCCTGCTGGTGCGGCGACAACTGGTTTATGGTGAAGTCAAATCAGAGCGTGTGCGCCGTCAACTTTACTAATAAAGTTTTTTGTTCCTTTGGGGTTGAAAGCGGTTGCCTTGACTGGGGCGACTTCTTAATTTCAAGTGGTAAGCGCGAAAAGATAGTAACCGCTATGCAAATCGATGACACTGACACCGAAGGCAACGAAACGAAGATGACCCAAGTGCGCGTGTGGCAGGCACTTGGAAATACGCCCGATGCGTCAAGCGCGGTAGTCGAGGCGGCGGACATCCCCTACGAGGCGAATGTTTCTACGAGCAGCAGCGACTCCGACAGCGCTGACCAGGCACAATAGCAACAAAACCCACACCACGTAAAGAGGCATATCGGCCGTGTTGGCCGCGACGTGAGCGCTTGAGCTTGTGCTTGTATTACTCGCAACAGTCTTTACGGGTTCTTGTTTCGTTGCGGGATCCGAGCTTGCAGCGGAACCGGATTCCTGCTCATCGCCGGACTCGGGCTCGGGCTCGGGTGTAGGCTTTGGCTGGGGAGCAGGATTTGCAAAAACCTTAATGCAGGCATTTCCAAAATAAGCTTGGTCGCGCGAAACAAGGTGGAGCAAGGGTGCAAATTCAGTGGCGTCCATCCAGCGCTGTTCACCATCAATTGTAGCCAGCACGAATGATTCGCCCGGATTACACACAAGTGTGTCGTAGTGGCTCAGACCAAAGGTACTGACCGCATCTTTGTTATTGCCAGCTTCGAAAGAAGCTACGGGAATCATGCCGCCCGAACCATCTGGTTCAAGCACGGAAAGCACAATCGAATAGTAGTGGCCTTTGTTGACGCGCACATCTTTCGTAATTTTGATGCGATGGTATCCTTCCCAGGGAATCGTGCCTTCTGCCTCGTATAAAAGCGTGCCCTTCCTGGGGTCGGTGCCCGCCAAAGGAGTCGTTCCAATGTCGTAAATCGATACGCTATACTCCGAACCAGCCGCATAGCTGTTCACGGAAAATGCCTTCAGGATTTGGTCCTGCCCCGCTTGAAACACGTTGGCATAGGAGCGCGGTTCGTAGTCAACAATACGGGTGTCGGCGTTACTGCGCTGCCCCATATAGTCGTACTGATTGGTGATACTAGTTTCGACTGACATCATTTCCCAAGCCGTAAAGCCCGTGGCGGAACGGTCGTAATAGGAAAGATAGAAATAACCCAAATCGCCCCATGAGTTGTAGTTGGGGAAGTCCTCTGTTTCTGCACCCCAGCTGTTTTTTACAATCCACGCGCCGTCGCCTTCGGGCATCGTAGAACCTAAGGTTCCCGTCGTAAACTCTGTTGCCGGAAAGTCATCCATCCAACCAACAATGCATACATCGTGGTCTATGACCATCGTGTCATTGGTAAAGAAGGTGTGGGTGGTGGGGTCGTAATAATTGTCGCTGTAACCACGCGTTCCGTCGAAGGAACAGTAGGAAACCGACACCGCACCGTACTTAACAATTGCCTCTTTAATAGCTGCAAGTGCCGTTTTACTAATTCCTGAAAAGCTTTCTACACTGTCAGGGTCGTCAAACTGTGCGAGCTTGGGCAACCGATGCATATTACGCAAGGTAAATTCTGCTTTGTAGCGCATGTCTTCGTCCAGAGCCCAGGTGCCGTCCGTACTATATGAACTTCCCCACACCTCTTCCTCATCGTTTTGATACGGTGCCGTGGCTTCGAAAACCACCCCTTCGCCCGTAGCGATAGTCGAAGCAACCTCAAAGGCATGGCCCCCCAAGGCAAAGGCAGCGTTGTCCCCAAACGAATCGACAAGTTCGCTAATGGGATGTTGGCCTTCGCCCGCCTGAGCCCCTGCTTCACTTCCAACAGGCGTACCCGCAAAATAGACTAAATGCCGCGCAGACAACTGCACCCCTTCTGGTGCCAAACCCTGCTTTACCAGATTGGCTTCCATGGCTGCGAGCGCACCGAAGGCCCAGCAAGCACCCCAAGGATCCTGAAGGCGGACGGGTGAAATATAGCCATAGTCGCGGGCATCATAGGTGGCCAGTTTAGCCGCGTTTTTGGGAACGCTCGTCGAAAGTGCCTGGGTGTCTGCCCAGGCGCCCGGCGTAGCAAAGGTGGTTGAAAAAGCTAAGGTGAAAGCACAGACCAAAGCAAGGGCGCGCCTGCACCAAACAGCTTTCTTATGTTTCAATTCCTGCAGCAAATCTTTTATTACTCCAGGTCAAACAGCTTAAAATTCAAGACTATTGAGGCGCTCAAACACGATATTCACATGCCCCAAGAAATCCCAGGGGTCGAAAATCTTATCGAGCGTCGCAGCGTCAAGCGTGTAATCTGGGTCTGCCTCGAGGCGCTGCCTGAAGCTTGGACCTTCCTGTGCCTGCTGCACGTCGTGCCAGGTTTCCATGGCGTTGCGCTGAACAATCACATAGGCTTCTTCACGCGTAATACCGGTGTCGACCAGAGCAAGCAAGACCTTGGATGAAAAAATGAGGCCACGCGTTTTGTTTAAGTTTGCTTTCATGGCTTCAGGATAGGTTTGCAAGCCATCCAGAATCCAGCGCAGCTTTTCGGCGATGTAGTCAAGGGCGATAAAACTGTCAGCCAGTGCGATGCGCTCGGCCGAAGAATGGCTAATGTCGCGCTCGAACCAAAGGGCAACATTGTCATAGGCCACTTGCGCGTTCGCCTTAATGGTGCGCGCCATTCCGCAGACGCGCTCGGCCGTAATGGGGTTGCGCTTGTGCGGCATGGCGGATGAGCCCTTTTGTCCTTTGGCGAAGGGTTCTTCGGCTTCGATAACATCGGACTCTTGCATGAGGCGAACCTGCATGGCAATGGATTCAAAAGTTGAGGCACACACAGCCAGGGCGCTTGCCACCTGGGCATGGCGATCGCGCGCCAAGACCTGAGTTGAAAGCGGATCAGGCGTTAGCCCCATGTGCTCGCAGACGTACTGTTCTACGAAGGGGTCGATGGATGAATAGGTGCCCACCGCGCCAGAAATGGCACCCGTTGCAGCCAGCTCGCGCGCCTGCTGCAAACGCACCTGGGCGCGTTTCAAGGCCCATGCCCAGCTCGCAAACTTCATGCCAAAAGTCATGGGTTCAGCATGAATACCATGGGTGCGCCCCACGCAAAGCGTGTCCTTGAATTCAAAGGCGCGGCGTTTGCACACTTCCCCCATAGCAGCCACGTCGGCCAAAATGATGTCGAGTGCCTGAGTGATTTGATAGGACAGAGCCGTGTCGCCTAAGTCAGAACTGGTCATGCCATAGTGCACCCAACGCGATGGTTTTTCTTCACCTTCAGGGACCTCGGCGTCGATATATTCAGCCATGCAGGTAAGAAAGGCAATGACGTCATGGTTGGTTGTTGCTTCGATTTCGTCAATGCGCGCCACGTTGAAGTCGGCATGTTCGCGAATCCAAGCCGCTTCCTCGCGCGTAATGCCCGCCTGGCCAAGTTCTGCCTGGGCTTCGCAGGCAAGCAGTTCGATTTCCTTCCATACCGCAAACTTGTTTTCGTTGCTCCAAATCTTGCCCATTTCGGGGCGGGTATAACGCTCGATCATAGTTATAGCTCCCTAATTGCGGCCACAGCTTCTTTTTCAAGTTCCTTGTCGGAGGCGACAATAACAACGTCGCCCGGGTAAAGACGCGTTTCTTCGCCCACCACTTCCATGTCGTCTTCGTCGTCGCCCGAAACAGCAATAATAAGCGCGCCATCAGGCATAACAACATCAAGTGCCAAGATGCCCTCTTCGCCGTCGGCGGTTTTCATCTGTGGCACCGTCACTTCATTGAGCGAAACTGAGCCACGCGTAAGCGTTGTGAGCACGCGCATGCTGCCCAACATGGCGTCTTCTTCAATGATGCTGGCGATAAGCGTGGTGGAGCTGACCGCTTCAATTCCCACCTCGCGGAAGATACGCAGGTTTTTCGGACTGTTAACACGAGCAATAACGCGTGGGACATTAAAGGTACGGTTGGCTATTTCGCAGGACATGAGGTTGCTTTCGTCCTGGCCCGTCGTTGCTACAAAAATATCTGCCTTGCGGATGTTGGCGTCTTCCTGATAGCGGCTCATACAACCGTCGCCGCAAACCACCAGAAACGCGCCCGTGAGGCTATTGGCAAGTTTGTCAGCCGTGCGGGCATCCTTTTCGATGATAGCCACTTCATTACCCGAGCGAAGCATGCGCGCTGCCAGGTATTCACCAATTTTTCCGCCGCCGTTAATAACGATATACATATGCAGCCCCTAGTCTTGCATCCATTTAGAAAACGAAGTTACGCGCGAATGACGTACGCACGCAAGAACGGAATCGCCGTGATAAAGAATGCTGTCGCTTGTAGGAATTGAACTCATTCGCCCATCGTCGCGCTCAAAGGCTACGATGCGAATCTCGTGGCTCTTTTCAAGTTGCGAAACACGAATCTGCTTGAGGTTATGGTCCTTAAGATTGAGCGAAAACAGGAGCACTTCAAAGTCGCCAAAACTGTCGATATGGCTTCCATGCCCTGAACTAATTTTGGCGAAAATTTCTTCTGCAACCAGGGATGTTCCACAAATGTAGTCAAGACCGAGTTGCTCGTAGGTGCGTTCGTGCCCGGGGTTGTAAAGGCGCGTAATAACATGCGGGACCGCATAAATGCGCTTGGCAACTTCAGCGACCATCAAGTTGGTGTTGTCGCGCTGCGTAACCGCTGCCACGCAGTCGGCAGTTTCCACGCCGGCGCGCACAAGCACGTCTTCGTCGAAACCAACGCCCTCGAGTGTGGTCCCGTTAAAGGAGCTGCCTAAATTGTCGAATGCTGCAGGGTTTTGATCGATTACGCAGACGTTGTTGTCGTTTTCGGAAAGCATACTTGCCAGCCGAGAACCCACGCGTCCGCAGCCCACAACAATAATGTTTCTGGCCATCGTGCATCCTTTCTTTACCAGGGAAAAGTATACGCCAAAGCTGAAAAAAGTGCAGGTAAGAGCGCCTGACGGCAGGATATGCTATGTCACCTGTCGCCCATGGTGAAACAGCGAAAACTGCTCGTGTCCCCGAGACTGCCACGCTGCGCGGCCGAGCGTACTTCGTACGCATAAGGGGCAAGATTGGGTGCACGAGTAGTTTGCAGTGTCAGGACGTCTCATGCGCATGTTCCGTCGTTTGGCAAAACGGCGGAACTACAAAAACTTGTAGTGCACTTCGCGGACGCCCCAGTCCCAAATATCTTCGAAACCAAAGGCTTTGTGTACTCCGCCACCGAGGTCGAGCACACGCCCGTACTTAGCAAAGCCGCCCGTGTCGGTAACGGTAGCAACAACGACCATGCCGTCATAGACAATAATAACGGGATGCCCCAGCAAGTCTTCCTGACCTTCTGGCACGGCAACGGTTACGCAATCGTCGTTGAAAGCACGCCCAGAACGGGTCAGTGTGGACGATGAGTTAACGTCATAACCCGATGCTTCGCCAACCAGCCAGCCTTCGCCCGACGTATCAATTTTTGTACGTTCGGCTGAAGCGGGTGGATTAAGAACACCTATCTTCGCAGCAGCCTTTACGGTGTTAGGATCGCCCAGGTCAACAGCAGCCAGCTCTACAACGGGCTTTGATTCAGCAGCGGAAACAGAGCGCTTTGCCGCCTGAGTCAGCTGGCTTCCCTCTGAAGATGCGGCGCTATCTAACTTTTCTGATGCGCTAAAACTGTATTCGGCCGTGTTGATAGAAGACTGCTTCTTGCCAACACCAAGAGTTGAAAGGTCGGGTTCACCCACACCAGAAGCAATGCCCGTACCAAAAAGAGCCCAAAGCAAAGCAGAGGCGATAGCCATAGCCATAAAGAACGCGAATGCGAACTTTGCCATACTCATATGTCGAACGCGAGCCACCTGCTGCCTTCTTCTTTCTTTGCACCTACAGTGCATATTCGGTTGGGCAGCGGGGTGTATTGATAAGAGCAAGTACTGCCGAGTACGTTTAAGCTAGCCCGAATTATACCGTCCCTTTATCGTTCTTTCTACTCAATTCAAGTTTTATACAAACAAATGTTTGCTACTATGAACGCCGCAGAGCGAGTGCAAGCACTCCGTAAGCTATGAGAGTGAGCAGGGGTGATGCAAAAAGAAAAAGTACCGCTACCGTTCTTACGAGCATACTATCAATACCGAAATACTGCGCAATTCCTCCACACACTCCCGCGATTCGGATGTCATTTTGCGAACGCCGGAAGCTCCTTTGCGGAGCACCTTCGCCACCAGTTCGCGCAAACAGATTATCAAGCCCCTTATTCTGCGACGCCCACAATAGATACAGGCCAAGTGCAATCAGGGCAAGCGGGGCAATAAATCGCATAACGCGACGAAGCCAGGTAACAAGGGCCGTCCACCACGCAGTATTGCTCGTCAACAGCAACACAAAGCCGAGTACGACAAGTACCGCACCGAAGACAATCCATGCCCGATCGTTTTTTGTACAGTCGCGAAACCGCATGCTTAATCCTGCTGCCATTCTGAAACGCTGTCGGGACTAAAGCGCAGTGAAACGCCCAGGTCGACAGGACCATCTTGCAAACTGGTATACATGCCTACCGCAAGGAAAAGCACGAGCGCGAGCCCAGCGCACAGTAAAAGAATGCGCGACTTCGAAGCACGCCCCATGATAAACAAACCCACCGTAATAAAGAGAATGGGCCCCGCCTTATATATCCAGGCCGAAAGGTCGATGGTGGCTAGGCCGAATGCGGAAGCAAGCGCTATCAAGCCCACCACAATAAGCAAAATGCCCAAACCAAGACCCGTAGCAACAAAGCGCGTGTTCGCGGTTCTTGACGACGTTTGAGATGCCTGCGATGCCTGAGCTGAAGCAGTGCCTGGAGCGGCTGCATAAGCAACATCGTAGGACACCTGTGGCCTGGCCTGATAATAGGCCGAAGCCGCCGCTGGAGGCACTGGTGGAATGGGTGCTGGTGTTGGCGTAGGCGCTTGGACCCCCTGCTGCGTACCGTGTACCACCTGCTCATACACTTCGGAACGGAATGATGCAGGGTCAATATCGAGAGCGTCGGCATACTTTGGTTTTTCGGGCAGGATAAGCCAGACCGCTATATACACAAGGGCAAAGGCACCCGCTGTGAGAACGGACAGCACCACCACCAGCATGCGCAAAAGGTCCGCGTCGAAGTCGAAGCGTTCGGCAATACCAGCACACACGCCACCTAAAACCCCATCGGGGTTCCTATAAATATGTAAGTGCTGCTCCTGCATGTGCTCCCCCACAATCGCCGTGGGCAAGCGCCACTGCGATTAGTCGGCCACAGCTGCTTCGTCTTCGTCGGGGTCGATTTCGTCTGCTGTCTTATCCAGTTTCACCACGCGTATCACCTGAATACGGCGGCGGCGCATCGACTCAATTACGAAGCGATAGCCTTCAATTTCAAACTCATCCCCCAGCTGCGGAATAGTATCCACGGCATCCAGCAACCAACCCGCAAAGGTGTCGTAATCTTCCGACTCGCGCACGGGCCAGCCAAGCTCCAACGCGTCTTCCACGGGGAAGTTACCGTCCACCAGCCATTCGGTTTCCGAAAGCGGCGTGAGGTACTTATTCTCGAGGTCGGTCTCGTCAACAATTTCGCCCACAATTTCCTCGACAATATCTTCCAAGGTAATTAAACCATCAGTTCCCCCATACTCATCCACCACAATGGCCATTTGTTGCCTACTTGTTTGCATTTCGGAAAGCATAGGGAAGATATCTTTGGTTTCTGGCACGAAATATGCTTCCTGGGCATATTCGCCCACCAGGTCGTCTTCGCGGTCATCCAGAATAGCGGGCACCAAATCCTTGTACATGACCACGCCAACAATGCGGTCATGGTCTTCATGGAACACGGGTAGGCGCGAATAGCCAGTACCCCGCATGCGGTCTATGGCTTGGCGCACCGTTTCGGTATCTTCAACAAAAATCATGTCGGCGCGCGGCGTCATAATATCGTGCGCACGCGCCTCGCTTAAGTCCATGATTTCATGGATCATGCGCTTTTCGTCGGGCAAGAGTTCTTCGGCATCGGCCACGATATATTTGATTTCTTCTTCGGAAACGTCCTGGCGGTCTTCGGGAGAAGGAATGCCCAGCAATCGCGCCAGCGCATTGGACGATGCCGCTGTCACCCAAACTAGAGGGCGTGCGATTTTTTCACACGCAGCAATGGGCCCGGCCAAGCGCGCTGCCATGCCTTCGGGATCTGACAACGCAATGCGCTTGGGCAAAAGTTCGCCCACCACAATGCTCACGTAGGAAACGATAAGCGTGATAAAAATGGTGGCAAGGGGCTGCCCGATGGACGCACGCAGGCCAAAGCTCGACTCAATCCATGAAGCCACGGGGCCCGACAAAGTCGTTGCCGAAACTGCCGACGCGAAGAAGCCAAGCAAGGTAATAAAGACCTGAATGGTTGCCAACAAACGGCCTGAATCAGAGGCAACGGCGAGGGCCAGCTTAGCGCGGCGGTCACCTTCATCGATGGCGGTTTGCAGCTTGGTATGCCGCGCGTTGACCAGCGCCATTTCCGATGCGCTGAAAAAACCATTCGCCAAAATCAGAAGAAAGGTGACAAGCAAACTTAAGGCAATCATCGTGCCGCCACCTTCACGTTATGTAAGCAGGTTAAAGGCCCAGGTTCCGAAGAAGAACTACTTCGGCCACCTTCTGAAGAATTGTTTGAACTTGTTTTCATACCTTTACTCTACCACATTTGTCCGAGGCTTGAGCCAATCGAGCCACGCAAGCCCATCTTCTTCCCTTACGTCCCAAAGGACGTTTCGGGTACCACCAACGCCAGCTGCCGTGAGCGCTGTGATGGTGGTGGTATGAGCGCGTTTCTGGAAGGGGTTCGTGCGCGTCATCATGTCCTGAATTTTCTGGCGCGGGTAGTACACGGTTTCAGTACCCAAGCCGTCGTTGCAAATGGCTGCGTAACCATGCGTAAGCGCAAAGCCGCTGCCGCGCTTCCACCAAAGAGTACCGAGGACAATAATGCCTGCTTGAATAGTAAAAAACACATAGGCGAGCACACAGGCGGCATTGACAAAAGAAAGCGATCGCAGCTCTTCTGCATTAAGAGAGGACGCGATGTTGGGCAGGAACATATTAAAGGCAATCTGCATAACAACAATGATAAGGATTGTCCAGAAGAAGCCGTTTTGCCAAAGGCAGCGACGCAGTATGCCCCGACGCAGCGCCACAGGGGGCAGCCCCTTGAAGTCGGATGATTTCGGACGGTCGGAAAATTCGGGCAGCAAGCCAGCCATCAAGCTGTCGACCTGGTCAATCTTGAGGAAGGGGTGAACAACTAAACCGCCTGAGTTAAGCGATGCCTGGGTGTTTTGGTCTTCCCCACCACCCGCGCGAATGCGGCCCAGCGACACTTCGCAATAGCCGAGCATACGACGAATAATCGACTGTTTAATGACCACCGACTGTATACGGTTAATATCGATGCCGCTAAAGTCGCGTTGCAGGATGCCGCGCTCGACTTCAATGCGGCTTCCTCGCCTGCGCACGCTAAAGGAACCATAGGAAAGCGCCGTCGTTGCCACCATGACAAAACAAATGAACGCGAACCATAGCACGATAAAGGGAACACCTAGGGCTGCCAGCGGTAACACTTCGCGCGCAAAGAGGGCAACGGTCACCAAACCCGCCACAATAAGAATGACCATGCTTGCAAGCATGCCCGACATTCCGCTTGTTGAAATGCTGGCCAGAAGCAATTCTTTGTTGTCCATGCGGCGCTCGAAGGAAACAGGCTCCATACCCACGATGTTTTCACCATAAAGCCCGCGGAATTGTTCGGCGCCAAGTTCCTGAGCCGTTGTGTCGAGTATGTTGGCTTGACCTGCGCCCGCCCCTTGCTGCCCCGCCATGGCAGCGGCACTCGACCCCGCAAGCGGCACAGCAGCACCACCTGCCCCACCCGCAAGTGGGACGGCAACCCCGCCTTCGCCCACAACTGAGGCAGGAGAAGCTTGCAAGCCAAGACTTAGGGCCTTGCGTACAAACAGTTCTTTGCGGATTGCTTCGCCAACGCCGAGTTTGACATAGGGCACTTTAATGGCCTTGTTCGAAGCGCCACCAGCCGTGTCAATTTCAACGGTGCACACTCCAGCAATGCGCTGCACAAGCGACTGTTTGTGGTTCACGCTTTGCACGCGCGCATAGGGAACATGAACACGCCGCTTGGTAATAATGCCTGAATAAAGGCTGAATTCTGTTTCATCAAAAACAAAGCTGAGGTTTTTGTACGACAGAGCGGTAACGCCAACAAATATGCCGTAGAGCAACACAAAGCCCAACAACACAAAAAGGAGTACGAGCAAAATTGGGAAACCAGTTTCGCGCGCATACATGATGCCCGTGATGATGTCATTGATGTTTGAAATGAGCGAAATAACAATGACAGCACCAATGCCCAAGAGCGGGCTCAGCCAGATATAGCTATGGTGCACCTTGTTGTGCTGCCCCGTTGGGAAGGCAAGCGTGCCGAGCGGCATTTGCTGCGGCGCGGGTGCCTGCAGCGGCGCGGGTGCCTGCTGGGGTGCGTACGGCTGTTGGGATACAGGCACCTGTTCAGCTACAGGTGCGGGGCCTGGTATTCCAGGCTGCATATTGGGCGCCGATTGCCCCGGTTGTGAAATGGGAGGCTCGGGCATCTAGACATCCTCACGCGCAATACGGGCGAGCTCGGCCGCACGGTCGCGCAGCTCTTCGGCGATTGCCGCGTCAAGCCCAGGGATTTCGTGTTCATGCGCCGCCGTGGAAACCGTCACGCTTGCAAGACCAAACATGCGCAAAATGGGGCCCTGCCGCGTATCGGTATTCTGAACGCGAATAAAAGGAATGATGTAGCGCTTGCGCCAGAAAATCCCCTTGGCAATATCGAGGTATTCAGGTGTTATTTCGTAGCGCCAGCGGGCATAGCGGATGGGAGGAAGCACCACCAACCAAATGACGAGCAAAACAACCCACAGCACAAGTAAAACAATGAGCAACAAGCGGCCAATGCCAAGGCTTTCGGGGAAAAAGGTCATAACGAAAGCACAGGCAATTAAGGGAAGCATCACAATGCAAATCCAAATAGCATCGTTAAAGCGCCACACGCTTTTCACGCGAGGGTCAAGCTGGTTAGCTGGCAAAGGTTTCATGGATGGTCTTTCTCGTCTTAATTCCTTAACTTCAAATATGGTAGCAAGCCCCCTGTGTGGCCCTACAGCAGAAATGGCTTTGTTGCCTATTCGTTGATGAGCCCATGAAGTTTACTTTTGTCGGCAACTTCAATATAGCCACGCGAAAGAGTGACGATTCCCTTGTCGGCAAAAGTTTTGAGCATGCGCGAAACAGCTTCGCGCGCACTCCCAATATGGCGGGCAATTTCGTCATGGGTGAGCTTGAGTTTGTCGCCTTTTTGACGGGCAACCTCATCAAGCAAAAACACTGCTAGGCGCCCATCAAGCCCCATGAAAAGCTGTTGCTGCATGACCCACATAACGTCACTGAAGCGGTCAGCGCTTTGCTTGTAGGTATAGGCTTCCATGGAAACATTTTCTTCAAGAATCCGAGCGTACACGTCAGGATCAATAACTAAAAGCACGGTATCTTTTTCGGCATCCATAAAAAGGTCGAAGGTTATCATTTTCAGGATGCAGGTTGCCGCCAAGACACAGGTCTCGTTTTCGTATACGCGGAACAAGGTGCATTCGCGTCCCGATGCAGAAAGCATGTAGGCACGTAATTCGCCTTCAAGCACCAAGAGCACGCCAATACAGTCATTTTCACCACTGTGAACATGATCTCCTGCACTAAACTGCGCTGGCCGCGTGCCTGCTATAAGCGCATTTTGCTGCTGCTTCGTCAGCGTTTCCCAAAATGGGAAGAACTGCTTCAGGTATCCCTCGACTTCTGCCATGGGTACTCCTATCAAAACGGCATCTATTATATCGGCTGAGATGCTTCCTGGTCGGCTTCCCATGCAGCATAGAACGCATGCCCGCCTGAAATGTTTACGCAATCAAAACCGTGTTGCTTCAGGATGCGACAAGCCACATAACTGCGCACGCCGGTCTGACAATAAAGATAGAGACGTTTGTCGCGCGGCAGTTCGTCCAGATGCTCGCGCAGCTTGTCGAGCTCGAAGAAAGCTGCTCCTGGAGCTGACCCGCGCTTTTCGATTTCCCAGGGCTCGCGCGCATCAATGAGCACAGTGTCTTCAGGCCGATTGAGCGCTTCTTCCCAGGACACCTGCTCCACCAAACCGTCGAGCAAATTGCAAATCGCAAAGCCCGCCATGTTCACCGGGTCCTTCGCTGAAGAATAGGGCGGCGCATAACACAGATCCAGTTCGGACAGGTCACGTGCTGTCATGTGCCCATGTATGGCAGTCGCAATAACATCGATGCGCTTTTCGGCACCTTCACCGCTAACTGCCTGGCCCCCCAGAATGCGCCCGGTCTCCGGGTCGAAAAGGACCTTCATGCGCACGGGGCTTGAGTCAGGATAATAGGTCGCATGGGACGAGGGACTCAGGCGCAAGCAGTCATAAGCGACGCCGGCGTTCTTGGCCGATGTTTCGTTGAGACCCGTTGCAGCAACCGTAAGGTCAAAAACTTTGAGTACCGAAGAACCGAGCGAACCCGTGAAACGAGCTTGCTTGCCAGCAATATTGTCAGCCGCAATACGCCCTTGCTTGTTTGCGGGCCCAGCAAGCGGAATGTGCGCTTCTTCGGACGTAACGAAGTTCTTTACCTGCACGGCGTCACCGACCGCATAAATGGCGGGGTCGGACGTGCACATGTACTCGTCCACCACAATGGCGCCCTTTACACCCAGGTCAAGACCCGCATCTGCCGCAAGAGTGCTTTCGGGCACCACACCAATGGACATAATCACCATGTCAAAAGTACGCTCGCCTACATTACTTTGCACCGTAAGAGCTTCGCCTTCGTCAATCAGACCTTCAACACTGGCGCCCAGGTAAAGATCAACCCCGTGTTCGCGCATGTGGTTATGCACGAAGCAGGCCATGTCGTCGTCGAGGATGGGTAGCACATGCTTCGGGCGTTGGTAAAGAGCCACCTGCAAACCCCAGTCCACCAAATTGTCGGCCATCTCTACCCCAATAAACCCGCCACCAATAACTGCGGCTGTCTTGGGACGAGCACTACGCACGAAGTCAGCAATGGCGTAGGTGTCTTCAACGGTACGCAAGGTGAAGAGGCGATCGGCCTCTACCCCAGCAATGTCGGGCAGGACTGCCTTGGCCCCAGGGGACAAAATAAGGTAGTCATAGCTTTCGGTATATTCTTCGCCTGTTTCCAAATTGCGAACGCTTACTTGCTTTGCAGCGCGGTCAATGGAAGTTGCCTCCGTGGCCACACGCACATCAATATCGAAGCGACTATGCAGGCTTTCGGGAGTATGCAGGGTCAGCTTTGCGCGGTCTTCAATCGTGCCACCAATGTAATAGGGCAAGCCACAGTTTGCGTAAGACACATAGCCCGAACGTTCAAGCAAAATGATTTCAGCATTTTCATCCATGCGGCGCAAACGTGCTGCCGCTGAAGCGCCGCCCGCTACACCACCAACGATAACAACCTTCATATCCATTCCTTTTCGCCCTTACGTTGTTTTCAATCCAAAGCAATGCGCGTCCTAAAGTGAACAATTCCAGACGCACTTGAAGCCCCCCTTGCTTCTGCAGGTCTATTGTAACGCGCCAAACACAAAAATCCCCGAAGGGCTTTTATGGAAAAGTTTATTTATCCCTGCTCTTAACACAAAAACCTCCAAAGAGGTTTTTGCAGAGGAGGATTGCCTAAAGCAAAGGGACTATATTTAAAGCACAAGGCGGCAAAGCGCAACCACAGCTTGTATACGCGCCTACTTTCCAGCTACAACAGCGCCACGGTAAAAACCAATACCGCCAATATTAGTTACATCGGTATAACCCATGGACTTCAAAGCATTGGCTGCGCTGCCGCTACGGGAACCACTTGCACAATAGATATAAATGGTTGCATCTTTGTCGCGGAGCTTTTTACTTGCTCGATGGAAGCTGTTCAAGGGAATATTGATAGCGCCCTCTATGTGGCCGTTTGCGAATTCGCCTTCGGAACGCACATCAACCAGCGTTGCTCCGTTTTCTTTTGCCTGTTCAACGTACTCACTAAAATTACTACCACCAAAAAGCATGTCGAAAAAACCCATAAATGCTTCCTTTCTTTATTTGAACAATGCCATAGTAGCGGTGCCTGCATTCGCAAACTGTAACCAAATCACGCAAGGAAAGTAGAACGGCATAAACTGCTTCTCATACATGGGCGCTCTCGCCATCATGTGCGTGCGCTACAATGCATGTATGCGCTTATTTATTGCAACAGAACTACCCCAGGAAATGCTTGATGCTTTGGCAGAAACGCAGGCCGAACTGCGCGCATGCGTGTCGGGGCGCTATGTGGGTGCCGACTCCTTCCACGTTACCCTCGCCTTTTTGGGTGAAGTCGAAGCTTGGCGCGTGAACGAGCTCGCTGACATACTTGATGACGCCTGCTCTGGACATGCCGCCTTCGAAAGCTGCCTTGGTGAACTAGGAAATTTTGGCAGGGCAAGCAAAGCAACTTTGTGGCAAGGCTTTACCGACAAAAAACCCTTTGCCGAACTTGCGCAAAGTGTTCGCCGCGAACTCGCGCATGCAGGCTTTGACTTTGACGACAAAGGCTTTCTGCCCCACATCACGCTTATGCGCAAGCTTGACTTAAGCAGCGGAGTATTGCCCATGCCGCATGTGGCACGCGGCACTATCGACACCGTCAGCCTTTTTGAGTCCGACCTTTCGGGCGATTACCCCGCCTATACCGCCCTCCATCGCACGTTCCTAGCTTGAGCGCCCTCGCTTGCAACCCGTATTATTTTCGTAGTTCGAGTGAAGCGGAAAGCAAATAATTCTTTGCCGTTATGGGAAGCACGCGCGTGCAGGGCAGTCGCCCGTATCCACCAAGATATAACCATGGTCACTTTTAATGGCGCCGAACACCGATGTTCCAAAACCTATAAAAGCGAGCACCTTTTCACCAAGCGCTACCACTTCGCGCTCAAGCTGTTCATGCCAAGAATCGTCTGCTGTCATACCCGGATACGACTGGGTATACCTATAGTCCTTTATCATGGGGTCTTCTCTTCTAGTGACTGCATACAGTATAGGGTATGGGTTCGTTCGTGTTCAAAGCATGGGGGGTACTTGCTTAATCGCTAGCGGGCAGAATTTTGAAGCGATACAAACCGTGGCTGAGTTTGCGCAAAGCCCGCGAAAAAGCATCCGCGTCGAAGGAGTCGCCCGTGGCAAGTACCGTATAGCGTACCTTGCCTTCAAAGAAATCGTAGCCCACGCGAGAAAAACCATTGCGTTCGTAAAACCCAAGGCGCGACAGGCGCTGCTCATAGTTGTCTGCAGCTTTATCGAGGGGTTCGATTTCAAGCACAAGCTGCTTTCCGGGAAACTGCTGCTTGAGGTAGTCCAGTATGCGCGTGCCCCAGCCACCGCCGCGGAATTCTTTGCACACCGCCAAATAGAGGATGTAGAGGTAATCGCCTGCTGCAATGGTGTAGGTCATACCCACGAGTTGTTCCGCGCTGGCATCCACGCTAAAGTACGCGAGGAAATCCACCTCTTTTTTGCGCGCTGCAAAACGCAAAGTCAGCAGCGAAAAACGCTCCTCGAACGGGAATGCCTCCTTATAGAGGGCACATACCTGCTCGTATGCAGGATCGCGTTTGGTAAGAGAGCGCACCTCAAATGTGTTCGCAATGCTTGTCATGCCCGCATTATATAACGGCACGTTCGAGCATGCTCTATCTCGTGAGCATAAGTTTATTATTGCAGGTGCAGAACGCCTTGCGGCCCCCGACCCTTGCGAGTGGTATACGCCCCACCAGTAAAAAATTCATTCCCTCAAGCGACTCAAAAGCCCAGAGGGATGGGCCGTTGGGGGAACGTGTTGTTTGGGGAATGCTTTATTGGGGGAATGAGTTGCTGGAGGAATAGGTCGTTTGAAGGAACGAACCGCTTGGCGCGCTGTAGGCTTTAGCGGTAGTAGCGATAATAGGCAGCGCACGAGCCTTCAGATGAAACCATACAGGGCCCAATGGGGTTTTCCGGCGTGCAGACCTTGTCAAACAAAGGGCATTCATGTGGCGTAATGGAGCCGCGAAGCACGTCGCCGCATCGACACGACGCGTGTTCTTGCGTTGGTTCAACCTCGGGGTGAAAACGCTCGACAGCATCAAAGGATGCAAATGCGTCGCGCATCTTATAACCGCTTCCGGGAATTTCGCCAAGTCCGCGCCATGTTGCCGGGCAGAGCTCAAAGACTTCATCGATAATGGCCCGTGCCGCAGGATTGCCTTCCTCCATCACACCGCGCGCGTAAGCAATCTCGATTTCAGCGCGCCCATCATGCAGCTGGCGCATGAGCATGGCGATACCCTGCAAAATGTCAACGGGCTCAAAGCCGGTAATAACACCAGGAATGCCATATTGTTCTGCAAGGAAACGGTAGGGTTCGGGCCCGATAATCGTACTGACATGACCAGGCAAGATAAGCGCGTCCACCTTAAGCTGCGGGTCAGCCACAATAGCTTCAAGCGCACCAGGCATATTTTTGTGGGCGACAAAGACGCTGAAGTTTGATAGACCCAAGGACGCGGCGCGCTTAATTGATGCGGCAACCACTGGTGTTGTGGTTTCAAAACCAACGCCCACAAACACCACCTGGCGGTCGGGGTTATTCTGCGCAAAACTAATGGCATCAAGCGGCGAATAAACCACTTCGATAGCGTGCCCCGCCGCCTTTTCCGCAAGCAAACTAGACGTAGAACCAGGCACACGCATCATGTCCCCGAAGGTGGTAATGCTCACTTCGGGAATACGCGCGAGCGCAATAACGGTGTCGATGTCGCGGTTGGCTGTCACGCACACTGGACAGCCTGGCCCCGAAAGCAAACGCGTACCTTCGGGCATGAGTGATCGAATGCCAAAACGCCCAATGGCTTGCGTATGGGTGCCGCACACTTCCATAAGATTGGCGGACTCTGGGGCAAGTTTCTGGATAGACTCTACTAAGCCTCGCGCAATCGTAGGATCTTTGAATACGTCAAGGTCTAAATCTCGCATAGCTCAGGGAACTCTTTAATGATGTCGATGGTCTCTTGCGCAAACTGCTGGTCAACCACTTCGATGGCAAAACCAGCATGCACAAGTACGTAGTCTCCTACCCCTGCTTGGGGTACCAGGTCAAGCGAAGCCGAGCGCTGCGCGCCCAAAATATCCACCGTGGCAATGTTGTTGTCGCTAATCTCGGTAATCTTCGCGGGAATTGCTAAACACATAGGCTCTCCTTTTTTTAACCTGGCAATAATACCACGGCTACGCAAGGGAAGGCATCGTCCGCCTCCGCCAACGGTAGGAGCACATGTGCCATCCACATTAGGACTTGTGGCTCGCCACGATAGCTTGCCCAAAAGAAATACTGCCGTCGTTGGGAGGTAAATCCTTATTCATAACAACGGTGAAGCCATCATTGGCAAGGGCGCGCACCGCTTGTTCAATAAGGTAGCGATTCATGAATACACCCCCCGCCAGAACAGCCGTATTGATGTCGAAGGCAGAGCGAGCAATGTGGGCAAGCTGAACGATGACCTGCACAAAGGCGTCGTGGAACTTGCGTGCGATTTCAGGAACCGCAAGACCTGCTTCCACATCGTCAAGCAGGGCGCGGAAAAGAGCTTCGGCGTCCAGTAAAACGACCGAGGTATCAAGTGCGGTACTCTGCTCAGTTGCCGTGTTCTTAATAATGCTTATTTCGTACGCGTCCGACAGACTGGGTTCGGGCACGCTTGCCGCAGAACCGGGGGTGCTGTCGGTTTGCCCTAAACTATCCTGGGTCATGCACGCCTCTAAAAGAATTGCCGCCTCGCCTTCGTAGGTGGGCGCCGTGCATACCTCCAAAATGGCACTGGCTGCATCAAAGAGGCGTCCCACCGAAGAAGTATAGGGCGTGTTAATACCCTGCTCTATCATCTGCTCGCAAAGGCTGGCTTCACTTCCTAAGGCCTCAATAAGGCGTGCCGCCGCAGGATGTTCAAGCAAATCAAAAGCCCACAGCGCACCATAGGCACAGCGCAAGGGATGCTTTATGGCCGCCGCACCACCAGGCAGGGGGAAGTAGGCGAAGTTCGCGAAACGTTCATAGCTTGCAAGGTTTGACAGCAGCACTTCCCCGCCCCAAATGGCGCCGTCGGGTCCTGCCCCTGTACCATCAAAAGCAAAACCAATCGCGGGCCCTTCAAGCCCGTGTTCTGCCATGGCCGAAGCGATATGGGCATGATGATGCTGCACAAGCGTGACAGGCAGGCTTTGGCTGTGAGCCCACTTGCTTGTGAGGTATTCAGGATGCATATCGCAGGCCACGCGCTCAGGCGCAAGTTCAAAAAGACGCTCGTAGCTTGCTTTTGATTCGAGCCAGGCGTCAAAGGTTTCTGCGTTTTCCATGTCGCCAATGTGCTGCGAAACAAAGGCGCGATTTTCGTCCAACAAACAGAAGGTGTTCTTCTGTTCAGGCCCTGTCGCCATAATGCATGCCTTTGTTTGAGAAGTCGATTGCGGTGCCAACTCAGCGGCGGCACCTTCTGCAGCTTGCGCCGTAACTGCTATAGGCAGGGGGGCATAGCCGCGTGCGCGACGAATGACCTGGATGGAACTTTCGCCGTCGCCAAAATTAAGAATGCGGACCACCGAATCATCGTAGCGTGCGCGGATAGCACGGTTGTTTCCCACGAGCACGTCGGCAATACCAGCAAGGGCGGTGCAAGCCTCTTTATCGTCAATCTGAATAGGTTCATCATGCACGTTGCCCGAAGTAAATACGAGCATGTTCTTGCCTGTTGCCTGCTCGAAATCATGCAAAAGTAAATGCTGCAGGGGTGTGGCAGGCAACATGACACCCAGCTCGGGTAGTTTGTCGGCAAGACCTGTAGCAAATCTGGCACCGGCACGTTTCTTCAAAAGCACGATAGGCCGCGCAGGCGAATTCAGCAGCGCTTCTTCTTCGGCGCTTAGCGCACAATAAGTGCGCGCCGCATCAGCGTCTGGCACCATGACCGCGAAGGCTTTACCCTCGCGCCGTTTCCGTTTCCGCAGTTCAGAGAGGGTTGCAGCATTGGATGCATCGCACACCAGGTGAAAGCCACCCAATCCCTTCACGGCAACAATCTTGCCTGCTGCCAGCATGTCCACGGTGCGGGCAATAATCGCATCCGACTCTTCCCTGCCCCGCGCCCAGAAGAAGCTACTGGTTATCGAAGAGGTGGTGGAGGCTAATTCAACGACATGAAAGCCATTGGTTGTCGAAGAGTCAGCGAGGGTTTTGCTGGTGCCCGAGATGGTTTCGTTCACAGGGGCGAAGCCTACTTCGGTAGGTGAGCCGCTGGGAACGGAAGCAGATGGGGTGCCAGCGGAAGCCGCAGCATCGACTTGTTCGCTGTTCGTTAGAACAGCGAAACAAAGAGAAGGCCCACAAGTAAAGCAAGCATCGGGTTGCGCATGAAAGCGGCGATTGCTAGGGTCGGCATATTCGGCCGCACACGCGTCGCACATTTCAAACGTGCCCATGGATGTCTTTGCGCGGTCGTAAGGAAGCCCATCGATAATCGTAAAGCGTGGACCACAGTTTGTGCAGTTTATAAAGGGGTAACGATACCGGCGGTCCGTCGGGTCAAAGAGTTCGCGAACACAGTCGTCACAGGTAGCCAAATCAGGCGACACGAGCGTCGTTTGCTCCACCGCCTCTGCGTCAGAAAAGCGAATCTCGAAGAAATCAAAACCTTCGAGCGGAACTTCTTTCATGTCGATGCGCCTAATCTGTGCAGCAGCGGGCGCTTCATCGTGGATGGCCATCACAAATTCATCAACCAGGCGCTCTTCGCCTTCAGCATGAATATGCACGCCGTCAATAGCATTAAGCACCCAGCCGTTTACCAAATGGCGCTTCGCAAGCCTATAGACAAAGGGTCGAAAACCGACCCCCTGCACGATACCTGTCACATGTATATCAAGAGCGTTTAGCATACATACATAATACCGCAGGCACGTGAAACGCGGTCGCGCATGAACTGAAGCGGCGGAAATCCTTCGTTAAGCAATGCTGCGGCAAATGCGTTCAACCACTTCGCCGAGCTGACGCAGCACCACCGATGAATTGTCGGGAAGATGAACATGCATACAACGACGCCCGCGTTCATTTAAGACTTTGAGGTCGCCTTCTGCTTGCGCCTTAGCAAGTGCTGCAAGACTTGGCGCCGCACTACCCTCAATTTCGATATCAAGAATTTCGCCCGCAGATACAATGAGGAATACGCCGTTGTTGGGCCCACCCTTTTGCAGCTGCCCGGTGGAGTGTAGATAGCGCGGGCCAATTTCCAAGCACGATGCCACGCCGCATTCGGCAGCCACCGAATGGCGAATGGTCTCGAGGGCTTCACGACGCCCTTCACCCGCAAAGGGCAAAAAGGCGTTGAGGGCAAAGTAGTCGCCCGGCTTGATGCTGGCAAGCAGGGCATGCAGCGCCACCTCAAGCGTACGGGCGCCCTTCAGTTCGTCCCCCAGGCGCACTTCAACATCGCCCATTTTGAGGCTGCCGATATTGCCCTGCACAAAGTCTGGCTCGGTATGGCCTTCGCGCAAAATGTCCAGCACCGCTTTCTTTGCAGCAGAAACGTCGGGCTGGTCAAAGGGACACACTTTCATCAAAAAGCCGCACATAGCAATGGCATACTCCCACATGACAAAGTGCTCGGCCAGCTCAACGACGTTTTCGATGCTATATTCCATGCAAGGAATGTCCTTGCTCATATAGGCGTAACTCATTTCGAAGTTTTTGCGTTCGTCCCAAAGGTCGGTCTTGGTTTTGTACATGATGGCTACGCGATCGCCTTCGTCACGCGTTAAAACCAGGGGGTCGATTTCGATATTGGGAAGAATGCCCTTGCCGTCTTTCCCCAAACTTTCGGCCACCAACTGTTCAATCCAGAGACCAAGAACACGGCCTCGTTTTGGTGCCAAGAAACTGAACTTGTCGCGCCCTGCAACGTAATTGTCGAAAAGGAATGCCGCTAGTTGAATAGCGGGATTCTCTGGCGAATCTACGCTGCACGCCTCTTCAGCCTGCGCGGCATGCTCCATAAACTCATCCATATTAATACCCACGAGTGCCGTTGGCAGCAGTCCAAAAACGGACAGGGCACTGTAGCGCCCACCCACTGAGGGTTCGCCAGCAAAAATTGCGCGCCAGCCTTCGTCGCGTGCAAGCTGTTCGAGTTCGGTACCTGGGTCGGTTACGGCAACCAAATGCTGCGGAATACGATCCGCAGGCATAAAGCGCTCCATTTCCTTACGCACTGCCACCAGCATGGAACGCGTTTCGATGGTGGTCCCACTCTTAGACGAAACAAGCACGAGCGTCGATTCAGGATTTAAGCCCGCAAGAATGGAGCGCACGCGCACGGGTGAGTCGGAATCGAGCACGCGAAACTTACAGCCCGACGCATCCTCTTTGTTGTACTTCGTGATAGTCATGGGCGCCTGTGTCGACCCACCCTCGCCAATAAGCAAAACAGAGCGAATGCCACTTGCCAGGGCACTCTGAGCAAATTCAACAATGCTGCTCACGGGATAGGGCGGATTGCTTGCCAGGTCTACCCAGCCCATAAAATCGCGCGCATACTGTTGCGCTTCTTCACTGAAGTCGTACAAACTTGCATCCTTCGCGCGAATGCGACTTGCCGCCTTCGCCTCAATTAAGGATGCGACGGATGGATAGGTCGTGTCTGCCTCGGAGTTCAGCATATATACCCTTTCTAGAACTCAAGTATTTTCTTGAGCTGCGTCACGCGACGCCGCGAAACAGGAACTTTATCTTCGCAGGAATCAATGGTCAACAGCAAGGTGCCCCCCGACACCGTTTCAACTTCATTTACGTAGCCAAGGTTAACAAGGTAGCCACGATGCACGCGGAAGAAGCCATGACCTTCAAGCCGTTTTTCCAACTGCGACAATGACGACGTGCAGAAGAAACGATCGGTGTCGGTTTGCACATAGGTGTAGTCATCGCGCGCCATAACAAAACGAATGCTGTCGATGTTGATAAACACTTTTTTGCCAGCTTTTTCTACTGAAATACGCTCGGTCGCCTTTGCCTGCGCTTGAAGACGAGTCTGTTCAAACACCCGGGTAATGGCTTGCGTCAAGCGCTCCGTTTCAACGGGCTTTACCAAGTAGTCAACCGCGTTAACACCAAAGGCATCAAGGGCGTATTCACTATATGCGGTAACAAAAACAACCACGGGGGGTGCCGTCAGACGCTGGAGTGCTTCGGCAAGTTTCATGCCAGTTGTGTCGGGCATATTAATGTCGAGAAAGACCACATCAACAGTGTTTTCCTGCAAACGTTCAATGGCTTCACGCACATTAGCCGCTTCAGCCACCACTTCCACGCGCCCATCTTCTTCGAGCAAAAAGCGCAACTCCGAACGCGCAGGTGCTTCGTCGTCTACGATTAATGCTTTCAGCATGCTTCCCCCTTCATTGACACGACTCGTTTGAATATTCGAGTAATTATATCTGCACTCGGCGCATACTACCAGGCACAGCTTCCCTTAAGAAGCAGTTTAACCCGCGTCCCCCTGCCTTCTTCACTTTCGATTTCCATGCTCGAATCATCGCCGTAGTAGCCGCGAATGCGTTCTTGGATATTGCGCATAGCAATGCCCAGGCCATCCGTTGTTTTACCATTCGCCAAACGCGCTTCTGCATCGTTAGACATTCCCAGGCCATCGTCTTCAACAATTACCGTAAGGTCGGCCCCTGAACGCATGGCTGTACAGCTAATATGCAAAGTGCCCTCCGCGGGCATGGCGTGGCGAACGGCATTTTCAACAAGCGGCTGCACCATGAAAGCAGGTACCAGACTCAGTTCGGTGCCATCCTTCATCGAAACGTCGAACTGTAAACGCTCTTCCCCGAAACGAGCAATTTCAAAACCCATATAGCGTTTCGTTTGTTCGATTTCACGCTCAAGCGTAATAAGGTCCGAAGAATTTTCGAGTACCGAACGATAAAAGCTTGCAAAGTCGCGCAAAAGTTCGCGCGCATGTTCGGGGTCGGTACGAATAAGCGAGGTTATGGTGTTGATGGTATTGAACAAAAAGTGGGGATTGATCTGGCTCTGCAAAAGCTTAAGCTCCATTGAAGTGGCTAGTTCGCGTTGCTCCTTCAAGGCATGTGCCGAAACTTGCGTAGACAGCAGATCCGCGTAACCTTGGGCTATGGATTCTTCGGTTTCGTTAAGACTACGCGCCGATGGGTAATAAAACTTCAGAGCCCCAATGGTTTCATTGCTCATGCGAAGGGGTGCAATAATTGCTGAACGAATTGAACTTCCTTCGGGCATGCCAACTTCTTCTTGGGTGCGAAGTACCTGCGTCCTTCCTTCTTTAATGGTTGCAAGGGTAGCTGCCGTGCGAATGGGTGCACCAATTTCGTTGTACTTTTTGTCGCGCCCCGCATAACCTATGATTTTTTCCTTGTCGGTAATAGCTACCGCTATGGCACTCGTTGCTGGCAGCATGCGCTCGCATACCTCCTGAGCACCTCCAAGGGTAAGCCCTTCGGTGCTTAGGGACTTCAGTGTGTCTGACGCAAGCCTCAGCATGGCATCTGACTGCGAAGCGCGCACACGGTCGGGGTCAAGCAGGACGCGCAAAAACAGGAGCAAACTTGCCGTAAAGGAAAGACCGGAAAGATAAAGATATAGGGTGCTTCTGCTTGGGTTTAGTAGGTTAACCAGCAAAAAGGCAGCTGCAATAGCCGCTGCAAACAGCAAAAATATTTCAAGAAGCCGGTAGCGTGTTTGACGAGAAAGAGCCATAGTAAACCTAAAAGATGATTTCGTTAATAACAAGGGCCACGGAAAGAACGAGCAAGAACACGCCAAACATAAGGCGCAGCGTGCGCTCGGGAATCTTCTTGATAAAGTTTGCACCAATTATGGCACCAGGAATGGAACCGAAGGCCATGGCAAGACCAGCCATGACTTCAACATTGCCGTAGACAAACTGAGTAATTGCGCCCGTTGTGGCAAGAATGCACACCGCCAGCAAGGACGTTCCCGAGGTTTGCTTCATGGGAAGGCCAACGCCTGCCACAAAAATGGGCACCATCAAAAAGCCGCCGCCCAAGCCAACATAGCCTCCCGCCACACCAGCCACAAGGCCCGCGATAGCACCAATAATGTACTGGCGGCGCGTCAGATCCTTGGCTTCAATAAAGGCCGGTTCTGCTGCAGAACGGGCGGCAGCTTCGCTTTCCTTGGCTGCTTCATGTGCCTCGCTTGCATCGTTTGCTTCACGTGCTGCGCTTGCATCACGTGACTCAAGCGCTTCCTTTGTTTCGCTCGCATTTGCTTTTACCCCGCTCTTTGGCATGGCAAGACCCTTGCGAAGCATAGTGGAAGCCGAATAAGCAATAACACAGCCCGTGGCAAGCATGACGAGCCAGGCTGGTGACATATTAGCGAGGCGCACACCTAAAGGCGACGTGCAAGCCCCACACACCCCCGCAAGCAAACCGAGGGGCACCAGGCAGGTGTGATTGCGGATATGTGTGATACTTCCCGCTGCTGCCGTGAAAATCATTGAAAAAAGCGACGTGCCCGTGGAAGCAAGCGCGCTCAGCCCGAAGCCCAGGCGAAAAACAGGAATCATCATGGTTCCGCCGCCCACCCCTAAGAGGCCCGACAGAATACCTACCACTACCCCACAAAGGGCTGCACCAATAACGATTCCCACAGCAAGCTTCTATTCGTCGAGATTCAAGCGTATTTCACCCGTGGAACCGGGGTCGATATTGCGCACTGGCTGGTCCGCAGCGCTGTCATCAGGAACAACCGAATGAAGGAGGGCCGCCGAAAGAGCCTTGTCGCCTTCGGTTCGCGCCATGATTTCTGGCCAGACCGACTGGAATTCAAAGTAGTTCGCACAATGCTCTTGCGCATACAGAGCCGCCGCATTGGCTGCCGCACTTGCTGCCTCGCGATACGCCGCCTTGTCGGGGCGCCCAAAACTACGCAGCCAGGCCGTGCGCTTCACGCGCTTTTCGATACCTTCTTCCAGGAAGGGACCAGGATATGGTTCCAAAGAAGAGGGCTTAATCTGCTGAAGGTCGACCTGTGAGCGACTATATTCAATCTTGCGGAACTCGTAGAGCCAGCGATAAATATCCTGACGGAAGCGCCTGCCTTCGCTACGTGTTTCAGGCGGCAGGTGATGCAGCTTCCATTGGTTGTCGAACCACACGTCTGAACCAAACATGCGCAGGTTCAACAGATAGTCCAAGTCTTCGCCGCGCACCACCCAGGGGTCGAAACAAATGCGTTTGAAGGCTTCACGGTGAATGGCCATACAACCACCACACACATGGTTTGAACGCGAAAGGCGCGGGCCACGCATGGCAGTGTCTATCCACTTGTTAAACACCCTGCCCTGTTCCCAGTAGCGGTTATACCATTTGTCCTGGTGAAGCGAATGGTAAGTCCCCTCAGAATTGAGGTAGTAACCCGTCTTGGCCAGAATAGGAATGCCGCGCTTGGTCAGCTTGCCCAAGCCATACATGGCCTTGGACATAAAGTCAACATCATCCACCACTTCGTCGTCGTCCAAAAACAGAACAGCGTCGAAGCCAAGAACGTTTGCCAGAACAAGACCAAGGTTGCGCACGGCACTGTATCCAACGAGCCCGATTTCCTTTTCTTGCCTGTCTAAATTGAGCTGCTCAAAACGCTTGCGGATAAGCGCCACTTCGGCAGAGCCCACCACAATAATGTCAAGTTGACTAAACTGGTCGCAGATTGCCCGCACGCGTTCCGTGGCGGGTGCGTCAATTTCAGGATCGGCGGCAACGATGACCGCAATCGGGCCCATCTGCTCCACCTTGCCCAAAGATTCAAGGCAACGCGGCAATTCATCAATATGCCCTAAAGTTGAAGGATGATCATAAGTCGCTTCAATTGGCGTTTCGCCCGAACGCGAACTCGTCACGAAGACTGGTATAACAATCAATGGGTTCATGCATTCACATCCTCGTTAGCTTTCCATGCGCCTGTCGCTTGAGCTACATTAAGCAAGCCACTCTTGCGCATTTTGGACGGCATATTATAACAATCAGCTATGGAAATGATGTTATGCCGCTGCCGCTTCATCTTCCACGCCAAATTTACGCAATGCCGCCATAAGGGGCAGCCCAAGCGCGTACATGACAACTGCCTCACCAATACCTATGGCTATAAGGCCAAAAAGATACATGGGCAGGTAGGCACCATCAAGGGAAATAGTGGTAAAGGGGATGGTATAAAAACCGAGGCCTTGCAAAATAATCGGTAGATACAGGGGCACGATAAGCGCATTACTCAACACAAAACCAAAGATGGCAAGCCGTGGGCGCGTACGAAACCGGCGGCACCAGAGTGCCCCAAGGAAAGTGGCAAGGCCTCCAAAAATAACGTCAAGCAAGCCGAGCATACCCATGCCACTTACTGCCACATTAACTAGGTTCGCAATGATGCAACCCAAAGTAAGACCTGGAACAGCAGGGGCAGAAAACACGGCCACCACACAGAGGGCTTCAGAGATACGGAACTGCACGGGCCCCCAGGCAAGACCCTGGAGTACGAGCATACAAACCAAACTTGCGGCAGCATATATCGCAGCAATAATGCCTGCTTGCGCAAGCGAACGGGTGCGCAAGGTGCGCGCGTCTTTACGTGACATCTTTCTCCTTCCGCGCAGCTTTTCCTGCGGGATATGGGCAGCTAATACCAGGCTTACACAGGGCCCACCGATGCATAAGCGCATATATCCTAGCACAGCACGCAAAACGCCGCACGAATCCTCCACGGCAAGGCGGCGCACAAGACGCGCTGTAGAACAAGAAGTTTTTAGCAAAAACTAGCTTTGAAGCGACTCGCCCACCGCATAAAGTTCATCACGATGGCCCTCCACCGAACCCACCATTCGCGAAAGCGGGGCGGCAATGTCGAGGATGCCATGGTCGACCAAGGACACCAGCTGCGACGCAACCAGTTGACGTAGTTGCGGCGAAGGAGCAGGCGTTATGCCTTCACGCTGCAGAATATCACGCGCTTCCCCAACGCTTGGCACCTTGGGGTCGGCCATTTCTTCGATGAGTTCATGCATTTCTTGATGCACCACTTCAACACGCCCAAAATTATGATGCATGCACAGCACATAGGTCGCCAACGCAGCTTCGCGTCGCCCTGCCTGCCACAAGGCAAAGGCAAGACGATAGTACAAATAAGCAATCGTGCCTTCCTGCGTTGCATAGCTAAGGGCTTGGATGAGGTAAGGAATGGCTTCTTCGTGAGCCTGCTTGGTAAAGAGCGCATTGACTAGGTCGGTATAGCCAATGGTGCTCGTGGGGGCAAGCTCGATGCACTTTTCTGCTTGCTGAATAGCACGGTCCGGTTCACCCATTTCGCAATACAGGTCGCACAAAATAGATCGCGCGCGGAAGCCCGAGTCGGAATAGCGGACAAAACGCGTCCCATCCTCCACTTGATTAAGGGGCAACAGGAAGCGTGAGACAACGTCGGAACAGTAGAGTGCCTTGGTATTAGTGGGCAGGCTTTCGACAGCTTTGTCGGCCTCGTCAACCACGCTTTCCAGCACCGCAATTGCCGCAAGGGGCGATTCATGACGGTCCGCTTCGGCAGCATGGACGGTGTCCCATGAATCTGTTTCCATGTCGGAAAGCACATCAAGTTCGCCCACCGTGTCGGCATACAAAGTGTTACGAAGCTCTTCGGGAACTGGCCGCGAATCGCCCGTTGGTTGCTTGTGGTTTACGCGAATGCTTTTTTCGAAGGCGGCATCGGATGTTTGCGAGATGTCAAGCAAGTGCTGCATCCATACGATATCCTGTGCCTCAATCGCGGGCATTACATTTGAAATAAAGGGGATACGGTCGAAGAAAAGCGTCGCGGCAGAGTCGGCGCTTAAGCGAACGGGATGGCTGGAAATGCGAACCCGACGCACGCCCACACTGGTGCCGAAAGCAGCAGCAGCCAAAAGCACGCCCACCGACAGCGTATACCGCGCCGCTTCCTGTGCCGTTTCCTGCGACACATCGAGCCACAGACCGCTTGCTACATCGAAGCGCTGCTGGGGCATCCAGTCCGCCAAGGGCGCCGTGTAGTCGATGGAAAACAAGCCCTCCGCTGCATTACAATCGAAGCTATAGGAAAGACGATAGGGCACGCGCAGGGATTCCACTGCCAAAGCAAAGCGAGTGCGAAGGTCCCATTCCCCGCCTTTGCGACCCTGAACACCAAAGACTTCCTGAAGCGGGTTTGCCCCCGCGCCTTTTATTTGAGCAGACGCCCCTGCACTTAAGGACGAAATCAAGCTGGCATCGGCAAGGGCACAATCGAGTTCGCTCCACACCAGGGCAGTCGACTGAGCATCGAAGGCTTCCTTCACGAAAAGGAGGCGATTCATAGCTGCCTCTGCCGCAAGTACGCAGGATAGTTCATCGTCGCTAAGGTCTGCAAAGGGGAAGCGCACCCAGAAGGTTTTAGTGTTGCTTAAGCGAATGACATCAATGTCGTAGGATGCCGCAATGGTACGAATGCGCGACGCTCCAATGTTGGAAAACAAACGCGCGGCGTAGAGCGCGAAACCCTGGCCTGGCTCGGTGCCAGATGCACTGCTGGGGCCCAGCATAATAAGGTCAATCGCATCGGGCAGCTCCGTTGAAAGCAGGCTTGAGAGAAGCTTGCCCATGGCATCACTTTCAAGCTCTTTTGCACTAAGCTGCGTGTTAGCTTGCTGGGGGTTTTCTGATGGGCTTTTACCGTCGAAGGAATCAAATAAAGACATATTTCACCTCGCATATGCTCGCACATTTCTTAGATATTCACTATAGCGCAGAACGCTCCCGCGTGCAGTATTTGTTAGCACCCTGTTGCCTTAAAAATAGGGGCTGTTTGGGGTTATAGGACGCTTTTGTCCTATAACCCTAACATCTCTAACTTTGCCATGGTGCTACCCCAGACAACAGCAGGCAGAAAATACACGCCATCACGATTGTGCCCGCCAAAAGCACAGCCTTCCACCTTAACTGACAGGGTAATTATTCTCAGCAATATAATTCTAGAAGTCTCTCGAAAAAGTCTTTTCTGCCATTCACAAAGCGTCCCTTACCGAAATGGTCGCGCGCAATTTGTTTTGCAGAATCAATATCGCCTAAATCGAGGTATGCTAACGACTCCAGCACAGTATCTCTAAAATAGCCGTCACCAGGGTTCTCGACAATGTGTTGACTAAGATTGTCTACCGTGGCCCTAAAGTCTGCAAGGGATTTAATGAGGCAAGATATTAGCTCTTCTGCCAGCTCATCAAATGGCTCTCCGACATCGAGAACCCCTTGGCTTATTTCTAAACTTGGAGAAACAAAAGCGCCATTCGCACGCAGCGACACTCGAGCGTTTCGGTTATCCGACATATCCATAATGTCCCAGAACAACTCGTCATAAACAAGCTTCTTAACTTCTACATTGTAGTAAATATTTCCTTGCTTTCTTCTGATAGAAGGACTACATCTATTAAATAAATCAGAATCTATAGACCAGATAATGCCAGATACCATCTTAAAACCATGCTCTTTAGCCGCTGTCTTAATAACAGCCTCCAGTTCTTTTTCGTCTGTCTTATCCATGTTTATCTCCTCCAATAGAACAATTCCAGTAATACAAGCAGCCAAATAGCATCACAGCCAGGATTTACAAACCTGTCTAATCGGGTCTAATAACCTTTACTTCTGTACCTGGGGGGACGTTAAAGCCTCGTGGGAATTAGTCTTCACCATCCCTTCCGACAACCTTGGCTCCGAATTTTTCGATTTCTTTGAACCCTTCTTCTTGGTTTTTCCTAAGTGGCGCTGTTGCAGACGATTTATATTCTTGAAGGATAATTTTTGCATCATTCTCGTCAGGACATCGGAACGTCCATACTCTTCTTCATAGGTACTGTTATAAATTGGGAAGGTATTCCACTCTATCATTGATGCCATGTAGCCACCTCTTTTTCCGTCCCATTTATTCTTTTGGTACAGAACCAGAATAAAATCTATTAGCATCTTTTACCACGTGATCCCAAGGTCACAAGGCCTCTAGATTGTCAATGTTGTGAGGATTATCAATCTCTCGCCCCCTAATATGATATGAATCAAGTCCTCTGAGGGCATGTTTCGCGATAAAGAAAAACATTGTTAATAAAACTTACATCCCGGTTCAACCGTGTTTATGGGCAATTAAATCTAGCGGCCATCCTTGCGTTTCATCAAGGTTGTCAAAACTGCAATCATATACATCAAGTATGAAAGCCACACCGAGAGCCAGGCCCATCCCACAACCACTATGGATAGTGATATAGTTGTCACGACTTCTTGATGCTTTTACAATAGCCTTCTCCATTTTATCGGAGCTATATTCACCATTGACATACTGAAGAGCCTTATCGAGCAACGGATTGCCAGTTTTCTTCAAGTGATAGGTACGAGGAATTCTTTCAAAACAAAATGCCTTTTGGACAACCTCCCCTAAAGAATCCTCAGTGCAAGGCTTGGAATAGACCCGGAATAATTCCTCAAGACCGCTATCTGAGACCCCCAAAAACCAAGACCATGCATATATATCGACATAGTTGAAATGATAGACTGGATTACCATACTTACCCCCTTTCAGCCAGTCATTCGCAGCAGCCTCAATCAACACCGAGAGCTCTTGTTTTAGCATTTGATAGTCATAGCCCGCAGCGTATAAGCACCGCATGAGGTTAAGACGCTCAGCGACTCCATTAGGATAACCGCCTGGATACGTCGACTTTCCTTCTTTGGCATATTCAAGCTCATGTCGAATCTTCCACAGTTGTTCCTCATACTCCAATGTAGTAGACGGAAGAATACGAGGCTGCGGAGGTTTATATGAATCGGAAGCTTGAAATGGCTCCATCTCAATAGATCGCGGCGAGGGGGAGTTGGCAACAGCTCGCCAGTCTTCCACACTCATTTCGGGAGGGCGGGGGCGCATTCTGGGTTCAATGACGTTCTCCCCGAGCAACCTACGCACAACACTTACACGATCCCACACCACAGCTGGTTCGGAATCTTTACATTCCTCATATGTACAAACAACAGTATCGCCGTCTACAAGAAGCTTGCCATTCCCGCTAAAGGGATCAACCATAACCGTAGGCGGGGCAATATCATCTTCGTTAATAAAGGGCCTGGAGCCTACTTTTTTCCAAACCCCATCCGAAGTTACCTTTGAAAATACACTGGCGAAAAACGAATAGGGGGTGTCAAGCGGAAGCTCATCGTAGGAATCGTAGTATCCACAATAAAATGCTAGAACACTATTCTGATAGCAACGTGCATATGCATTTTGCCCATTTGGAAGTGGAATCTCAATTACATCGCCAACGGATAATTTGTTATTCACCATCAAGGACCCCAAACTCATCATTAGCCGCATCCAAATTGGGGGCTTTCTCGAAAAAGTGCCTACCGTTTTTTATCTCACAAATACTGCGTCAAAAAAAGAAATAACACTATCCTCGGCACCATTCACGAGACGCTTAAAAACCTTATCAATTGGTGCAATTATGAAGTCGTTATTTCCGATAAGAACAGGATACATTCCCATATCGTCATTGCCCCATCTGTACCCATCTTCCGAAAGTCCATTACGCAGCATTACTTCGCCAAGATATGCACCAAACAAGGCTGAAAGTCGCCAGATATCTATTTCAGATGGTTGCTCTATCTTGATAGAGTTCGAATACTCATCCAAGATATTCTCTAAAGGCTCAACGGTAGTGCTTGAATAATCGAGATTAACGCCAAAATCCGTTGCATAATCGATTGCAATCTCTGCAGCCTTCTTCATCGCAATATCATCACTGTTATCATGATTCTGGTTAATAGACTCGTCCATCCTCTTCCTCCCTAGAGACTCTACTAGTATTTAATAGCCTTAAATCACTTCGATACATAGGCCAGCACTAGCTTCTTTAGCTTCGTTTAATACGGCACGAAAATACTGCAGTAGGTTGTGCCCATACACCGTAACAAAAACCTCGGATAAATTTGTGGCATTCTCGTTACACCAGCTTGAATGCATGGCCGCATCGCCCTCATCAACAAAACATGCGCAATCTACATCCAGAGAACGCAACTCCTCAATAATAAAATCTAGTTCAACCAGCGCACGATCTATGTCTTCTGCGCTTATACCTTCATTAAAGGTATCCTGAATGATGGTTGGGCACTTATCTAATACTTCAGAACTAAGGTTATTTACCATTGTCAAACGTAACGACTCAACTACACCCGACGAGCCAATCTCATACCAGCAATTCGTAACAGTAAAACCAACTCCAATTAACATAGATTTAAATCACCTCACCGATCCAAAATTTAACCTCTACTCCATCATCTGTTTGCTTTCTTATTGCTGCCACAAGCTTGCCCAGCAAGAAATGCAGAAAAATCCTTTGCAAAACACTCAAGGGCCTTCTTTTGTCTCGAGGTAGCGCAAAATACATCCGCTTCTGAATCAAAAATAATCTGATCTCCTAATCCTTGCGCATGCTTTTCCAAAAAACTCATTGCCACCTGTTCTATATAGTAGCCATTACATTCACTGTCTTTACATGGAAAATCATTACAAGAGAGATAGATACTGTATTCATCGCCACTATCAACCCAAACAAGGGGAGACACCTGATTATGCAGTGGTTTTTCATCATTATATTTTTCTTTTGTCGCGTAAAAGCCTTTCGTTCCCCAAGCAGGAAAAGAACGACCATCAACCTCCAAAAGCCCTGGGTCAAGAATAAATTCCTTTTCGATTGCAAAAGATATTCCGTAACTACTTGTAATGCATCGGTTAGCAATATATTGCGGGACATGATCAATTGGCTCACCAAGAACAGAAAAGATGCCCTTTACTGGAGCCACAGAATCCTCGAAAAACCATAGACCCCAAAATCCTATGTCGTATTCTTTTTCAACTTCACAGGGTTCACCATAAATAGCTTTGGAAAAGAAACCTTCTTCCCAGCATTCACATTCTACGAGGAGCGGATCTACTAGTAGGCCTGACATCATCGCCTCTTTTAATGATGCAAAAGACGGATTCGTTGTAGCTTTTCGAAAAAGAAGTACATGGTTTAAACCTGCGTAGCCATCTCCATCGAGGGGACAAATATTTGCATCCCTAACTAATCCATAAAAAAACAAACCTTGTCTAGGACTAAAAATGAGATAGTCGCCGCTACTAG
>JAFUCE010000155.1 GCA_017459805.1 Eggerthellaceae bacterium
CACGACAGCCAGTACGCCAGCCAAAGCCGTCAGGCTGAGCAATTTCAGTAGTTTTTTCATCTTGTGTCCTTTCTTTTGAGCGGGCCCTCCCCGCAGAGTTACTAAAACGATATTAAGGGCAAAGAGAGTTCGGCGTAGCTACCGAACTGACTCATACTGCCCTAGGGCATTCGCATGCTTAGTTGAAAGAGCAAGACCATTATCGATTCCTCTTGTCTAGTTTACGAGCGGCAAAGTCGCCCGAGCTCTGAATGAGCTGCACCAATACAATGGAAATGATAATTGTAGCAATCATGATGTCGGTCTGGTAGCGCTGATACCCATAGCGAATGGCAATATCTCCCAGCCCACCGGCACCAACTGTACCCGCCATGGCTGTGTAGCCGAACACCGCAATAGCCGTAATGGCAATACCACGAATAAGGGACGGAAGACTTTCTTTAAGCAGCACCTTATAAACTATCTGCCAATTGCTGGCACCGAAGCTTTGCGCGGCTTCAATCAGCCCGGGATCGACTTCCTTCAGGCTTTGCTCAACCATGCGGCCCACAAAGGGCGCCGACGCAATAACGAGCGGCACAAGCGCACCTTTAATCCCAAGGCTCGTTCCCACGATAAGACGCGTGAAAGGAATAATAGCCACCAGCAAGATGATGAAAGGAATGGAGCGGCCAATGTTAACAATCCAACCCAGAACCATGTTAACCGCAGGGTTTGGGTGCAAGCCGTCCTTGTCTGTCACAACAACCGCCACACCAATGGGAATGCCTAAGATGTAGGCAAAAAGCGTGGCGCCCAAGGTCATAAGAATGGAATCCCCGGTACCCTGGGCAAGCAAATTACCGTATTGTGCGAAGAATTCACCCACCGGCTATTCACCCGCACTTTCGCCAGCTGAACGTTCGGCGGAACTTTTGTCGGTCGCGCTGCTTTCTTGTGCGACGAAGGCTGCCGCGTCGGCCGCTATCCCGCTTGCAGTACCACCCTCCACACCCAGAAGGGCTCGCGTAATGGGCGCCTGCGGATTAGCAAAGACCGCCTTGGTTTCACCCTGTTCAACAATGGTGCCACCGTCAATGACCGCAATACGATTGCACACGGCCTCTGCCACGTTCATGGAGTGGGTAATCAAAATCATGGTTACGCCCAATTCGCGATTAATATCGCGCAAAAGATTGAGGATGGCATGCGTTGTCATAGTGTCGAGCGCACTTGTCGCTTCGTCGCAAAGCATAATTTTCGGGTTGTTAGCAAGGGCGCGCGCAATGGCCACACGCTGTTGCTGGCCGCCCGAAAGCTGGCTCGGGTAAGCTTCGGCCAAATCCGCCAAACCCACCAGCTGCAAAAGTTCGCGGGCGCGTTCTTCAGCCTGGGCCGCAGGTGTGCGCGTCAGCTCCAGCGGGAAGGTGACGTTGTGTAAGACATTGCGCTGGGCGAACAGGCTAAAGTTCTGGAAAATCATGCCAATTTCCCGGCGCAGCGCAAGCAGGCTTTTTCCCGACAGCTTGGTAATGTCGTTGCCGTCAATTAAAATGCGCCCCGACGAAGGCCGCTCGAGCAAGTTAATGCAACGCACCAGCGTCGACTTACCCGCGCCCGATTCGCCAATAATGCCAAAAATATCACCATCGTTGATGGTGAGGTTGATGTCGGCTAAGGCAGTGTGCTCGCGCTCACTCCCAATGAATATCTTCGAAAGATGTTCTATCTGAATCATAGCAAGGAAGTATTATACGTCATCGGCATACAGAGACGGATTAAAAGCGGGGTCGAACACAAGCAATTCTTGTAAAGCATCAAACTCCCAAATAAGCCCTTCCCTATAGCGGCGCATGACCATGGGCAATTCCTCTAAATGCTGCCTATAAATGTCTTCCCAGAGCAAATCTGCAGCGCCAGGTTCCATATAGCCTTCACGCAAAATACGAAGGAACGATGCCGAATAATCCCTGTTCCAGTATGCATGACCCATCATGACCCACGCGTCACGACCACCCACATGCACATCAATAATGCGGTCATCATTGTCCACGGTCAGGCAATACTCGCCCGTTTCGCCTTCAGCATACACCGCCGCATAGTAGGAATCGTAGACATAAGGTTCGAAAGGGTTTTCAACAAAGTAGTTATCCGACGAACAGATAAAGCTATTGCCAAGATAGGGCGCTGCGCACATGATGGTTGAATTGTTATTGCGCTGTTCGTATTCAGTATTTTCCAGCAGTTCAACCCCATACGCGTCTGCCAAGTAAGCGAATTGCTCCTTTTTGTAGCCCACCACCACAATGATGTGTTCAATACCCGCTTCCTGCAGCTGACGAATCTGCCGCTCGATAAGCACTTCGCCGCGTACTTTCAGCAAACCCTTAGGCGTATGCAAGGAAATGGGATAAAAGCGCGTTGCCTTCCCCGCCGCCATGATGATGGCATTGTCCACCTTATACGGCTCGAGCGCCGAAAACTCCGCAGGCTCCAGCTGGTCCTTGCGCGCATAAAGTGTTTGGAAAGCTTCCTCTGAAAGCATGTATTCCTCCGTATAGAATGGTATTCACTTATAATAGCGAATCGATAGTTTTTCGCTAGAGCACGGGAGCAAACATGGACGAACTTATACAAG